>JBJMVK010000025.1:0-5441 GCA_045810725.1 Sphingomonas sp. | reverse complement strand
GGGGGCGATGCCGTTTCCGAAGGATTCGCGGCAGGGCGAGTTCCAGCTGCTCGCAAGCGGTCATTCCAACGACGGCGTTCTCACGATCAACGCCGACGCCCGAGTGCTCGGCGCAAGCGTCAAGGCGGGCAATTCGATCGCGTTCGAGGCCGCGCCCGACCGGCACCTTTACCTGGTTCCGAGTGGCCGGGTCCGGGTCAATGGCGTGGAGGTGGGGCCACGCGACGGCGTCGCAATCACCGCCGAAGACAGAATCGACGTCGAAGCCGAGGAGGACGCCGAGCTGGTGCTCGTGGACGCTCGCTAAACAGTTCAAGGCGCACGGTTTTGTGTCGGTTCATCGACGCCATGCTTGAAAGAGGAGCGAACGGCGGGCATGTGCCTGTGGCGCCGCGGAAAATCGGCGCGAATCACGCGCAGAGCGGGAGCAGATGAAGGCGGTTACACGCTTGGGGTATGTATTGCTGGTCGGGGCACTTGCGCTGGCTCCGATGTCGGCGCTCGCCCAGGAAGCGCCGGCGGCGAGCGACGCACCCGCGACGGACTCAATCGGTCCTCGGGAGCTCCAGAACTTCAGCCTCAACGGCACCGTTACTCGCGCGGCGGACCAGCCGCCCGCGGCCCAGCCGGCGCAACGCCGTCAGCAGCGCAGCCAGGCGCAACCCGACCCTGTGACAACTGAGCCGCGCGCTTCTGAAACCGAAGTCGCCGGCACAGATGCGGTTCCCGAGTCGAAGGCCGGCCGGAGACCGGCCGAGGTGGGTTCGGCGACAGTTCCAACTTCAACCGAGCCGCAGCGCGTTGCCGTAGCATCGCAGTCCTCGGCGCCGCCGTCCTCGGTAACGGTCCCGCTTCCGAAGCTCGAGGCAGGGGCGACACTTGCCGGTGCTTCCCGCGCGCAGGCTTCCGACTTCCCGCCTGAGCCTACAACGGGAACCCTGGCACCCGAGCGCAGGTTCTCGATCCTTCCCTGGCTGCTCGCACTGCTGGCGCTCGGCGTCGGCGGCGCAATACTCTTCTGGAGGAATCGGCACCGCGAAGCGTTCGCGGGTGCGGTCGGCGCGCAGGTTGACGCCTTTACCGCGGGAGAGCCGGCCCCGGTTCCCCGGCCGGCGCCAACGCCTCCAGCCCCCGCGCCGAAGCCTCCGACGCCCTCCAGCATGGGCATCGTGTCGACGCGGCTGAGGCCTTGGATCGACATCGGCTTTCATCCTCTGCGCTGCGTTCTCGACAATGAGAATCTGGTCGTCGAGTTCGAGCTGGAGTTGTTCAACTCGGGAAGCGGCCCCGCGCGCGCCGTGCTGGTCGAGGCGAGCATCTTCAACGCCGGCCCGACGCAGGACCAGCAGGTCGGCGGCTTTTTCGCAAATCCGGTCGGAGAGGGGGAGCGCATCGTGGTCATCCCGCCGCTCAAGCGCATCGCCATCAAAACAAGGGTCGCGACCCCACGCGAACAGCTACAGGCCTATGAGCTCGCCGGGCGCGAAGTGTTCGTCCCCGTCATCGGGTTCAATGCCTTGTACAGCTGGAGCGGAGGGCAAGGACAGACCTCGGTGAGCTACCTTTTGGGGCGCGACACCAAGGGCGAGAAGATGGGGCCGTTCCGCCTCGACCTCGGCCCTCACATCTTCCGCGGAATTGCCGCCAGGCTACTGCCGAGCGGCCTTCGTCAGTAACTCCAACGCTATTTTGCGTGCGGCACCGCGTGCGTCCGGGACCCGGTGAGCCGCAGGAGCTGGGCAAGGAACATCACAACTCCGAGCAGCCAGAGCAGCGAAGCGAAAATGGCGAGACCCGGTTGCGCTCGGAGCACTGCAAGGCCGATGCCTGCCGGAAGCAATACCGAGGCCGTGGCCGAAACAATGAAGTGATACCTGGCAAGCCTCGTCGCGGCGAGCTCGGGCCATGAGCGATAGACGAGCCCGAAAAGCGCTAGCGAAGCCCAGCCAGCCAAATTCAAATGCGCATGGACCGGCGCGAGCTGAAAATCTTCGCGCATGCCCATGAAAATTCCGAGAACGGCGCCGCAGATCAGCAGCACCGTGGCAAGCAGAAGGAAATAGAGATCGACGCGTTTCATTTGAGCCCCCTCCTTTGACGAGGTGAGCTTCGCACCGCTCCCCGGTCCGACTCAAGTCGCTTTTCCGATCGCTAAAGAACTGCCGAATTATAGCTATGCCACGCCAGGATGGCCGCGGCCCCGCGATATGGCCTCCACCGCTCAGCGAGCTCGCGCAGTTGTTTTTCGCTGGGTTTTTCGGGAAGGCCCATCAGCCGGCCAAGCTCGATCATGATCGCGAGGTCCCCTGCGGGGAACACGTCGGGACGTCCTTCGGCAAACAGCAGGTAAATCTCCGCCGACCATCGGCCGATGCCCTTGATTTTCGTGAGGAGTGCGATCGCCTCTTCATCGTCCTGGGGCAGGTCTTCGAGGTTGAGCTCGCCAGACATGACGAGCTCGGCGAGGCTTCGAATGTAGCCCGATTTCTGTCGCGACATTCCCGCGGAGCGAAGGTCCTCGTCAGTTGCGGCGAGTAGCCTTCGAAGATCGGGCGGCGATCCGAACGCCGCTTCAAGCTTGGCCCACATCGAGCGCGCCGCGGCAACGCTCACCTGCTGCCCGACGATCGTCCTAAGGAGCGTCTGCGCGCCGCGCGCGCTGGTCCGCGGATCTGGAACGCCGTGCTTCGCGACGACCCGAGCGAACGCCGGCTCTCGCTCGGCAAGGGCTTCCACGTGCTTGCGGATGCTGCTCTTGGTTCGGACCATTATGCGACGGTGGCGGCATAGAGGGCGACCGCTGCGGCATTCGAGACGTTGAGGCTTTCGACGGCGCCGGTGATCGGCAGCCGCGCTAGCGCGTCACAATGCTCGCGTGTATTCGGCCTCAATCCCGATCCTTCCGCGCCGAGCACCAGCGCGATCCGCGGCGAACCGAGGGCCTCTTCAAGCTCGGTCTGGGCATCTCCCGTGAGGCCGATGCGCCAGAATCCGGCCTCGCCAATTTCCTCGAGCGCTCGGGCGAGGTTTACGACCCGTGCCCAAGGGACGCGCTCCAGCGCCCCGGACGCGGCCTTCGCAACCACCCCGCTCTCGGGCGGCGAGTGGCGATCCTGAGTGACGATCCCGATTCCACCAAAGGCTGCGACCGAACGCAGGATCGCGCCGACGTTTTGGGGATCCGTGACTTGGTCCAGCACGAGCAGCACTGCTCCTTCGGGTGCACCGCCGATGAGTTCGTCAAGCCATGCGTCTTCGAGCGGCTCGACCTCGATGACGACGCCCTGGTGCGGAGCGTCATGCGGTACAAGCCGGCCGAGGTCGGGCGCCTCCGAGAGGGTGATCGGTACTTCCTTTGGGATTTGCATGAGGTCGGCCGCTTCGCGGGTCGCCCATGCACGCAGCACTTTGCGCTGTGGATTATCGAGCGCTGCCGTGACCGCATGCTTTCCCCACAGGCGCGGCCGGGTCGCACTTCCGTGGCTTTGATGCGATTTCTTGCGACGCGACATCAGCCCCGCTTAGTCGCGGTACGGCGCGTGTCCAGCGTCGGCGACTAGACCGGAGCCGTCGCGCGCGATTCTTTCAGCGTCCGATGATGGCTTCGCCAGGTTCCGATCGCGAGGATGATGAGGATCGGGTAAGCCCAAAACCTGAGCGCGGCGGCGTAAGCCAGCGGCATCAGGTTCGCATCGAGCGCTTTCAGGACATGGCCCATGCTTGTCGTCAGCTGCAGGCCACTGACCCAGAGCGGCCAGAACCGATCGGAAATCAGCGCCGCATAAGTGAAGGCCACGAACGCGATGACGTCGACGACCATGATCCCAGATTCGACCGTCGAGTAGCTGCCTGCGAGCGGCGACCTCAGTGCAAGGGTTGCAAAGTCGCCGACGAGGAACACCAATGCGACAATGCGCGCGTCGGTCTTGCCCCGGTACAAGGCATAAGCACAGATGCCGAACATCAGCGCGCGATAGATGAGAACCCGATCCATCGAGACTGGACCGGACACGCCGCGGCGTGTCCGGTCAATACCTTAGGCGACCACTCTGAGCTGCGTCGCCGCATGTGACGGCGGGCATGCCCCATCGTCGCCGATCGACACGGTGCGAAGTCCCGGCACCTTGCCCTTGGCGTCCGCAAGTGCCGCATGACAGGAGACGATCGCCCCCCGCGTCGCGACCAGAGCGGTGACTGCGGTCGCGAGCTGTTCGAGCGACGGGTGCGCCGTCGCAAAGCCCACCCGCGCGAGCGAATTTGCTCGCATGATCCGGGACTGCAGCTCGGCGATTTCGGCCAGCGCCGTGTCAATGGTATCCTCGACAGCGCGGACTTGCGTGGCGACTTCAACTGCGGCGTTCTCAATTTCGTGCTTGCGCATGTGACTGCTCCTTTCCGCGCGACAAGGATCGCTCGGACGTGGTTGCCGGAATGATAAGAATGATGGTTTCGGCTAGCTCTTGAGGAGCCTGGCGAGGCTTTCGAGCCCGGCGAGATACATGCCCGCCGACAACGCCGATCCGATCGCAATTGCAGCGATCCAGAACAGCCTCTGGCCGACACTCATCTCATTCCGCGGGTTACTCCTCGTTGCAAATGGTGGTTGCAGGGGCGGCCAGAACGACGCTGGCCTCTGCTCGGTAAGGAAACCGGGCGTTCCAGCCTCCCCTGCGCGGTCAGCGTGCCGAATCTGATGACTGACCGTGGCCTCCGGGTGCTCCGTGCTGCGGCCGTGCTCAATGTACGGTGGTTGATGTATCAATCGCTGATATGGCCCAGAATATTGGGACACGATCCTTGCGGCCTGCGCGCGCCGCTCGACTCCAAGGATCGAGAGCGACTGCCGAACCCGCTGGTCAACCGTGTGGGGCGAGATCCCGAGCTCGGCGGCGATCTCCTTCGAGTTGAGGTGCTGGTCGACGAGACGGAGGCAGTCAAGTTGACCGCCGCTGAGGCGCGTGACTCGCTCGGCCATGGGACCGTCTGCCGCGTGCGGCGCAGCTATCTCGCGATCATCAGGCGAGCCGTCCGAGCGTTCCAAGCCAATCCCCACTGCGCGCAACATGGCGCTACTCCCGAGCAACGAGTCTGAACTCCTTAGGCCATCCGGCCGCATTCTGCCAGATTTCAGCAGATTTCCGCCGAAACGGCCGAAACATCATTAACCGCGATCAGCACGATACCCTCCCGAGTTCGATCGGTCGGAGAGCTAAAAGCCGATGATAACGTTGGCGCAGAGGGGCTTCCACCGAACTTGTCACGGCGAATTTGGGCGAAACGCTATTCGTCACCCCATTTAATACCCTCCGCGACTGTAAACCTGTTCGTCGGCAGCTTGGCGCCGGCGCTTCGGCCCATTCTGGCCGGTGCCGCTCATTGGCAGGAGCCGACCTGATTACGGTGATTCGCCCTGAACCAGAGGCCTATGGAGCAGACATCCC
>JBJMVK010000024.1:0-5169 GCA_045810725.1 Sphingomonas sp. | reverse complement strand
TGCCTGCCTCGGCGGCGTCGATGAGCGCGCGAATGACCGCGGACTGCTTCCCCGCTCGGTAAAGCGTCTGCTTGATTGCGATGACCTCGGGGTCCGCTGCCGCCTGCTGGATGAAGGCGACCACGACCTCGAAGCTCTCGTAAGGGTGGTGGACCAGTATGTCCTTCTCGCGGATCGCGGCGAAGCAGTCGCCGCCATGTTCCCGGATCCGCTCCGGGAAACGTGGGTTGAACGGAACGAACTTGAGGTCGGGGCGGTCTTCGTCGACGAGCTGAGAAAGGTCGTTCATCCCGAGGAAGCCGCGGCTTTCGGAGATTATCGCGCTCTGGGCGTCGAGGCCTTCGAGAACCTCCTCCACCAGCCCATCCGGCATCCCAGGCTCGAGCTCGAGGCGAACCACCCGCCCACGCCGCCTGCGCTTGATGGCGGTGCGGAAATACCGAACGAGGTCCTCCGCTTCCTCCTCCACCTCAATGTCGCTGTCGCGGATGATCCGGAACCCGCCGCCGCGCAGCACCTCGTATTTCGGGAAAAGGTAATCGGTTTTGCGGCGGATCAGGGTCTCGAGAGCGATGTAGCGCCCGTTCTCGCCGGGGATTCGAATGAAACGCGGCAGCGCCGCCGGGGCCATGATGATTTCGCGGACACTGCTCTTACCCTTCTTGAGTTCGAAGATCAGCGTCAGGCCCGTGTTGGGGATGAAGGGAAAGGGATGCGCCGGGTCGATAGCCTGGGGGGTGAGCACCGGGAAAATCTGCTCGCGGAAATGCTGGTCCAGCCACTTCTCGGAAGCATCGTCGAGCGGCTCGTCCCCGACCACGTGCATGCCCGCCGAATCGAGATCCGCCTGGAGTCCCGCCCACACCTCGTGCTGGCTGGTAACCAGGCGATCGGCCTGGGCGGTGATCACTCCAAGCTGCTGCGCGACGGTCATTCCGTCGGGCGACACCTCCTCGACTCCGATCGCCTGGTGCGCCCTTAGACCGGCCACCCGCACCATGAAGAATTCGTCGAGGTTGTTTGCCGAGATCGACAGGAACCTCGCGCGTTCGAGCAGCGGATGGTTTGGGTTGCTTGCCTCCTCGAGTACGCGCCTGTTGAACGCGAGCCAGCTAAGCTCGCGGTTGAAGTAGCGGGGGTTGGGCTGCGGGGGAGCAGACCCTTCGGGCGACACCGACGCGGTCGCAGCCGATGCGGCTGCCGCCTCGGTGGCCTGCTCGATCAATTCCTCGCTCAAGGTTCGGTGACTGCGATCCACGCCATGTCGCTAATCTGAAACAGACGCCTGTTACAGACTTGTGACGAAAAAGGGTATGAGTGCGGCTTCAACAGGAGTCGTTGGGAGGCACAGTGGCGAAAGAGAAGAAAAAGAAGAAGGCCAAGAAGGGCACCCCCGCGAAGTCCGTTGGAGGGCTCAAAGCACTCGCAAAGAACCCGCTCGCTGCCGACATCGTCGCCGCCGCGCTCGTCGCAACCGCTTCCGCGCTCAAGGACTCGAGGCGAGCACGGGCACTGGCTACGGAAGCCGGGGACGAACTTGCGAGGCTATCGAAATCCGGCGCGCGTCAGGGCGAGGCGCTGTGGGACATGGCGCTTCAGATCGGGCGCCGGAGCCTCGAAGCGCTCACCACCGACGAAAACTCCAAGAGTGCGAAATCCAAATCCAGAACAGCGACGAAGCCCAAGTCTAAGTCAGCGGCGAAGCCCAAGGCGAACCCGGCCGCGAAGCCCAAGACGCCGGCGAAGAAGAGCAGCAAGAAGAAGCAGTCCCCGGGCGCGGCAAAGAGGTGATCGCTTGCGCTCCGCCGATCGAGCGGCGGCAACCTAAGTCCGCATCGCGCATTTCGCCGCCATGATCCCTCCCCCGCTCGAAACGCTTCCGCACGAGCTCGACCGCGAGAAGATGACCTGCCAGGCGATAGTCGAAGCTCCCTACGGCTCGCGAGTGAAGGTCTATTACGACCCCGACAGCCACCGCTTCCGCATTGGCAAGTTTCTGCCTCTCGGCATGGTCTTCCCGCTGGATTTCGCCTTCATTCCCTCGACGCTCGCCGGCGACGGCGATCCTTTCGACCTCCTGATCCTACCTGAAGCGAGCCTGCCCGTCGGCTCGATCGTTGAAGTCCGGATCCTCGGCATCCTCGAGGCAGAGCAGTTCAAGGGCAACAAGAAGCCGCGCCGTAACGACCGGGTCATCGCCAGCCTGGTCGAAAGCCGCCTCTTCGCGAAGATCCGGCACATCGACGAGCTTGGACCGACCTTCGTCGAAGAGCTCAGCACTTTCTTCAGCACCTACAAGCGCCTCCGCGGGCAGACATACGAGGTGATCGACGTCGGCGGCCCCGAACGAGCCGCGGACCTCATCATGGAAGGCGCAGATGAATATCTGCGCCACGCAAAAGAGGTCTAGGCTCGGCCTTGTCGCCGCGAACGGCTGTCCGCCTCTCCTTTGCGGCGCTCTGGCGCGCCTCCCGCAACATCAATCATTTCCCTTCGTTGTCACGGCAAATCTCGAGGAACATTGGGTTTTTCGGGAAGCGTATCGAAGGAAACCCCTATGCGAAGACTGCTGATCGGATCGGCGGGGGCAATTGCGGCCGCTCTGGCCGCTGCCACGCCGGCGACCGCCCAATATTACCACTACGGCTATTCGCCTTATAGTTACGGCTATAGCGCTTACAGCAACGGCTACTCCTACCCGGGATATTCATACCCAAGCTACGGCTACTCCTATCCCAGCTCCAGCTACTCCTATCCGAGCTACGCCTACTCCTATCCGAGCTACGGCTACTCCTATCCGAGCTACAGCTACGGTTCGACCTATGGCTATTCCTATCCCACGTATCGGCAGCACTCGAGCTGCCTGAGGCGCCATCATCGCAATGGCGTGGTTTGGTACACCCGCAGCTGCTGAGATCTGTCGAGGACGTCTTGAGAGAGCGGCTCGGTCTAGACCGGGCCGCTCTTTCTTTGAGTCACCCTGCACGGATTGGGCAGCCGACCGGAGGTTGGACGCAGGCAGAGTAACCTCTCGGATCCCTTCCCCTCCACTCATTCCGGAGCGACGAGATTGGCGCGGACTTCGGCCCCGCAAGCTGTTAGGAGTTCGCAAGCGAGCTTGCCCGTGCGCAAGTCCCGTGTCGTCCGTTGCGTAGAGTTCCGGGCCGTTTACGAACGGGAGATGAGCAATGGTGAAGCCCGTCAAATTCGCGCACGTGGTCTACATGACTCGGCGCTTTGACGAGATGCTTTCGTGGTACCGCCAGGTGTTCGAAGCGGACGTCGTATACGAGAGCCCGGCCTTCGCGTTCCTCACATACGACGACGAACATCATCGGTTCGCGTTTGCAAATCTCGACGTCCTGAAGCCAAGCGGGAAGTCTCGCGACGATAGAGGTGAGATCGGCGTCAACCATGTGGCCTATACGTACCGATGCGTTGCGGACTTACTGGACACTTACGTTCGCTTGAAGACCGCCGGCATCACGCCCTATTGGCCGGTACATCACGGGACGACCTTGTCGCTTTATTACACCGATCCGGACGGCAACAGGATGGAGTTCCAGGTCGACGTCGGAACGGTCCAGGAGGCAACGGCGCTGATGAGGTCGCCTCAGTTCGCCGCCAATCCGGCGGGCATCATGTATGATCCCGATGCTTTGCTGGCACGCCTCGAAGCCGGCGAACCGGAGCACCGGCTGCTGATCCAACCCGACGGACCGCCGTCGCCGATTCCCGCTGCGCACGGCATGACCTGACGAAGCCATTCGTTGGCTTTTGTGCCGATCAACACGCACCTATGCTCGAAGGCGGCACGCTGAGTTCACTCATGTCTCGAGGGGTTGAGATCCGCCACCTGGAGCGCTCGGTTGCAGTCGTTCGGAATTCGGCAGCGGCTCGCAGCCGTTGACCCGGCGGCGCCGAGACGGGTTTGATGACGGGGGACGTGGTCAGCCGACGGCAGAAGCTTCGGTGACCTAGCCGCGCCTCTCTTGGCCCGGGCTGCTGCCGGGCAACGAGGGCAAGTTGCTCTTGGCCGCGAGTTGCGAACGGCAGTCGAAAAGCAACCTGCGACACCGCTCGAAGCTCCTTGTTAGCTCCGAGTTCAGCTCTTCAAGTTGAGGGACGTCTTTTTTATCGGAGCGATTCTGCACGGCAAAGCCTAACCTAAGTTGGTGCTGAACAGATGGGAGCCGCTCCGGTTCCAAGGTCACAACGGATCTTGTCGCACCAAGGCCACGATAAGCGTTGGAGCGGCTTTTCTGCACCATTTCCAATTGCCTATCGGTGAGCTGAGGCTGGTTCGGCCCTGGCCTTTCCATATCCTGAGGTTCTGCGGATTGCCCTTTGGCGCTGAGCCGTGAGGAACCAATCGCCGCTTCGCGGGTTTCGCGGCTTGCACCATCTACTCAGACCCCCCGAGCGAGGGTGCAACTCAGCATGGGAAGGGCGGCTCCCCCGAAGAGCCGCCCTTTTTCCTTGCCGACGAGTTGTTGAGGCTGCTTTTGCAGCTTCCGACTGAGCCCCGCCCGAGTGACGGATTCAATTCAGAATATATTGCTCGACGAAGCGGGCAGAATCTTCACGGCCGACTGGTTGCAAGCGCGGTGGATGATGTGCACGCACTTCGCGACGTTAGGGACGCTTACTTCAGGATTGAAGCTTGGGAGCGGGACCGCTTGGCGGAGTGTCATCAGCGGTGGGATCCTCCTCTTCGAGCTTCTTGATATCCGCCTCGCCGCTGGAGATCACGGATTGCAAGATCTCAATCATGCGGGGATCGTGCGCCAGATCCATGACCCGACGCAGCTGCGTAACGCGCGCGCGCATATGAGCGATCAGTTCTTGATCCATAGCCGCCGCGATTTACCTGCTCCAACTTTCGCGACAAGCCCGACGGAGCCGCTTCACGTCCGCGGTATCGCAACACGCCGCGCGAAGCGTGGAGAGCGCCAGAGCAGCTCGGTCAAGGTGGCGGGTTTTAGGGGGTCGTGGCCGAAACTTCGCTCGGGTAACGAGAGGTGCCTGAAACGAGTCAGAGCAGCCAGTTTCGCGTGGATTAGTCCGGCCGAACGCCGGCTTGCACGAGCGCAAGCTCCTCCATCGCATTCGCAACGCGAAGCAGAAACGGCTCTTCAGGCCGGCCCGCAAAGTCCCTCGCCATGCGGC
>JBJMVK010000023.1:0-15327 GCA_045810725.1 Sphingomonas sp. | reverse complement strand
GAGTTTCGATCGCCAGGGCTTGATGAAGCTGCTCGGGGCGGAGCTTGTCGAGGCTGCCGACGGCCGAGCGGTGATCGAGGTGCCGTATCGCGAGGACCTGACGCAGCAGCACGGCTATTTTCACGGCGGGGTCGTCACGGCGATCGCCGATACGGCATGTGGATACGCGGCCTACACGACCATGCCGTCCGACTCCTCGGTGCTGACCGTCGAATTCAAGATCAACCTGATGAACCCAGCGGCCGGGGAACGGCTCCGCGCCCAAGCTAGAGTCCACAAGTCAGGCCGGACGCTGGTGGTCGTCTCTGCCACGGTGACGGTGGTCCGCGCCGACAAGAGCGTCCCGTGTGGAGAAATGCTCGGGACCTTTATCGCTCTTCGCAATACGAGCGACGGCGACCAGCGTGTGGCAGACCTGAGCGCCACGGCTCTGGACGCAATCAAGCCCTCCCTATAGGCGGGTGCGCTAATCAGCGGTGGGACATTGATGGAATTCGATGCGGTCGTCATCGGCGCGGGTCACAACGGACTGACCTGTGCTTATTACCTTGCGAAAAAGGGTCTGAAGGTCACCGTTCTCGAAGCCGCCGGCAACGTCGGCGGCGCGGCCGTCACCGACGAGTTCCTTCCCGGCTTTCGCAACTCCGCCGCGAGCTACACGGTGAGCCTCCTCCAGCCCAAGGTCATCCGCGACATGCAGCTCGACCGGCACGGGCTGAAGGTTGTCTTGCGAAAGACCGATAATTTCCTCCCCGGCGATGGCGATTACCTGCTTTCGGGAAGGAGTGGCCTCACCCGAAAGGAGATCGCACGGCACAACAAGGCCGATGCCGATGGCTACGATCGGTATGTCAAAGAACTGGAGACGGTCGTCCGGCTCCTCAAGAAATGGCTGCTGCGCGCCCCGCCCAATGTCGGGCGCAGGGTCAGCGCGATCCCGAAGCTGCTCAGCCTCGGGCGCGACATGGCTGGCTTGACGCTCGGCGAGACGCGCACCGTGTTCGATTTTGCGGTACGGAGCGCCTCCGACATCCTCAATCGGCATTTCGAAGGCGAGCTCACAAAAGCCCTGTTCGGGTTCGACGGCGTGGTCGGGAATTTCGCCTCGCCCGAATCCCCGGGAACGGCCTACGTGCTGCTCCACCATCTTTTCGGCGAGGCTGCGGGCGTGCCAGGAGCTTGGGGCCACGCAATTGGCGGCATGGGCTCGATCACCCAGGCAATGGCCCGCGCCTGCCGCGAGGCGGGTGTCGACATCCTTCTCAACACGCCCGTCGAGGAGGTCATCGTCGCAAGCGGTCGAGCCGCTGGCGTCGTGGCCGGAGGCAAAGCTTACCGCGCGAAAACTGTTGTATCGGGGGTCAATCCCAAGCTCTTGTTCGACCGGCTCGTTCCCAAGGATGCAGTCGATGGCGACGTCGCAAGCCGGATGCATGGCTGGAAGTGCGAAAGCGCCACCTTCCGGATGAATGTTGCGCTTTCGGAATTGCCGAAGTTCACAGTCCTCCCGAAGAAGGGCAACCATCTGACGGCTGGGATCATCATGGCGCCGAGCCTCGAATACATGCATCGGGCCTGGCTCGACGCGGCGGTGAACGGCTGGGCCAAGCAGCCGATAATCGAGATGCTGATCCCCTCGACGCTGGACCCGAGCCTCGCGCCCAGGGGCAAACATGTTGCGAGCCTCTTCTGCCAGCACTTCCGGTACGACCTGGGTCCGGGCCGGACCTGGGACGACGAGCGCGAAAAGGCCGCGAACGTGATCATCGCAACGGTTGACGCCCATGCGCCGGGCTTTGCGAAATCGGTGATCGGCAGGCAGATTCACTCGCCCCTCGACCTCGAGCGCCGCTTCGGCTTGATCGGTGGCGACATCTTCCATGGAAAAATGAGCCTGGACCAACTGTTCAGCGCACGTCCGATGATCGGCGCCGCAGATTACCGGTTGCCGCTCAAGGGCCTTTATCTGTGTGGATCCGGCGCGCACCCGGGTGGCGGAGTGACCGGCGCCCCAGGACATAACGCGGCGCACGCCGTGCTTGCCGACCGGCGTTTCTGGAGCCGTCGGCATTGAAGCCACTCCAAGGTCTCAAAATACTCGACCTCAGCCGCGTGCTCGCCGGGCCGTGGTGCACCCAATTACTGGCGGATCTCGGCGCGGAGGTGCTGAAAATCGAGCGCCCTGGGCACGGCGACGATACGCGCCATTGGGGACCCCCTTGGCACGGTGAAGGGCAGAGCCGTGTCGCGGCCTATTTCCTGAGCTGCAATCGGGGCAAGAAGTCTGCCGCGATCGACTTCTCGAAGCGAGACGGCGCCGCGTTGGTCCGGAGGCTTGCGGAGCGCTCGGACGTCATCATCGAGAATTTCAAGGTCGGCGGACTGGCGAAGTTCGGGCTCGATGCCAAGTCGCTTCGAAGCGCGAACCCGCGCCTCGTCTATGCCTCGATCACGGGCTTTGGACAGGACGGTCCCTATGCCGACCGGGCGGGCTACGATTACATCATCCAGGGGATGGGCGGACTGATGAGCATCACGGGCCTGCCTGATGGGGTGCCGGGCGGTGGCCCGATGCGCGTTGGCGTGGCCGTCGTCGATCTGTTCACGGGACTCTATGCCTGCATCGCCATTCTCTCCGCCCTCTTGCGCAGAGAAAAAACAGGCGAGGGCGCGCATGTCGACATGGCCTTGTTCGATACGCAGCTGGCAATGCTTGCAAACCAGGCGTCGAACGCGCTGATTTCCGGCGAGGATCCGCCGCGGCAGGGCAACACCCATCCCAACATCGTTCCTTATCAGCCGTTCGACGCGCAGGATCAGCCGATCATCATCGCGATCGGCAACGACCGGCAGTTTGCCCGCCTCGCCGAGATTTGCGGCCATCCCGAATGGGCAAGCGACGAGCGGTTCGCTTCTAACGGCTCGCGGGTCGCCCACCGGGAGGCAATAGTCGGCCTGGTGAGCGAGGCGATCCGTCGCAAGCCCGCCGCCCAATGGCTGAAACAGCTCGAGACGGCCGGAATCCCGGCCGGCCCGATCAACCGGATCAGTCAGGCTCTCGAAGACATCCAGGCGCAACACCGACAGATGGTGCGCTCCATTGCCGGAATCCCGCTCGTCGGATCGCCCGTGCGATTCGACGGGACGCGCGCGGATTCCGAGCTCGCGCCACCTGCGCTGGGTCAACATACCGACGAAGTGCTGGCGAGCCTCGACGTATCGCCGGCCGAGGCCGCCCAGCTCAGGTCAGGCGGCGTCGTTTCCTGACTATTTGGACTTGTTGGCGCTCGCCACGAGCAGGTCGAGCTGGTTCTGGCATCCGTTTTCGATCAGCACCTGCGCCGTCCCGACCATGTCGGCAGGCACGGAGCTCACCGTAATCACGTCAAGGCTGCTCTTGTCGCCCGATTCGGCCCACTGAATCTGATATTGCGACCCGCTCTTGAGCGGCAGGGCGCTCGGCCATGGGGCGAGGGCTTTGCCTGCAGCCCAACTCAGCTTCTGGACCTGTCCGTCGGAAGACTGGATCTGGACGCTGGAGGATCCGTCGGTGTCCGGACGCCAAAGCTGGAGCTTCGATGGATTGGTGACGCACACCTTCCCGCTCTGGGTAACGTCGATGTCCCAAATACTCGGATTGTGAGCGACTTCCGCCGCGCGCAGAGCGCCGAACCGGCCCCGCTGGCCCGCCGCTGACGCAAGGCTGATCTGACTTGCATCGAAGTTGCCCGGCCCTCGCAGGGTCTGCGCCGAGCTGGGGCCGAGAACCGTCACGACATCACCGCCCTGGAGGGTGATCTTCGCGCTCGCAGCAAGGGTCTTGCCGGGCGGATAGGCCTTGGCCGAAGGGCCCAGCGATTTGACCACCACGACGTTTGCAAATGCTGCTGTTGAACTGAGGGCGATGACAAGAGCTGCGCTCCACAGGATCGGCTTCGCACGCATCATTCAAAGCTCCTTCATTGCGCATTCGCGACATTGTATTTCATCGCCTCTGCCTCGGACAGGCAGCGTCGTGTCGATTTGTCACCCTGGCCGTTCGCCACCGCTTTTTGCTGGTACATGACGTCGGTGAGCAGCTTTCGCGAAACGCCCATCCGGATCAGGAAGTCATTATCCTCACTTGCGAGCAAAGCCGAGTCCTGTTCGACATCGCCGATCATCCCGATCGCCTTGTCTGTATCCTTGAGCTCGGAGCGGACCGCTTCCTTGTCACCGAGGTGGGTAAACATGTGGACGATGAAATAGCCGCTGGGCTCCACGAAGCGGATGGCGCCGCCCATGAACATGAAATTGCATGCGGAGAAGCAGGCCCACCCCGCGGGGATTCGCGTCGGAATGCCGGTCGCTCGAATGATCTTGCCAGCGGCATTGCCGGCACGCGCGATTCCTCCCGGAGACCGCAGCCAGATTTCCTGGACCGGATCGTTTGCCTTGAGTGCGTCCTGGAGCCTAGCGGCGACGTCCTCGTCGATTTGGCCCTCCGCTTTCAGAACCCGGACCCCGTTGATCGTCTCGAGCGTGAACTTCATCTCGGGGTAGGTCGACCAGTTGAGATGCCTCGGGCAGGTCGGATTGTCAGGGTCCATCGGCTCGGCTGCGGCGACGTTCAGAAGCATGAGAATGGCCCCGAGTGCCGTCTTGATGCGCGCCGGACGCACGTCAGACCTTTACGTAGCCACTCTGGCCCTTGGACCGGCACATCTTCTTAGGAACGGTGGTTTCCTCGCCATCGACGATCACGACGTCGGTGACGGTCATGCACTGCGACCCGTCCGCGAGCTGCTGTTGACCAGTGACCGTCGAGTGGCCGGAGACGTTCGGACGGCTGTCGCTCGTCCAATTCACTTCAGTCCCGACGCCGCCACGGATCGCCTCGTCGGTCGCCTTCGCCGCCTGCTGCTGCTCCTTGCAATCCAGCATTTTGAGGAGCTCGTCGCCAAGGTAGGACGCGGCCGGGAGAGCCGCGGAGGCGACATTCCCCGCCACTCCCGCATGACCAAGAAGGCTGCCGCCGATGCTACCGAGCATGCTCCCAAACATCGAACGCTTGGCCTGCTTCTCGGGAGTGTCCTGGCACTGGTGCGGATTGGGCGATCCCGCGGCCGCGGGACCAGCGCAGACGACTGCAACCGGCGCCAGCGCCAGCAGCCCGGTGAAAACCAAGGCGCGCAACATGAATCACCCCCGTGTCGGTTCGGCGACTGAATTATCCTTTGATTTGAACAGGGTCAATGAACGCACGTCGAATTTAAGTAGATCTAGGCGGTGCCTCGGGAGCGCTTCGCGGTCGCAGCAGCAGCACCGCCTCCGAGCATCAACTCCAATGCTCCGATGCGCCGGCTATTGTCCGCGATCAACGCGGACACCTCTGCTTCGCGCACCTCGCGCTTGATTACGGTCCGGATGGCTCGCGCGATCTCCTCCGAAACCTCGTTGAGCGCCTTCTGCTCCGAGCGGCTCGGGATCGACCCGTCGGGACGCGGACCCACGAGCAGGTAGCCGATCGGCTCTTCTTCGCCGGAGCTCGGAACCAGCGGGATCCGGATCGGGAACAAGCGGTCGGAGGGTTCGCAGATGTCGCTCTTATAGTCCTGGGCGAAGACCGACGTGCGCCACGCTTCGACCTCCTCGACGGCGAGGCCACGGACGCTGAGCACGCATCCGTTCACGATCATTGCCCCCCTCACGGAGCGAACGCCCCTGTCGATCTGCGCCAGAACCTCTTTCAGCATATCGCCGAGCGAGGCCGTTTCTCGCATGTCCCGGACGCTCTGCGGAAGGTCCTCGCGGAGGAGGAACAGGTTCTTCTGGAACTTCTTCTCCGACCATCGCTGGACGCGCTCCTGGATGGGGTTGACCATGATCGTCGCGAGCGCGGCCGCAAAGATGATCGGACCTTCGCTGTTGGTGTTGCCCGAATAATTGTAGACAATCTGCTTCAGGGCATCGCCCGCTGCAGCGAAGACCGCGGCGACGCCCAATGTAATGACTGCGAAGTTTACCGACCGCCCGATCGCGATTTCGGCATCGTAGAGCCGGTAGCGGAGCAGTGCGATGAGCAGCCCAAGCTGAAGGAAGAGAACGGCGAGCGCGAAGCTGATGCCCGCTGCCATTTCGACGACAAGCTGCTGGCCGAAGCTTCCGGTCGACCATTTCGAATAATCGCATATGATCGAGATGCAGCGCAGCAGCGCATAGGCGCTGACGCCGAGAAGCGCCCATCGAATCTGCTGCCGCTGCTCGCTCGATTCGGTCTTTTTCAGGCGCCTCATCATGGCGAGCACGCCAATCACCATGAAACAGACGAAGTAGGCCTGGTAGACCTGGCCCTGAAGGAAGAGCAGCAGCGGAAGGCAGGCGATGAGCCCGACGACGCGCCACGACAGGCTCCCGTGCGGGAACAGCATGATCCCGGCGAGGAGGAAGATGTTCCCGAGGTCGTAAATGGCGACGTTGACCGGGCGTGGAACTCCGATCGTCGCCAGGAACACGGACGACGGTTGCTCCGCAGCAATATTGAGGAGCACCGCGAGAGAGAAGAGGGAACTCACGACGTCGCGCGAATTGCGGCGGTGGAGGAGCCAGGCGGCCCACAAGAGGAAGGGATAAAAGACGATGTGAAGCAAATCGATGAAGCTCAGCAGCCTGGGCGAGACGCGAAGGGCGCTCGCGCCTGCGTCGATGTGGTGCTCGCTCGTCGTGACGGTCACGTCGCGAACGTGGCCGTTGGGATCACGGACCGTCAGCGGGACTTGGGATTCGTCCGTACCGAATAAGAGGTTGCCCATCGCGATATAGGCAGGGTCGTTCGCGTGTTCGGCTAAAGCCTCCTCGTTCACCGGCATCGTGCGCGGCAGCGGGAGCCCGTAGATCGCGAGGATGTGGTCGCCTGGCACGATCCCCGCAGTTTCTGCATGTGGTCCAACGGTGAAGCGCACCGTCGCCGCGTCTCGAGGCGACACAGCGAAGCCGGCGCGGCTGCCAAGCAGAAGCTGCGAATTATTCGGCTTCTCGGTGTAGCGATAATGGAAACCAAGGATGGGTCCAGCGACCGCGAGCAGCAGCGTCAGGACCCAGGCGACCGTGAACAGCCAAAAGCCGAGCCTGTTGAATTCCGGCACCACGGGGGGCAGCCGGAAACCGCCTTTCAGCAACTGTTTGTTCCTAGGCAAGGCATGCTGCATCCCCACCAGCTCCGGCCACTACTAACGTCTTAGTATCATGAAAGGCGTGCCGCCGCCGTGCAATCGCTAACTGCTGGATGCGTCTTCGCTCTCGATCCCCTCTTCGCCGTAGCGCGACTTGATGAAGCGGCCCTGCGTCTCGAACGCCGCCATGTCCTGGCGGGCGAGCTGCTCGGAGACGTCCCCAAGCGCGGAACGCGCTGCCGCGAGGCTTTCGACCAGCCGCTCATCGACGGTTTTTCCCTCCCCGTCCTGCTCCTTGCGAAAGGCGGCAGGAACGTTCGCATAACGATCGACGAGGTTCGGCAAATGGATCGACATCAGGCGGCGCGCATCCTGCGCGCTCGGATCGAGCGTATCGACACGCTCCAGCGACTGCTTCAGCGATGGGAGGATCGTGCTAATGCCGTCGAGCTGGGCCTGCGCCGGAGATGGCAGCAGTCGACGCACTCGGTAGATGTAGGAATCAAACCGATCGACCATCGGTCCATTGGGAAGATCGGCAGATGGCGGGGGAGCGGTCACACTTTGTCGCCCGCCACGCGCGATCAGTGTTCCGGCAATGACAACGGTGGCAATCAATGCGGCGAGGAAACCGAACACACCGATGGGTTTCAGAAGGCCGATCATGATGGTTGCGAGCCAGATGAGAACGACAGCACCAGCGACCTTCGCTGCGATGCGTCCGACACCGGCATTGAGGCGCTGGCGCTCGCGGCGTGCAGCCGCTTGCGCGGGCCCCTCACGCTGATCGAGTTGCTGAGTAACCCGATCGAAACGCGCGATCGCTCGTTCCACTTTGTCGGTGACTTCGCTCACTTCGCCTCGATCGGCGCTAGCGGCGATGCCACGGGAGGCTCCAGCTTCGCCTGGTTCACGCCTTCGGCGCGGGCGATGTAGCCCTTAGATTTCTCGACTTCCTTTCCCAAGGTGTCGACCGTCTGCTTCATATTGCCGAGCGCTTCGAGCTTGAACCGGTCGATCTGGTCCATCGTGTCATAGATGTTCTGGAACGCACGCTGGAGAGTCTCGAGTGGAATGGTTGAGCTTGCGGCCTGCTGGTGGATCGCGCCGGTTTGGGTGCGGAGCATCTCGCCGGTCGAGTCGATCATTCCCGCGGTGGTCGTGTTCAGTGCGCCGATCTGCTCGAGAACGAGTTTCTGGTTCGTCATGGCCTGCGCCACCGTAACCGCGGTACGAAGCGCCGAGACTGTAGTTGTCGATGCGCGATCGACGCCCTTTACGAGCTCGACATTGTTCTTCTTCACGAGGTCGAGCGCGAGATAGCCCTGAACCGTGACGGCCATCTGCGTCAGAAGGTCGGTCGTGCGCTGCCGAGTGTAGAAGAGTGCAGTCTCCCGGATCGCCTTGGCCTTGGCCGGGTCGGTCGCGTCGAGCTCGTTGGCCTTGTCCTCGAGCTGCTGGTCGAGAGTCTTGGAGATGTGCACCATCTGCTCGAGCTTGTGCATCGTCTTCCACAAGTTCGCGCGCTCGGTGTCGATCGCGGCATTGTCCATGAGCAGCTCGTCCTTGCCATTAGCGAGGCTGCTCAGAATTTTGGAAATGTGCGTTTGCGAGCTTCGGTACTTGTCGAAATAACGATCGACGCGGTTTCCGAACGGAATGATGCCCAGGATCTTCCTCGTCTTCGTTGCTTCCTTTGGATCGAGAGATTCGACCGTCCGCCGAAGCTCGGTCAGATCCGCGCCGATGCCGGTATCCTTGTCGATCGCCTTTACCGGCCGGTCGAGGAAGCGGTTCGAAGCACCAGCCGCTTCCGTGATTTCCTTGCGGCCCATCGCGGTCAGCTGGTCGACCTTTTTTCCGAACTCGGGGCTGTTTGCATCGAGCGCCGCAAGCTCGTCGACGAATTGCGAGACGCGCTTGTCGAGCTCGCTCGTCTCTTCCTTCTTCAAGGGAACCAGTCCTGAAGCCTCTGCCGGCTCGACGGGCTGAAGCGCGTCGGGCGGGGTTAGATTGAGCTTCGTCTTGGTCGCGGTTTCGGTTTCTGGCGCCGCTTCGGTGGCCATGGCTCAAAATCCTTTCTTCGCGGCTCTTGTGGGGCCCTCCGGATAGCCGGTCAACGCTCAAGAGCTTTTGGTGTATTATAGATGTAAGACACGCAAAAACAAGCGGAACCCTCGCGCATTTGGTGAAGCTCCATTAACCAATGCATTGAACGTTTCGCTTACCCTACCGGGGCTACACGGCTCTCAAAGCGCATCCATCGGGGTAGGGTTCAAGCGAACATGTTCGGCTTCCTAAAGAAAGTCTGGCGCGACCGCCGCGGCAACGCTCTTGTCATCGCAGGAGCGGCTCTACCGCTCATCGTGGGCGCGGCGGGACTAGCCAGCGACACGATCCAGTGGACGCTGTGGAAGAGGCAGTTGCAGCGCGCGGCCGACTCCGGTGCCCTATCGGGGGTCTATACCCGCATCCAGACCGACACTCAGACGGAGGTCGAAGCCGCGGTCACGCATGATATCTCGCTCAACCTTCATACCTGGATGGCGCTCCATGCATCGCCCACCATCGAACGCCTTTCCAACAGCGGCAACGAGACCAGTCCGGTCCGGGTCACGCTCCAGCTGCAGCAGGGATTGCCCTTCAGCTCAATGTTCATGTCCAGCGCTCCGATCATCCGGGCCGTGGCAACCGCCGCGAGCGTTCCTGGGGGCGGACAATATTGCGTGATTGGCCTTGACCCGAGCGCCAAAGCCGTCGGGATCGACATTGCGGGCAGCACCTATCTTGACCTTGGCACTTGCTCGCTCATCGCCGACTCAACGAACCCGAGCAACGCGGCGAACAACGGTACCAGCAGCAAAAATGGTGGCTCGGGTTCGACGGTCATTGCCGCATCGCTCGCGGCTGCGGGCGGGGTGAATTATTCGAAAAACTGGACGGTCGGCGAATATGATCCCTACAGCCCGCCAGTCGCCGATCCTTATGCGGATCTTGCAAGCCACATGCCGACCAGCAGCGACTGTTCGAAGACCATCTCCATCGCGAAGAAAGACTATCCGATGGACCGGACGACCGGCGCTACCAAGGATACTGCGGGGCAGACGGTTTGTATCACTGGCGATGTGACCGTACAGGGCTCCTTGAAGCTTCAGACCAATGTCACTTACGTGATCAATGGCGGCGGCCTGACGATGAACGCCACGGGCTCCAGTCTAAGCTGCGACGGCTGCACCATCATCCTCACCAACTTCAGCGATCCGACGAAAACGGGCAACATCAAACTCACCGGCGGAACCCTGGATATCTCAGCGCCGACCGCGGATGGAACGTGGAAGGGCATCGCCTTGTACCAGGACGCTCGTGCCACCGACACCGGATTGAAAACACAGAACCAGATCAACGGAAACAACGGGGCTTCCGTCGAAGGCGTGATCTACATTCCGAACCAGTCGCTCCTCTACAACGGCGGAAGCAGCACCAACGCTGCGTGCCTGCAAATCGTCGTCAAGCGTGCCGAGTTCAGCGGCAACTCCGCCATGAAGGTGCTGAACCAGTGCCCCGATTATGATTTCGACGGGGGCACCTCCCGGCGCGTGAGGCTGGTTGCTTGAGGCATAAGGGACAGGCCATGGGTAAGCTCTTCCGAAACGACCGCGGAGCAGCGATCATCGAGCTCGCGCTGGTCGCGCCGGTGCTCGCTCTCATGACAATCGGAATCGTCGACATGAGCAACGCCTACAGTCGCAAGCTGGGCCTCGAACAGGGAGCTCAGCGCGCCATCGAAAAGATCATGCAGACGACGCAGGACGAGACCGTCGATGATACTTTGAAAGCCGAAGCCGTTTGCCAGGTGAACGGAACGAACACTGACGGATCGTGCAAGACGAGTCCGATCACGACAAGTAACGTGACCGTCGCCCATCGCCTCGAGTGCATAGATTCCGGCGGGACCGTCACCGTCCACACAGATCCGACCGTGGATTGCACGACCGGGCAAAAGCAAAGGACATACATCTCGGTCACCGTGACCGATAATTATGCGCCGATGTTCCCGATCCATTTTGCTGGGCTCAACAGCTCGGATCACACGTATCACCTTTCGGCGACCGCCGGAATGAGGACCCAGTGATGTTGCTGCGCCGCTCTATCCGCACTGATGAGGCAGGCGCCGCCATCGTCGAGATGGCGTTTGCGACGCCGGTCCTCGTCCTCATGATCTACATGATCGCGCAGCTGGGCGAAGTCTATCGCGCCTCGGCCGGCATTCAGCAGGCCCTGGGCGAAGGTGCGCGCTACGCGACCTTGTGCCTCAGTCCGACGGCCACGGGGTGCGGTATCCCGACGCCGGACAACATCAGCGCCAAGATCCAGGCCAGCGTTTACGGCATTGGACCGGGGCATTTCGCTGTCGACCCGCCGGTGCTTGCCACCGACACCGCCAACGGCGGCAAATATTATGACCTCAAGGTCACCTATACGCAGCAGACAAGCCTACTTCTTGTCCCGGGCCCGAACATCTCGATCACTCGATCGAAGAGAGTCTGGGTCGCGACGACCTAGGGTTTGACGTCGGGCCTGCGCTTCTCGAAGAACGCGCTGATCGCTTCCTTCACTTCTGGCGACTTTAAGCGTTCGGCAAAGACGCCCCCCTCCAGTTGCATTCGTCCGAGAGTCTCAAAATGCGCGTCATGGCGCAGCAGCCGCTGCGTTGCGCGAAGAGCTTCGGGCGGCTTCGCCAGCAGGCTTCGGACAATCCGCTCGAGCTCAGCCCCAAGATTTCCGGAGGAGGAGCGGTGGCTGAGAAGCCCCATCGCCTCGGCCTCGTCGACTCCGAACGGCTCGCCGAGGAGGAGATAGCGCGCAGCAACCCGTCGGCCGGCCATCCGCGGCAAGAGCAGCGAGCTCGCTGCTTCCGGGACCAAGCCGAGATCGACGAACGGCAATGAGAAGCGGGTCCCTTCCTCAGCCACGACAAGGTCACAGTGAAGAAGCATCGTCGTTCCGATGCCAACGCAATTGCCGTGCACCGCAGCGACCAGCGGCGTCTCGCAGGCAGCGAGCGCGCGAAGGAAGCGCCACACCGCGATCTCGTCGCCGTCGCGGTGCGAGGCCTCGAGAAAGTCGGCCAGGTCGTTGCCGGCGGCAAAGTCCTGACCATCGCCGCTGAAGGTGACGACCCGTATCGTGTCATCACCGATTGCCCTTTCGACCGCATCGGCGAGAGCAGCGTACATTGCTACCGTGATCGCGTTGCGGCGTTCGGGCCGGGCAAGCGCCACTGAAAGGATCGCGCCTTCTTTTTCCACCCGGACGTGCTCGCTCATAGGCTGCTCCCCGAATCTGGTGACGCGCCGAAACCTAGCGGCTATGGCCGATCCATCCACCAAAGCCGGGACCTGCGCAAACCGTCATGAAATTCTTTGCCGACACGGCCGAAATCTCCGAAATCCGCGAGCTCGCCGAAACTGGGTTGCTCGACGGTGTCACCACCAACCCGTCACTCGTTCACAAATCGGGGCGCGACTTCCTCGAAGTGGTCGGCGAGATCGCCTCAGTCGTCAGCGGCCCCGTCTCGGCCGAGGTGGTTGCCCTCGATTATGACGGGATGATGCGCGAGGCGGCAGTGCTCCGGAAGATTGCCGACAATATCGCGATCAAGGTGCCGCTGACGCCGGCGGGCCTCAAGGCGTGTAAGGCCCTCACCGGCGACGGTGCCATGGTGAACGTGACACTCTGCTTCTCGGCTGCCCAGGCCCTGCTCGCAGCCAAGGCCGGCGCGACATTCATTTCGCCCTTCGTTGGGCGCCATGACGATGTCGGCTTCAACGGCATGGAGCTGATTGCCGACATCCGTCTCATCTACGACAATTATGACTTTGCGACCGAGATCCTGGTCGCATCGGTGAGGCATCCGATCCACGTGCTCGATGCGGCGAAGATCGGAGCGGACGTGATGACCGCTCCCCCCAAGATCATCTGGCAGTTGTTCAAGCACCCGCTCACCGATGCCGGCATCGCGAGTTTCCTCAAGGACTGGCAAGCGACAGGACAAAAAATCGTTTGAAATCAGAAGAATGCTTCTCCTGATTAATAGGTCGGCAACCTTTCGGAGTAAGATCTTCTCAAGGCTCCAGCGGTAGATTCAGCTCATCCTGCGAAGTGGACCCGCAGGTTGAGGCGCGAAGCGCCTCTGCACTGGAACCAAGGAGCGAAGACCATGAGCAAGCTTCTGAAGCTCATCAAGAATAACAAGGGCGCGACCGCCATCGAGTACGGCCTCATCGCCGCTCTCATCGCCGTTGCGGCGATTGGCGCAATGCAGGGCATCGGCAACAAGTTGAACACCACGTTCAACAACGTGTCGAACCACCTGAACTAAGACGCGCTCTAGTTCGTGAGTTTCGGGCGGCGGTGCCGAAAGGCGCCGCCGCCTCTGTTTTGGGACCGGTCGAAAAGGCCGCGCGACCAGCGTTGTAGGAAATTAACCGCTCCAAGCGTATTCTGAGGGTTGATGGCGACGGTGATCCCCTTCGAAGAGCGCGCGGTCGCGCACCTGCGCAATCGGCTCGGCGCGGTCGAAGAGGCCAATCAGGACTTGATCGCTTTTGCACGGGGTCATTCGGGCGCCGTCGCTTCCATCCATGAAGCAGTGCTTGCCGCGATCGAGGCAGAGGGCGTCGAGGGCCTGCTCCACGTCGTTACACAGGAATGGCCGCTGATCCTCGGCATCGACGCGGTCGCACTGTCATTGATCGTCGCAGACAAGGGCTTCCGAGCCGATGGCAGCGGTGTCCAGCAGGTCGAACCCTCGATTCTTCGCCGGGCGATCGATGCGGTGGATGGCGTCGAGATGCGCAAGGTCGAGCGAGGTCACGCCTTGTTCGGTCCCGCATGCGACTTGATTCGCGCCGAGGCGCTGATTCGCATCGAGTGCGAGCCGCCATTCCCGACCGGTCTCCTGGCGCTTGGCCAGCGCGCCGATCTCAGTCTCGACGGACGCCACGGTTCCGAACTGCTGATGTTCCTTGGGCGGACTCTTGCGGTTATGATCCGCAAGTGGCTGACGCACCCCGAGCTTTAATTCATCCCGCTGCGGCGTTGGCCGCGCAATGGAGCTCCTATCTCGAGCATGACCGGCGGCGTTCGAAGCACACTGTCCGAGCTTACGTCGCGACCGCGCATCGGCTGATAGAGTTTCTCGGCCGACATCGCGGAGAGGAAATTGGCGGCTCCGGCCTGATCGCTCTTGGCGCTTCTGATCTTCGGGCCTTCCTCGCCGAGAGGAGAGGGCAGGGGCTCGGCGCTTCCTCGGCCGCGCGTGAGCTATCCGGAGTTCGGGCCTTCCTCACCTACGCCGCCGAGGAGCAGGGGCGTCACGCTGAGCTCCCCCGCACCCGTGCGCCGAAGCGGCCGCGAACGCTGCCGCGGCCGGCTTCGCCCGAGGAAGCGCTGGAACTCGCCGAGAACGCCGCCAAGGCCGCGAGCGACCCATGGATCGGGGCGCGGGACCTCGCGATCCTCCTCCTCCTTTACGGGGCAGGATTGCGCGTCGCCGAGGCATTGTCCTTGACGGCTGCCACTTTACCTATCGGTCAGACACTTCGGGTCACCGGCAAGCGGTCCAAAACGCGCGTGGTGCCAATCGTGCCGGCGGTCCGCCAGGCGATCGACGATTATGTCGCCAAATGTCCTTATCCCCTCAGCGGCAACCTACCGCTGTTCCTCGGAGCGCGCGGCGGTCCCCTCAATCCCGATCTCGTGCGCCGCGCGGTCGCCGCGGCCCGAAAAAGGCTCGGACTTCCGGACACGCTGACGCCCCACGCGCTGCGCCATAGCTTCGCAACGCATTTGCTTGCCCGCGGCGCCGACTTGAGGGCACTCCAGGAACTGCTTGGCCACGCGAGCCTCTCCTCGACGCAGATCTACACCGCGGTGGACGCAGCGCGCCTGCTCGACGTCTACCGCAACGCCCACCCTCGCGCCTGAACATAGTGGGCGACGCGACTTCGCGCGGGGAGCCAACTTAAGCGATTTCACGCATGCCCCGATGCGCACGCGCGCGAAGGGAGCCTAATTCCGGCGTTCGGCCAGTCGGCGATCGATCGCTTGCCAGATGAGGCCTGGCGTATCGGTGCCATTGAACGTATCGACAGCGACAATCCCGGTCGGCGAG
>JBJMVK010000022.1:0-5858 GCA_045810725.1 Sphingomonas sp. | reverse complement strand
GGGTGCTGCTTGATGACGCAGGCCGGAAGAGCGGTCGCAACCACATCCTTGCAGTCGCGAACCTGGGCACTTCCGTCGGGGCCGGCGAAGATCGCCCAGTCCCTCGATGATCCATTGCCGTAGACGCAGTGAGCCGTCCATTCGTCGAGGTTCTGCCATGTCCCGACGAAGCCCGCGTCGGTGATCGTTTTGCACGCATATCCGGCATCGTAGATCGCCCGTTTGAGGCCGATGGCGAGATTGAAGGCATCGAGCTGGTGCAGCTGCTTCTGCTCCTCGCTCACGACCTTGATCTGTCGCTGGTTGGATGCGGCCTGGTTCGACTGGTTGCACGCAGCCAAGGCGCCGCAAGCGATAAGGACAGTCATTCGCGTCCGGATCATCGCTTCCTCCTTCAGTCCTGATAACGAACGTGGACGCGTGCGGCTGCAGCCTTGGCACGCTCGACGGCGTCGCTCGCGTTTTCGCCGCGTGCGAGCGCGACGCCCATCCGGCGGTTCTTCAGCGTGTTGGGCTTCGCGAAGATCCTCAAGTCGACGGGATTGCCCGGGGCACCAAGCGCAAGCGCAGCCGCAACGCCTTCGAATGAGAAATCGTCGGCTTCCCGGTCGGCAAGAATGACTGCCGAAGCGGACGGCCCCAGGAGCTCGATCGAGGGGATCGGCAAGCCGAGCACCGCTCGGAGGTGAAGCTCGAACTCGTTTGGAAATTGCGAAATCAGCGTCACCATGCCGGTGTCGTGGGGCCGCGGGCTCAACTCGGAGAAGATCGCCTGTTCGCCCCGGATGAAGAACTCGACCCCGAAAACGCCGTGGCCGCCCAATGCCGCGACCACCTTGCGGGCCTGGCTTCGAGCGGAGAAGAGCGCGCCTTCGGAAAGCGCTGCGGGCTGCCAGCTCTCGCGATAGTCACCGAGGTCCTGGCGATGGCCGACCGGGGCGCAGAACAGGACCCCGTCCTTGGTCGCCACCGTGAGGAGGGTGATCTCGCTGTCGAACTTGATGAACTCCTCGACGATCACGCGGGGCCGATCGCCCCGCATCTTCTCGACCGCATGATCCCACGACGCGCCGACGTCGAGAAGCGTCTTCGCCGTGCTCTGGCCCTTGCCCGAGCTCGACATCACCGGCTTGATCACGCAGGGGAGACCTACCTCCTCAGCCGCGGCGATCGCTTCGTCGCGGCTTTGCGCGAACCTGTACCTGGAGGTCACGAGGCCGAGCTCGCGCGCCGCGAAATCGCGGATCCCGTCGCGATTCATCGTCAGCTGCACGGCCCTGGCCGAAGGCGCGACGCGCCAGCCTTCCTTCTCGAGCTCGGCGAGCGTTGCCGTGTCGATCGCCTCGATCTCGGGAACGATGACATCCGGTCGGTGCTTCTCGACGGCGGCCCGAAGTGCCTCGCCATCGAGCATCGGGAAAACCTCGAAGGCGTCCGCCATCTGCATCGCGGGCGCATTGGCATAGCGATCGCACGCGATGATCCGGCAACCGAGACGCTTCGCTGCGATCGTGAATTCGCGGCCGAGCTCGCCCGAGCCCAACAGCATCAAGGTGGCAATGAACATGAACGCGGGCGATAGCCGCGCCGCGAATGCTCCGCTAGACCGTCCTCAAGCAAGGGGGTTCCTGAAAAAAGATGCGTTCATTGTTCCTCGTCACCGCTGTCGCCTTGCTGGTCGGCGCAGGGCCTTCGAAGAAGCTCCTGACGCCGACGGATGTCGTCGCGGGCGCGCCCGCGAGCGCATGGAAGACGATTCCCGCCGACGACCTTCTCGTCATGGACCTTGCCAACGGGGGGCGGATCGTCATCCAGCTCGCGCCTTCGTTCGCGCCCGTCCACGTTGCCAACATCAAGGCCCTGGCACGCGGCAATTACTGGAATGGCGCGAGCGTTTACCGCGTCCAGGACAATTACGTCGCGCAATGGGGTTTGAACGAGAGCGACAAGCCCTGGCCGGCCGGGGTGACCGCGAAGCCGCCGGCCGAATATACCCGCCCCTTGAAGGGGCTTCCCGTGGTGCCCCTGGGATCACCCGATGCCTACGCACCGGGCGCGGGCTTTTGGAACGGATGGCCGATCGCCTATAATCAAAAGGCCCATTGGGCGAACCTCGCGCATTGCTACGGAAGCGTCGGCGTCGGCCGCGACCTCTCGCCCGATACCGGCACGGGGGGCGAGCTTTACGCCGTCATCGGCAATGCGCCTCGGCAATTGGACCGCGTGATCGCGGTGGTTGGACGGGTCGTCGACGGCATTGATCATTTAAGCTCGCTGCCACGCGGCACCGAAGCCCTCGGCTTCTACAAGGAGAAGGCGCAATATGTCCTGATCGCCAGCGTTGGCCTCGCGAGCGACATGCCCGCGTCCGTGCGCCCCTCGTACGAATATATGGATACGAACAGCGCCGCCTTCGCGCGCTACCTGAAGGTGAAAGCCAACAGGCACGACGATTTCTACATCCGGCCGGCGGGCGGCGTCGACCTCTGCAACGTCGCCGTGCCCGTCAGGAAGAAGGCCTAGGCCGTCAAGCCGCCCACTCGTGAACGTGGCGGTTCTTGTGCTGGATCACGACTGGGCCGTTGTGCGATCGCATGCTCGCCTCGGCGAGCGGAAGGGCGGTACTGCAAAAGGCGCATTCCGCCGACATTCGCCCAATCAGCCAGTGAGTCCGGCCGCAACCCGGGCAATGGTTGACTTCGTGCTCGCGATAGACGGCGTGATAGCCCCGCTCATAGGGCTTCCAGGCTCCGCTGGAAGAACTCGGCATGACAGACTTCCTTTCCGCCTCGCCCAACGAGCAAGGGCCGAGCGGGTTGCAGGACGAAAATCGATCGCGGACCGTTTCAGAAGGAGTGGCACACGACGAGCGGAGGCTTGGGACCGACCAGCGGCGAGGCTAGTGCTTGAGGCCGTCCAGCGAGATCGGTTCGGCGAACTCGGCGCCGAGCTTGTCGCCGGCCGTCCACTTGACGACGGCATTGGCCCGCTCGCGGCCCGGGAGCATCAGCCAAACGCGTGAGCCGACCTCGAAGCGGCCATCGGAGATGGCCATGAACCCGCTCTCGGAAATATTGACGACCTTGGCCTCGACGCCGCTCGCGCCCAGTTCCCGCATCTTCGCCTCGATGTCGACCGGCAGCCGCGAGAAGCGCCGGCGGTCGCTCTCATCTTCGGCAATACGGGCCTTGATCGTCACGAGAGTCATCTCCATCCGCCGCTACTCCGGCGGCGCGGCGAAGGAGAGACCGATGCGCCCGTCCTTCACCCACCTCACCTGTGCCGAGACCAGTCCGCGGTCAAGAAGCTGAAGGTTAAGTCGTTCACCTATGTTTGGAACATGCGGGAAAATGACCATGGCGCCCGAACCCGAGACATTGACGAGGCGGATCACGTGCTTGCGACCGCGAAAGTCCAGCACGGCCGTGCTCGAAACCGCGGCGTGGCGCATTTCGATGCGCTCGTCGATCGTGCGCATCGCTGTTCGCGGAATCATTCCGCCGTCGAGAAAGAAGCCGGACGCCACTCTTGAACTGCCTTCCACCTGGGGATCCTCTGAAGGCTTAGCCATGTGCGCTTAAGGATTGGTTTGCGATAAAATGAGCCGAACGGTCGGGGGTTGGGGCGCGCAGTCACTGGAACCCTCTCAAAGTCGGGTGTATGGTTATCGTGGAAGTGGGGGGTTATCGTTTGAAATGAACGAGTTGCTGCTGGCGAAAGCCAATCGTTCCAGGTCGCTCATGCTCTTCGCTGCACTTGCCGGAATGGCCGCTCAGCCGGTCCTTGGGCAAGCGCGCCCGGCATCCGTTCCGCCTGTCGCGGCCCCGGCGAGGCCCGCGGCCCCTCAGGCATTGAAGCCGCAGCCGAGGGCTCCTCAGGCGAATGCGGCAAAGCCGACGCCCGAGGCCGCCGTTCCCGGAAATCCCGATTACGCGCCCGACCAGGCGCAGCCGGTCGCCGCAGCGCCCGCTCCGGCGCCGCTGCCGCCCGTAGTCTGGGACCCGATCAGCGCACAGGACCTTCTCCATTATCTCCAGCAGGTCGGAGCTGAGGGCCTCAATCCCGCCGATTATGACCCGCAGGGGCTCGAAGCGGCGATCACCGCCGGCGATCCCGTCCTTTTGTCGGCGGCAGCGACGCAGCGCTTCAATCTCATCTCGTCGGACCTGGCGCTCGGCCACGTGAAGAAGCCGGCGCGGATCGACTGGTTCATCGTCGACAATGATTTGAATGCCGAGAAGCAGGACGCGCTGCTTCGCTCCGCGCTCGCGGCGCACGACATTGCCTCGGCTCTGAACGGCCTGCTCCCGGTTCATTCCCAATATGCGGCGCTGAAGGCGGCGCTGGCCGAGGCGCCGGCGAGCGACACCGCCGAGCGCGACCGCATTCGCCTCAACATGGATCGCTGGCGCTGGCTGCCACATGATCTCGGCGAGAAGTACATCATCGTGAATGTCCCGAGCTTCCACGCCACGCTCGTCCAGGACGGAGTCACGAGGTGGAAGCAGCGGGCGATTGCCGGCAAGCTCTCGACTCCGACGCCGCAGCTCAACGCCATGGCGACGGGCGTCATTCTCAATCCCTGGTGGGAGGTGCCCAAGAGCATCGAGCACGAGGCCGCCGGGAAGAAGGGCTTCGTCGCCCTGAAAGGCGATGACGGGAAGATCCAGCGCTGGCGCCAGCCGCCGGGGCCGACCAACGCGCTCGGCCAGCTGAAGTTCGTCATGCCCAATTCGAAGGCGATCTACCTCCATGACACGAACGCGAGGAGCCGGTTCAACGACAACGTCCGGGCATTGAGCCACGGATGCGTTCGAACACAGCATATCGTCGACCTCGCGACCGAGCTCCTGGGGGACGACAATGGCCCGTGGACCCCGGAGAAGGTCCAGACGACGCTCGAGAGCAAGAAGACGGTCCAGGCGAGCTTCGTGAAGCCGCTTCCCGTCTACATCGTCTATTTCAGCCAGGCCGCGCTCGTCGGTGGGAAGATCGTCGACTACAAGGACATGTACGGGCGCGATTCAAAGGCCGTCGCGGCGCTGAACATGAAGGACGGCGGGGCGAGCCTCGTTCCGCCCAAGCCCAAGCCCGAGCCTACCGATACGGTCACCGCCAAGCCAAGACCGGCGCCCAAAAGCCAGGTCGCGACCCGCTGACCTGATCGGACAGCGCTGGCGCGCATCCGGACTTATGCCCATTGAGCGGTAAGCCGGCGCTCGTCATGCCCCTCGTTCAAGGGAGCCGCGAGACAAATCGGCTCCATGAAATGAGGAGCGGGTCCGATCGACATCTTCTTCGAAGCGATTGCCCTTACGATCGGCGCATTGCTCCCGATCATGAACCCGTTCAGCACGGCTCCACTGTTCGTTTCGTTGACGGTGGGCGCGAGTGCCAAAGCCAAGAACCGCGAGGCCTTGCTCGCCTCCGTTTACGCATTCGCGATCCTCGTCGTTTTTCTTCTTGTCGGCGCCGCGATCATCGATTTCTTCGGGATCTCGGTGCCGGGCCTGAGGGTCGCTGGCGGCCTCATCATCTCGGTGATCGGCTTTCGGATGTTGTTCCCCGCGGCGCCCAGCGAGGCCGCCGTCTCGGAAAGTTCGCCGCGCGAGCTCGAGATCGCCTTCACCCCGCTGGCGATGCCGAGCCTTGCCGGGCCGGGGTCGATTTCGGTCGTCCTTACTGCCGCCGCGCAGATCAAGAGCGCGCGCCCGGACGACTTCGCCCTCGTCTATGCAGCCGTCATCGTCGGCATGGCGATCACCCTCGTCTTTTCCTACTTGGTGCTTCGGGCGGCGGCCATGATGGTGCGCTTCCTGGGAAAATCCGGCATCGATGCGATGACGAGGATCTTCGGC
>JBJMVK010000021.1:0-6766 GCA_045810725.1 Sphingomonas sp. | reverse complement strand
TCGGCACGGCCATGACGGGCCCCTAGCCAATCGAGCTGGCCGCCTGAACCCCTCGGACCTCTATTGTTGCTGCATTGCAACAGGCCGTCTGCGCCTGAACATCCGTAATCGCTTGCGTTCATAGCCAATTCAATGGCCGATGTTAGAAGAGCCACGAGAGTAGAGCTATGAACGTATTGCGTACCCTCCTCCTTGCCGGGCTCATTGTTGCAACCGGCCTCACCAGCGCTCCCGCGCTGGCCGATCCCCCGCGCGATTCGCAGCGGGCGTTCCAGGGCCGCAGCGAGGGGCGGTCCATGCCGCTTCCCCAGCTCGAGCGCCGGGTGATGCCGTTCATGGGACCCAATGCCGACTATCTCGGCCCGGAGCTCAACAACGGCACCTATCGCATGAAGTTCATCCAGAATGGACGCGTGATCTGGGTCGACGTCGATCCCCAGACCGGTCGAATCATCCGCCGTTCCCGGCCGCAGTGATCGTTTCAGGTGCGGATTGACTTTTCTCCGCTCCTCCCCAGTTGTTCCGGATAAGCAACCTCTTGCCGCAACGCGGGTTGACGGTGCGAATATGAACAGCTCCGGGGAGCATTGATGCGCGTTCTGATCGTCGAAGACGAACCCAATCTCGGGCGCCAGCTCCGTTCCACGCTTGAGGGAGCGGGCTATGCGGTCGATCTCGCGACCGATGGCGAAGACGGCCATTACCTCGGCGCCACCGAAAGCTATGACGCGGTGATCCTCGATCTGGGCCTGCCCGAGGTCGATGGCCTGACCGTGCTCGACCGGTGGCGCAAGGAGGCGAGGAAAATGCCGGTCCTCGTCCTTACCGCGCGCGACAGCTGGTCGGACAAGGTCGCGGGGCTCGATGCCGGCGCCGACGATTATCTCGCCAAGCCCTTCCAGACCGAGGAGCTGATCGCGCGGCTCCGGGCACTCATTCGCCGCTCGTCGGGCAATGCTTCATCGGAGCTCATCGCCGGCGACATCCGGCTCGACACGCGCTCGGGGAAGGTGACGAAGGCGGGCGAGCCGGTGAAGCTCACCGCACAGGAATATAAGCTCCTCTCCTATCTCATGCACCACAAGGGCAAGGTGGTTAGCCGGACCGAGCTCATCGAGCATATCTACGACCAGGATTTCGACCGCGATTCGAACACGATCGAGGTGTTCGTGACGCGCATTCGAAAGAAGCTCGGAGCTGACGTCATCACCACCATCCGCGGCCTCGGCTACAGCCTCGAGGAGCCGGTGGAGGCACGGACCGCTTGAACAAGGAAGCCGCCACCGTCGCGGCGGCGTCCGACCTTCCTTCCGCCGCCAGCCGAAGGGCGCATCGGCGCCGCACCGGGTCGCTCAGCCGGCGAATGATCGGGGTGGCGGCGCTCTGGATCGCCGCACTCCTGTTAATCGGGGGCTTTGCGCTCGATCGCATCGTCTCACGCTCGATCGTCGAGAGCTTCGACACCCAGCTCGTCTTCGTCCTCGATTCGATGATCGCATCGTCCGAGATCGCGGACGGCGAAGTCCGGTTCAACCGCCCCCCTGCCGACCAGAGGTTCGTCGAGCCTTATTCCGGGCTTTATTTCCAGATCAGCGGCGCTGGCGCCGAGACCTTCCCTTCGCGCTCCTTGTGGGACCGGCGCCTTCGAGTCACCGACGCGCACCGCGACGTGAAGCCGCACCTCTATGACAGCAACGAATTTTCGACAGCCGATCACAACGAGCCGCTTCGGATTTCCGAGCGGGACGTGCAGCTCCCTGGATCGAACATATGGTGGCGCTACCAGGTGGCGCAGTCGAGAGAGCTGCTCGACGAGCAAATCCACCATTACCGGCTCATACTCTTCTGGAGCTTCCTTGCGCTTGGAGTTGGACTGCTCGTGCTTGCGACTCTCCAGACATTCTATGGCCTGTGGCCACTTCGGCGCGTGAGGCAGGAGGTCGCCGAGATCAGGTCGGGCGAAAAAACGAGGGTCGGAAGGGATTTTCCAACCGAAATCCGACCTTTGACCGAAGAGATCAACCAGCTTCTCGCGCATAGCGAAGCCCAGGCCGAGGAGGCGCGCCGCCACGCCGGCAATCTCGCGCACGCGCTCAAGACGCCGCTCACCGTCATCACCAACGCCGCGACCGCCCAGGCGATCGATCTCGCCGACACTGTCTGCCGCGAGGCGACCGTCATGCGGCGCCAGGTCGATCACCATCTCGCGCGCGCCCGGGCGATCGGACGGCGCGCTTCCGCGCAGGCGCGCGCCCGTGTCTGGGACAGCCTCGAGGCGGTGCAGCGCGCGGTCGACCGCTTGTACGAGGGCGTGACGATCGACATCGCTGGCAATCACGAGGCGCAGGTCCGGGTCGAGCGCCAGGACCTCGACGAAATGCTCGGCAACCTCGTCGAGAATGCCGCCAAATATGGTGGCGGCCGCGTGTTCGTGACGGTCGAAGCCAAGGGCGAGATGATCGACATCCTCGTCGAGGACGATGGCCCGGGGATACCGGAGGGGCTTCGGGCCGAGATGTTCACTCGTGGAGCACGGCTCGACACGACTGGAAAGCCGGGAACCGGCCTCGGCCTCGCGATCGTGCGCGACGTCGCCGAAATCTACGGGGGCGCGGTGTCCCTCGAAGAGAGCGAGGACCTTGGAGGATTGCTCGCAAGGCTCACTCTTCCCGCCGGTTAGTCCATCGCCGCAGCCGGCCCATTCGTCGAAAATCCTTGCCAAATATCAGCGGCTTGCGCCATGGCGCCAACGATTCTCCGGAGGGGTGATTAATCCATGAATTTCAAAATCTTGTCGCTCGCCACCGCGAGCCTGATGGCAATTGCAATGCCGGCGTCGGCCCAGCCAGCGAAGCCCGTCTACGGCGACTGGGGCTACGATTCGGCGGCGATGGACAAGTCGGTGAAGCCCGGCGACGATTTCTGGGAATATGTGAACGGCACCTGGGACAAGAACACGCCGATCGCCGCCGACCGGGCATCCGCCGGCCCGTTCGTCGCCTTGTCGGACAAGGCCGAGGCGGACGTCCACCAGATCGTGGAGGGGCTCGCAAGCAACCCCAACGGGGATCATCTCAGCCAGCAGATCGGCGATTATTATTCGAGCTTCGTCGACACGAATGCGATCGAGGCCGCGGGGACCGCGCCGCTCAAGCCCTATATCGCCGACATCAACGCGGCAAAGACCCGCTCGCAGCTCCTCTCGCTCTTCGTCAAGCCTGGCTTTGCAAGCCCGGTCGACGTCGGGATCGCTCCAAATTTCAAGGATCCGGACGTCTACGCCGTCTTTGCCGGACAGGCGACGCTCGGACTGCCGAGCCGCGAATATTACCTCGAGGACAATGCGAAGATGAAGGCGCACCGCGCCGCTTATCGCGATTATATCGTCACCATCGAGAAGCTCGCAGGCCTTCCGGGCGGTGAAGCTGCCGCCGACCGGATCATCGCCCTCGAAACAGCGCTCTCGAAGGTCCAGTGGCCGGCCGCCGACAGGCGCGACATCGACAAGATCTACAACCCGATGACCCCGGCCCAGCTGACCAAGCTCGCGCCGCAGTTCGACTGGGCCGCGACGCTCGCCAAGGCGGGTCTGGGCAACCAGAAGATGGTCGTCGTCACCGAGCCGTCGGCGGTTGCCGGCGCGGGCAAGATCCTTGCTTCGACGCCGCTTTCGACCTGGAAGGAATGGCTCGCCTTCCGCTTCGTCTCGGACCACGCCAGCTATCTTCCAAAGGCGATCGACGATGCCCGGTTCGGCTTCTACTCCAAGGAACTTTCAGGAGTTCAGGTGCAGCGCGAACGCTGGAAGCGCGCCGTCGCCGCGACCAATGGAGCGCTCGGCGAGGGCGTCGGCGAAATCTACGTGAAGTCGCACTTCCCGCCCGACGCCGAAGCCCAGATGAAGGAGCTGATCGGCAATCTCGAGCAGGCCTATCGCGAGCGGATCACCAACAACAAGTGGATGGACGACGCGACCCGCAAGGCCGCGCTCGAGAAGCTCGCGGCGTTCGAGCCGCGCATCGGCCACCCGGTCAAGTACATCGACTATTCCTCGATGAAAGTCGTGAAGGGCGCGCCCCTTCAGAACGCCATGGCGGCCGCCGACTTCGACTACAAGCTCCAGCTGAAGCGCTTCCCCAAGCCGGTCGATCGCACCTTGTGGGGCATGTATCCGCAGACGATCAACGCTTATTACAATCCGCTGGCGAACCAGATCACCTTCCCGGCAGCGATCCTTCAGCCGCCCTTCTTCGATGCCAATGCCGACGCGGCCGCCAATTACGGGGCGATCGGCGCGGTGATCGGCCACGAGATGGGCCACGGCTTCGACAACGAGGGCCGCAAGTTCGATCCCAAGGGCAAGCTTCGCGACTGGTGGAGCCCTGAGGCCGCCAAGTCCTTTTCGACGCGCACCGACGCGCTCGTCGCGCAGTACAGCGGTTTCAAGCCGTTCTCGGATCTCGCGCTCAACGGCAAGCTGACGCTCGGCGAGAATATCGGCGACCTGTCGGGCGTTGAGGCGGCTTACGCGGCATACAAGAAGTACACCGCCCAGCACGGCGAGCCGCCGGTCATCGACGGCCTCACGGGCGACCAGCGCTTCTTCATCGCTTACGCCCAGGCGTGGCAGGAGAAGCAGCGCGAGGATGCCGAGCGCCAGCAGGTCATCACGAACGAGCACAGCCCGGGCAAGTATCGCGTGAACGGCGTCGTTCGGAACGTCGATGCCTGGTACAAGGCGTTCAACGTCCAGCCGGGCGACAAGCTCTACCTCCCGCCCGAGCAGCGGGTCCACATCTGGTAGTCATTTAACAGACACATCGATCCTCGGGGGAGGCTTTAGAAATGTTGCTTCGTCGAATTCTCCTCGTCGCCGGCGCCGCGCTTGCGATTGCCTCCCCTGCCGTTTCGGCGGACAGACCGGTCGTCGGCGACTGGGGCTACGACGCCTCGGCGATGGACAGCTCAGTAAAGCCCGGCGACGACTTCTTCGCTTACGTGAACGGCGCCTGGGACAAGCGCACCGAGATCGCCTCGGACCGTACGTTCGCCGGCATCGATTCGGTCTTGAATGACCAGATCGAAAAGGACGTCCGGGCGATCGTCGAAGACATGGCGAGGGACCCGGGCGCCAATGGGCGTCTCGGCCAGCAGATCGGCGATCTCTATGCGAGCTGGATGAACGAGGACCGTGTCGAGCAGCTTGGCACCGGGCCCCTCAAGCCCTGGCTCGCGAAGATCGATGCCGCCAAGAGCCGGGGCGACCTCGTCGAGCTGTTCGCAAGTCCGGGCTTCGATTCCCCTGTCGGCCTCTACATCATCCCGGATTTGAAGAACCCGACCAAATACGCGCTTTACGCCTCGCAAGGCGGGCTCGGACTGCCGAACCGCGACTATTATCTCCTCAAGGGCGGCAAGTACGACGCCTACCGCAAGGCGTACCGGGCCTATATCGTCGACCTTCTGACGAAGGCGGGGCTTAGCGAGCCTGCGAAGCGCGCCGACGGGATCATCGCGCTCGAGACCTCGATCGCGAAGATCCACTGGACTCCCGAACAGAGCCGCGACGTCGACAAGATCTATAACCCGATGACCCGGGCCGAGCTTAAAGCCTTCGCGCCGCAGCTCGAGTGGGATCGCGCGCTAAACACTCTTCGTCTTCCCAAGGTCGACAAGGTCGTCGTCACCGAAAAAAGCGCGATCGCTTCAGAAGCAAAGCTGTTCGCCTCGGTTCCCCTCGAGACGTGGAAGGACTGGACGGCCTTCCACTTCATCAGCTCCAACGCGCAATATCTGCCCAAGGCGTTCGACGAGGCGAAGTTCAACTTCTACTCGAAGACTCTGCGCGATGTGCCAGCACAGCGGGCGCGCTGGAAACGCGGCGTCGATTTCGTGAACGGCGCGGTCGGCGAGGGCGTCGGCCAGATCTACGTCAAGCGCCATTTCCCGGCCGAGAGCGAGCAGCAGATGCACGAGCTCATCGGCAACATCCTCGCGTCCCTCAAGGGCAAGATCGAGGGCAACAGCTGGATGGACGCGCAAACCAAGAAGCGCGCGCTCGCCAAGCTCGCGACCTTCGACCCGCGCATCGGGCACCCCGTCAAATATATCGATTATTCATCGCTCGAGGTGAAACGCGACGACCTCCTTGGCAATGCGCTCCGCTCGGACAAGTTCGACTGGGACCTCATGCTTTCGCGCTTCCCCAAGCCCGTCGACCGCGGCCTGTGGGACATGCTCCCGCAGACGAACAACGCTTATTACGACCCGACGCAGAACCAGATCACGTTCCCGGCGGCGATCCTTCAGCCACCCTATTTCGATCCCAGGGCGGACGCGGCGTCCAACTATGGAAGCATCGGCGCGACGATCGGGCACGAGATCGGCCACGGCTTCGACGACCAGGGCCGAAAGTTCGATGCTCATGGCAAGCTCACCGACTGGTGGACGCCCGCGACCGCCAAGCTCTACACCGCGCACGCGAACAAGCTCGTCGCCCAGTATAACGGCTACGAGCCCATTGCCGGCGTTCTCATCAAGGGCCAGCTGACGCTCGGGGAGAATCTCGGCGACCTGGGCGGTCTCGATGTCGCTTATTCCGCTTTACGGAAATATGTCGCTGAGCTCGGCGAGCCGCCGGTGATCGACGGACTGACCGGCGACCAGCGCTTCTTCATCGCTTATGGCTACAGCTGGGAGACGAAGTACCGCGAAGGCGCGCTGAGGGCGCAGCTCCTCACCAACGAACACAGCCCCGCGAAGTACC
>JBJMVK010000020.1:0-7268 GCA_045810725.1 Sphingomonas sp. | reverse complement strand
TAGGGTCACTTAGGCGCAATGACCGACGTGCAGCCTCTGGATCTCGTCGACGAGCGTTCGCGCGCCTCTATCGCAGCGGGCGTGCAGTCTTATGCGGGGGCCCTTGCTCTTGTGGCGGTCTCGACGCTTGTCGGCCTCTGGATCGCGCCTCGCTGGGGGACCTCGCCTGTCGACATGGTCTATCTGCCCGCCGTTCTTGCAGCGGCGGCGCTGTGGGGGCTGGGTCCGGCGCTCGCGGCAGGGGCAGCCTCCGCGCTTGCCTACAATTTCTTCTTCACCGAGCCGTTCCATACGTTTCGGGTGAACCGCGTCGCCGACCTCGTGACGGTCGTCGTTCTATTGATCGTAGCGCTGGTGACGAGCCGGCTTGCCGCCGGGATCCGGACCCAGGCGCGCCTGGCGGCTGCGCATGCGAAGCGCAATGCGACGATTGCCGGATTCGCGGGGCGTTTGTTGTCGTGCAGCGGCGAAACGGAGATCGCGCGCAGCGCCTGCACAGAGCTGCGTCGATTATTCCAGTGCAACGCGATGCTGGTGAGCGGGCTCCCCATTCCCGAAATCGTTGCCGCCGTGCCAAGCGACAACCAACTTACACCAAGCGATCTCGCAGCGGCGGCACTGAGCATCGAAACGGGCGTGCCGGCCGGCCGCGGCACCTCGCGGATCCAGCCCGCCGAATGGGTATTCCATCCCGTCGGCTCCGTGGATGCAGTACTTGCCGCCGTCGGCCTTGCTCGTGACGACGGCACTCCCCCGGTCGCCGAGGACCAGGGAGCCCTCCTCGCCAACCTCCTCGACCAGGTGGCATTGGCCGTGGCGCGCGCGCGGCTCGACAAGCAAGCGCGGGAATTCGCGGCGATGCGCGAGCGTGACCGGCTCCGCTCCGCCTTACTGTCGTCGATCGGCCAGGACCTCAGGCCGCCCATAGACGCAATCTCAAGCGCGGTTCGGGAGCTGCGGCGAAGCGGGGCGGGGGAAAAGCTCATCGTATCGGCGCTTGGATCCGAGGCCACGAAGCTTGAGAGATATTTGTCAAACTTGCTGGAGCTCGAACCGGCCAGCGACCAGCAGCCGATCAAGGCCGGCCACCTGACGATCGATTTGTTCCAGCGCGCAGTGCTCAAGGACGGCAAGGAAGTCCACCTGACGCCCAAGGAATATACGGTTCTTGCCGAGCTCTCGAGGCATCCTGGCCGGGTACTTAGCCACGAACATCTCCTCCGGACCGGGTGGGGCCCGGCACAGGAAGGCCAGACCGAATATCTGCGTGTCGCTATTCGCTCACTGAGGCAGAAGCTCGAAGAAACGCCGGCGCGGCCGAGGCTGATCATCAACGAGCCTGGCGTCGGGTATCGACTCATGTCCGGCTGAACCGGCCGCGCTCGATTGCTGCCTCAAAAGAGCAACCCGAGCGCTGTATAGAAATGATAGCTGGTCCGGTGATCCGCAAAAGTCGGCCCGCCGGAGAAGAGCAGCGCGTAACGGCGCGTTAACTTCACGATCGAGCCGATGCCGGGGCGCACCTGGTTGGTACCGTCAATCGAGTCCGGCTGCTGCCATGTAAGTTCGCCGCCGATTGAGACCTTGTCGGTGACCTCGTGAGTGATTGCGAGCCCGGCTTCGAAAAAGTTGCGATTGCCTGCCCCGGGATTGATCTCGTAACCGCCGCCGCCAAAGATACTGGTGCCGCCCGAAATGTCCTCGCCGAGCCAGATTGGCAGGAGCAGGCGCGTCCGATTCTGCCGGTCAGACCTGGAAGTCGGCAGGATAGCTCGCGGGAAAATCGCCACGGACAGGCCATCCCTCTCGTCTTTGATGAACCGATACTTGACTCCGAACTCGAGATCCCCGGGCCCGCTTCTCGAGCCGTCGATCGGATCGTGAGAAAAAGTGAGCGGAAGCGTTGCCGTGAGCTGCAGGTTGTCGAGGGCGCCGTAATTGAGGTCGAAGCCCCCATCGGCATCCATGGTCGAATGGCGACCTTCGCCCGAGACGAAGCCGTAAATCTCCCAGTGGCCCTCGTCCGTTGGGACAGGATCGTCGGTAAGATACGGCGGACCGGCAATCGCCTGTGTGGCTAATGCGACAGCGGCCATGGCAACGAGAATCTTGAATTTCACGTCCGGGCTTCCGAACCGGGATGCCGGCCGGCCCGCTGCGGAAGGATGATTATGAGCGCGATGATTACGACGGCGAGCACCGCCGAGGCCAGCGGACGACTCCACTCGAGGCCTCCGGACGCAACCGGCTTGTCGAGGAAGTCGCCGACCGTGGCCCCGAGAGGCCTCGTCAGGATAAACGCCGCCCAGAACAAGGCAACGCGGTTCACCCGCGTCGTGAAATAGAGGATCGCGAGAAGAACGAGCGCGCCGCCGAACACCAGCGCGGCTCCGCCATAGCCAAGGCCCCATCCGCCTTCGCTCGACGCGTCGGCCGCCCAATCGCCGAGCGCGGTGCCAAGCGTCTGTGAGAAAGTGATGGTGATCCAGTAGAAGGTCTCTTCGGAAGGTCCGGTGATCCGGCTGACGTCGATACTTCCAAGCCTTTGGTACCAGGCGGATAACGACGCGAGGACGCATGCGAACAGGAGGAGCGAGCCCCCCGGGTAGCCGATGCCGAGCGAACGGTCGGCAAAGTCAGCGAGCGTCGTCCCGCAGGTCGTCGAAGCGACGATCGTCGCCCAGTAGAGCCACGGATTGAATGCGCGCGCGCGGATCTGCGCCCAGACGAGAAGGATCAGGAGTATGCCGAAGATAGCCGTTCCGATGAGATAACCGCCGGGGACGGCATTCTGCGTCGTTTCGCCGAGCCACGTCATCGTAACGGTGTCCCCGCCCGTTTCGCCGAGCGTCGTCGCGAGTATCTTGATAATCCAGAACCCGAGTGTCACCGCGGGTACCTTGCTCCACGCGCGCTCCGCTGCTGCTCTCATCGGTCTCGAGATCTCCAAGAGGGCCCATCCGGGGGGACACCGTTCATCGAACGTGGCACCTTGCGGAACTGCCGACAACGTTCGTCCGATGCAAAAAGGGGTTCTTCCTTTCTGATCCGAAACGAAGCTTCATTGGATTCGGGCGGACGGCCGCTCACCCTCTGCGTATCGCACCCGCGATCTGCCGCAGGCACTGGTCCATCCATGCGAAGCGCGAACCCCCAGCACTCGCCTGAGTTGCAGCACCCGGGGGTGTCGACTAAGTCCGATCCACCGACAGCAGGGGCAGTAATGTTCAACTGGTTCCAGTCCCTCCTCCCGAGGACTAGCGACTTCTTTGCGATGTTCGAACGGCACGCGGCGACCCTGGTTGCCGCGGCGGACGCGCTTCGCGAGCTGTCGAACGGTCGAACAGACCCGCAAGGCCACATTGCCGAGATCAACCGACAGGAGCACGAAGCCGACGACGTGATCCGGCAGGTGCTTCGGTCGGTTCGGCAGACATTTCTCACGCCTTTCGATCGCGGCGCCATCACGTCGCTGATCGGCGCTATGGACGATTCAATCGACGAAATGCAGGACACGGCTCGAGCGATCGCGCTCTACGACGTCTCGACCTTCGAGCCGGAGATGAAGCGCATGGTGAAGATCATCGTCGAGGCCGCGGACTTAACGGCCGAGGCCGTCCCGATGCTTCGCGATCTCACCCGCAATGGGCCCAAGATTCACATCCTGACCGAGAAGCTCGTGCACCTCGAGAGCGACGCCGACGTAATTCACGCCGCCGGGCTCAAGAAGGCCTACCAGCAGCATTCGCAAACCAGCCCGATGCAGTTCATCGTCGCGCGCGAGATCTATAAGCACCTCGAGCGAATCATCGACGCCTTCGAGGACGTCGCGAACGAGATCGACGGCATCGTAATCGATCACTCCTGAGCGGAGCCTGAGTGCACCAACTTGCCCTTCCGTTGCTGATCGGCCTGATCATTGTCGCGCTCGGCTTCGACTTCCTCAATGGACTTCATGACGCAGCAAACTCGATCGCGACGGTGGTCGGGACGCGGCTGATAAGCCCGGTCGCAGCGGTGGGATTTGCGGCTTTCTTCAACTTCGCCGCCTATTTCCTGGCGCTCCGCTGGCCGGCACTTCACAATGTCGCCGACACGATCGGGAAAGGTCTTATCGACAAGGACCTGATGACTCCGGCGGTTGTCTTCGGTGCGCTTATTGGCGCGATGTTCTGGAACGTGGTCACGTGGGTGAAAGGCATACCGTCATCGTCGAGCCATGCGCTCGTCGGCGGCATCGTCGGCGCGGGAGTCGCGCACGCCGGCTTTCCTAGCATCCAGTGGATCGGCCTCAACAAGACCTTGGTGGCGATCGTACTTTCCCCGGTGCTGGGCCTTGTCCTCACGATGGCGATCATGCTTGTGACGAGCTGGCTCGGCTATCGTGCGAGCGCTCGCGGCGCGGAGCGCACGTTTCGTGTGCTGCATCTATTTTCGGCAGGCTCATACTCGCTCGGACATGGCCTCAATGACGCCCAAAAGACGATGGGCATCATCACTGTGCTGCTCTATTCGACGGGCTACCTCCACGGTCATTTCGCCGTGCCCAACTGGGTCGCTTTGTGCTGCTACGTCGCCATGGGCGTGGGGACGCTAAGTGGCGGATGGCGGATCATTGAAACAATGGGAACGCGGATCACGAAGCTCAACCAGCACCAGGGCTTCTCGGCCTCGCTTGGTGGCTCGGTCATGCTGTTCGCCGCTTCCTATCTGGGGATCCCGGTCTCGACCACGCACACGATCGCGGGCTGCGTGATCGGCGCGGGAACGGCGAGGCGCGCCTCCGCGGTGCGCTGGGGGCTAGCCGGCAATGTCGCGATCGCCTGGGTGATCACGATTCCCGCCGCCGCGACCGTCGCCGCGCTGTTCTACTGGCTGATCAGCGGCATGTTCCTGCGCGTTGCTATCGCTGTCGCCATCATCGGCTTCGTCGCATATTCCGCGCGCGCCTGGCGAATCCAGTCCTAGTCTCCTTCCGTTAGCGTTCGGCGCTCCTCGGGGGCGCCGCGAGTGAATGCTGGTTCGTCAATCTGAAAATCTTCGCTCAGCGCCGATGTTATCCGTGCGCGAGGATGGATTCCCGCGCGGCTCGATATTCCTCGGGCGTCACCCGCCCGTCTCCATCCGTATCGGCCAGCTTTCGAAACTCCACTGCAGCGGCGGCGGCCTCGCTCGGCTCCAAGAGGATGTCGTGGTCGGCGTCGTAGAATTTGAGCGCCCAGTTCATGAGCACCCAATCGCGCTCGAAGAGCTGCATGGCGGCGGGAGCTGCCTCGAGGCTGGCTGGCGTGGGTTGGGCGCTCAGCGGTGCCGCCGACACCAGCAGCAATAACGGGGCAGCATGCCGGATCATGTCTCCACAACGCGCGACAGCTTTGCGCGTTCAGTTGCGCACTCACTCGCGAAAGCGCAGCGCGTCGACAAACAGCGCGAACGCTGGAGAGTGGTGCCGGCGGCTCGGGTAATAAAGGTGGTAGCCAGGGAACGACGGGGACCAACTTTCAAGGACCCTGGTCAGTCGGCCGGCAGCAATATCCGCCTGCAGATAATCGTCCGGCAGATAAGCGATGCCGAGGCCGTCGAGCGCGGATTTGCGCAGGAGCGAAATGTCGTTGACGACGAGTTGGCCTTCGACGCGGACATTCAGGGCGCGATCCCCCTTCTCAAATTCCCACGCATAGAGTCCACCTAAGGTGGGAAGGCGCAGGTTGATGCAATTGTGCTGCGCAAGATCGTGCGGTGTGCGTGGAGGTTTGTGCGTTTCGAAATATGACGGCGCCGCGACCGCCGCCATGCGTAAATCGGGTCCGATGCGTACCGCCACCATGTCGTGCGCGACCGTCTCGCCGAGGCGAATGCCGGCATCGAACCGCTCGGCGACGATGTCGACGAGGCCCATGTTGACGCTGATTTCGATCCGGATGTCCGGGTAATCGAGCAGCAGTTTCGCGACGGCGGGTTCCAGGATCGATTCCGACACGTGGGCTCCCGTCGTGACTCGGATTGTTCCCGCCGGCTTGTCGCGAAGCTCGCTCAAGGCGGCGAGCTCCGCTTCGATTCCGTCGAAGTGTGGACCGATGGAGGTGAGCAGGCGTTCCCCAACTTCGGTCGGCGCGACGCTGCGCGTGGTGCGGGTCAGGAGGCGCACTCCAAGGCGCTCTTCGAGTGAGCGAACCGTGTGGCTAAGCGCTGACGGTGAAACGCCGATCTGGGCTGCGGCGCGCGTGTAGCTGCGCTCACGCGCCACGGCGCGCAATGCAAGGAGGTCGTTTATGGTTTGGCGGGGCATTGTTGAGCTGGATTCAAAGGTACATGCCGATTGCGCACTCTAATCGCAAGTTCCCGGCGGTCCTAAATGGGTGACAACCAGCAGGAGAAGATGATGACCGAAGGCGCCCCGATGCGCGCACCGTGGAGCGACATTGCGCCGCACCTCACAGAAATCAGTGACCGCGTGCTGTTCGACGACGTGTGGCAGCGGCCCGGGCTCAGCCCACGGGATCGCAGCCTCGTCACAGTTGCGGCACTCATCGCGCTCTATCGCGGCAACGAGCTCGCCTTCCACACCGGGAAGGCGCTCGAGAACGGCGTCACGCGCGACGAAATCATCGAGGTCATTACGCACCTCGCATTCTATTCGGGCTGGCCGACTGCCAGCACCGCGCTCGCCATCATCGGGCGGGTGTTTGCCGAAGCGGAGCGACAGGACTTGAAAGGAAAAGAGAATGCAGACGCGTGAACTCGGCCGCAGTGGCCTCCACGTCTCGGCCATTGGCCTTGGCTGCATGGGCATCAGCTTCAGCTATGCGACCCAGCTTTCGAAACAGGACGGCGTCAAGCTGATCCGCGACGCGGTTGATCGCGGCGTCACATTCTTCGACACCGCCGAGGTTTATGGTCCGTTCGAGAACGAAGAAATTGTCGGCGAAGCGTTGCGCCCGTCTCGCGATCGCGTGGTGATCGCCACCAAGTTCGGCTTCGATATCGACCCCGAGACCCGCCAGAACCGCGGGGTGACGAGCCGGCCGGAACACATCCGGCAGGCCGTCGAAGGCTCGCTCAAGCGCCTCGGCGTCGAGACCATTGATCTGCTCTACCAGCACCGCGTCGACCCGAGCGTTCCGATCGAAGATGTGGCCGGGACGGTTCGCGACCTCATCGCCGAAGGCAAGGCCAGGCACTTCGGCATGTCCGAACCCGGGGTAGAGACCCTTCGGCGAGCGCACGCGGTGCAGCCCGTGACTGCATTGCAGAACGAATATTCGCTT
>JBJMVK010000019.1:0-4534 GCA_045810725.1 Sphingomonas sp. | reverse complement strand
GAGCCGCGGTTGTTGGCGACGAAGGTATGACCGATGGCATGAAGGAGGTGGGTCTTCCCGCGGCCGGTTCCGCCGTGGATGAACAGCGGGTTGAAGCCGACCGTCGGAGACGTGGCGAGCGTCCGCGCCGCGGTCGCCGCGACCTCGTTGGCCTTTCCGACGACGAAGGTCTCGAAGCGGTAGCGGGGATCGAAATTGGGTGCGTTCGGGTCCCGTTCGGCCGGCGGCGGGGTCTCCTCGAGGATCAGGAGCGGCGCCGGGCGCGGCGCGTCGGCAGCGGCGATCACTCGGACGTCGCGAACGACCGGAAGTACAGTCTTCCAGGCGAGGGTCAGGCGTTCACCGAAATGCGACCGGACCCAGTCCGCCATGAACTGGCTCGGCATCACCAGATCCAGCGTTCCGCTGTCCGGCTCGAATGCGCCGAGCTCGGCCGGCTTCAGCCAGCCGTCAAAGGTTCGGGCCCCAAGATCGCGGCGAAGGCCGTTACGAATTGACTCCCATGCCGCTTCCAACGGTGCCGTAACCGGCGCGTCACTCAGCTCAGCCGACGAATTGGCCCCTCCAGCCTGCACTTCTCCGCGCCTCCCTCGTCTTCCCCCGTTTCAACGGCAAAAGAATTCCGTTGCGCGTGACACGAGTCGCGCGCGTTATTCTTCTTTTCTCTCTTGCCCCCGGCACGGATTCGCGCCCGGAACGGCCTTTGTGAGACTCTCGCGGACAGTTCGCAAGTGCCGTTTTTTCATCAAAGTGCAATAAAAGGCCTTGACATAGGACTTAGGCCGAAACTGCGGAGGAACGGCAGAAAACTGCCACTTTTAAGGTTACCATCGCGTTAATGAATCGTGCGAATCGCGGGAATTGCTGCATTTTTTTTACCGTTCTGAAACAACAAAGGCCGCCGGTTTCCCGACGGCCCTCAATCCAGTTTCAAAAAGCAGTTTTCAGCCGAGCGACGCAACCCGCTTGGAGAGCCGGGAAATCTTCCTCGAGGCCGTGTTCTTGTGGATAACGCCGCGCGCGACACCGCGCGCCATTTCCGGCTGAACGTTCTTGAGGGCCTCCGCGGCGTCAGCCTTCTTGCCCGATGCGATCGCCGACTCGACCTGCTTGATGAAGGTCCGGATCCGGCTGATCCGCGAGTGGTTGATCTCGGCGCGATTCGCATTGCGGCGGATGCGCTTCTTGGCTTGCGGCGTGTTCGCCATTTCGTTCCTCTAGCTCAATGAAAAACGGCGCGGCCCATAGGCTCGCACCGAAGTGGCGGCTCCCCTACCCTCAACGAGGCCCGAGGTCAACGCTGGCACTTGGGGCAATAGAAGGTCGAGCGCCCTCCCTGCACCATGCGCTTTATCGTTCCACCGCACGCGCAAAGGCTGCCCTCGCGGTCATAGACAGCGAAGCTCTTGGAAAAATAGCCAAGCTCACCGTCCGGCGAGGCGAAATCGCGAAGCGTCGATCCACCCGCGGCGATCGCCTCGGCAAGGACGTCGTGGATCGCTGGAACGAGCCGCCGCAACCGTTCGAGCGAAATGCTTCCACCGGCGCGCCGCGGGTGGATGCCGGCGCGAAACAAGGCCTCGCACACATAGATGTTGCCGAGACCGGCGATGATGCGCTGGTCGAGGAGCAGGAGCTTGATGGGCGCTGTCCTTCCCGAAAGACGCCTCCTGAGCTCCTGCGCGTCGATGTCGAGCGGCTCGGGTCCGAGCGCCTTGAAAGTCGGCCATTCTCCGAGCGCGCTCGTCGGAACCAGATCGAGCGATCCGAAGCGCCGGGCGTCGTTGAGCACCAGCCGGCGCCCGTCTTCGGTCTCGATGATGAAATGGTCGTGCTTGCCGATATCGCTCGGGTCGATGCGCCAGTGGCCGGACATGCCAAGGTGGAAGACCAGGGTGTCGCCGCGATCGGTTTCAAGGAGCCCGTATTTCGCGCGGCGTCCAACACCCGTCACTCGAGCACCGGTCAGCCGCTGTCCAAGGTCATTCGGGAGAGCTCGCCTCAAGTCCGGACGCCGCGCTTCGACGCGCTCGATGCGGCGGCCTTCAAGGACTTTCGACAGACCACGGACCGTCGTCTCGACTTCTGGAAGTTCGGGCATTGCAGGGCGCGATATGGCGAAGGTCGTTCAAGGCCGCTAGAGGCCCGGAGCTCTTTGGCAGTGGCGAGGTTCATGAGCGACAAGGTCAGCTTCGGCGACGAGTTGGTGAGCCCAGAGGAGAAGACGCGGCGCGTCGGCGCAGTCTTCAGCTCGGTCGCCCGGCGCTACGACATCATGAACGACCTCATGTCCGGCGGAATGCACCGGCTGTGGAAGGACCGCTTCGTCGCCCGGGTGAAGCCGCGACCCGGCGAGACGATCCTCGACATGGCTGGGGGCACCGGCGACGTCGCCTTCCGGATGGCAAGGCGCGGCGCAAGAGTGACGGTTGCTGACATCAACGCCGACATGCTCGAAGTGGGAAAAGAGCGCGCCGAGCGGCGCGGGCTCGAGGGCCTCTCGTGGAAGGTCGAGAATGCCGAGGCGCTGAGCTTCAGCGACGCGAGCTTCGAGGCCTACACCATCGTCTTCGGGATCAGGAACGTCACCGACATCGAGGCGGCGCTTCGCGAGGCCTACCGGATCCTGAGGCGCGCCGGGCGTTTCTACTGCATGGAATTCTCGTCGAGCGACTGGCCCGGATTTTCGAACCTCTACGAGGCATGGGCCTCGAGCGTGATCCCGCGCATCGGCAAGGTCGTCGCTGATGACGAGGAGAGCTACCGCTACCTCGTTGAGAGCATCCGGCGCTTCCCCCGGCCCAATGCCTTCAGGGCGATGGTCGCTGATGCGGGGTTCGTGCGCGCTTCGGCCGAGCCGATGCTGGGCGGCCTCGTTACGATTCACAGCGGCTGGAAGATTTGACCACCAGCGTCACCCACATGTGGCGTTTGCTGAAGTGGGGCCGGAGGCTCGCGCGGCACGGTGCGCTTCGCGGCATCGAGCGCGATCCCGCAACGCCCGCGCCCGTTCGAAGGCTCGCGCGCATCGCGCGGCTCGGCGCCCGGATCCCCGAAAAACCGCAATATGCCGACGCGCTCGTCGCCATTGGTCCCGCGGCAGTGAAGCTCGGGCAGGCGCTCTCCACCCGTCCCGACCTCGTCGGCCAGGAAGCAGCCGATAATCTCTCGCAGCTCCAGGACGACCTCCCGCCGGCGCCCTTCGCGCTGATCAGGCAGACCATCGAGCGATCCTTCAACGCCCCGCTTGAAAACCTCTTCTCGAAGTTCGACGAAACGCCGGTCGGCGCCGCTTCGATCGCGCAGGTCCATCGCGCGATCACGACCGAGGGCCGCGACGTCGCCGTCAAGGTCCTCCGCCCCGGGATCGAGGACGAGTTTGCAAAAGCGATGGAAACCTACGAGTGGGCGGCTGCGCAGATCGAAAGCTATGGCGGAGAAGTCGAGCGGCTACGCCCCCGCCGAGTGGTCGCGCAGTTTCGGCAATGGACCACGCGCGAGCTCGACCTTCAGCGCGAAGCCGCCTCGGCCTCAGAACTCAGGGAGAACATGGTCGCGGAGCCCGGCTATTACGTGCCGGAGATCGACTGGCGCCGGACCGCCCGGCGCGTGCTCACCCTGGAATGGCTCGAGGGCGTTAAGCTCAACGACCGCGAGGGGCTCATCGCCGCGGGGCAGGACTGCAAGGCCCTCGCCGGCACGCTGGTTCGAGCGTTCCTCCGCCAGGCGGTCGTCGATGGCTTCTTCCACGCCGACCTGCATCACGGGAACCTCTTCGCTCTTCCCGACGGGCGGATCGCAGCGATCGACTTCGGGATCATGGGCCGGGTCGACCGGAGAGCGAGGATCTGGCTCGCGGAAATCCTCTACGGCCTCATCACCGGCAATTACCGGCGCGTCGCTGAGATCCACTTCGAGGCGCAATATGTTCCACTTCATCATAGCGTCGAAGAATTCGCTACGGCGCTTCGCGCTGCCGGAGAGCCGATCCGCGGCCTCCCGGTCAAGGACATCTCGGTCGGTCGGATGCTCGAGAGCCTCTTCTCGATCACGCGCGATTTCGACATGCCGACGCAGCCCCACCTGCTGCTCCTCCAAAAATCGATGGTGATGAACGAGGGCGTCGCTTCGGCGCTCGATCCCGACATCAACATGTGGGAGACGGCCGAGCCCTTCATAAGGGAGTGGATCCGTTCCGAGCTGGGCCCCGAGGCCTATTACGCGGACCGGATTATCGAGCTTGTCCGCGCCTTCAAGAAGCTACCGAAGCTCATCGACCGGCTCGACGAATATTATCCGCCAACGGGCGCAGCTCCGCCCTCTCCTCCCCTTCCCGAGATCGCTGTCATCAAGGAGCGCGTCTGGTGGGGCTATGCGCTGGCCGCGGTGATCGGCGCGGCATTGACGGCAGCACTCGTCCTCGTTCTTCGCTAGCGCCGGGCGCCGCAAAGGCCCCGGCGTTACGGGGAAGGCCGCGTGCCAGAGCCCTTCCCGCGAAGAAGGCATCTTGCTCCCCCTCGATCCTGCGCCCCCG
>JBJMVK010000018.1:0-6965 GCA_045810725.1 Sphingomonas sp. | reverse complement strand
TAGAGGCGCAGCGACGCTCTTACTGGCGCCCGTGCCGTTCATCTGCAGGAACCGGGCCGCGTTCCACAGCTTGGTCGCGAAGTTACGGTAGCCTTCGACGCGCTTCTCATCGAGCTTGATGTCGCGGCCCTGGCTTTCCATCGCTGCGAGCGTGAATCTGAGCGCGTCGGCGCCATATCTGTCGATCAAGCCAAGCGGGTCGACGGTGTTGCCCTTGGACTTGGACATCTTCTGCCCCTGGGCGTCGCGGACGAGCCCGTGGAGGTAGAGCGTCTTCCACGGCGCCTCGCCCATGAATTCGATGCCCTGCATCGCCATTCGCGCATCCCAGAAAAAAAGGATGTCGAAGCCGGAGATGAGGACGTCGTTCGGATAATGGCGCTGGAGATCCTTGGTCTCGTCGGGCCAGCCTAGCGTCGCGAATGGCCACAAGGCCGAGCTGAACCACGTATCGAGGACGTCCTCGTCCTGCCGAAGCGGCCGGTCGCCGGCTTGCGCCTTTGCCGCCTCCTCGGTCTCCGCGACGAAGACATGGCCGTCCTCGGCGTACCACGCCGGGATTCGGTGGCCCCACCAGAGCTGCCGCGAAACGCACCAGGGCTGGATGTTTTCGAGCCAGTTGAACCAGGTCTTCTTCCACGTTTCAGGGACGACCTTGATGTCGCCATTCTTGACCGCCTGGAGGGCAGGAAGCGCGAGCTTCGCGGCATCCACGTACCATTGATCGGTGAGCCACGGTTCAATGACTACGCCCGAGCGATCGCCGAAAGGGGTGGGAATGACGCGGTCCTCGACCCGCACTAGCGCGCCTTCGTTTTCGAGCAACTTCACGACCGCGGGCCGCGCATCGTCCCGGGAAAGGCCGAGCAGTTCCTGTGGCACCAGCCCGTCCTGCGTCTGCACCACGTACGCCTCGGCATCGAACATGTTGAGCATGTCGCCCGGCTTGAAGCCGGCGCGCTTGCCGACCTCGAAATCGTTGAAGTCGTGGCCCGGAGTGATTTTCACGGCGCCTGAGCCGAGTTCCGGATCGGCATGTTCGTCGGCGATGATCGGGATCAGTCGGCCAGTGATTGGGTGGCTGATCTGCTTGCCGATGAGTGCCTTGTAACGCGCGTCGTCCGGATGGACCGCGACGGCCATGTCGGCGAGCATCGTTTCGGGCCTCGTCGTCGCGACCTGGATCGCCCCGCTGGCGTCCGCCAGCGGATAGCTCAGCGTCCAGAACCTGCCCTCGACGTCCTTGGTCTCGACCTCGAGGTCGCTGATCGCCGACTGGAACTTGGGGTCCCAGTTCACGAGGCGCTTGTCGCGGTAGATGAGGCCGCGCCTGTAAAGCTCGACGAAGACGTGGATCACCGCGCGGCTGAAGCCCTCGTCCATCGTAAATCGCTCGTGCGCCCAGTCGCAGGACGCGCCCAGGCGGCGCAGCTGGCGCGTGATCGCTCCACCCGATTGGGCCTTCCACTCCCATACGTGCTCGAGGAAAGCCTGCCGCCCGATCTCCGGTCGGCTGAGGCCCTGGCTCTCGAGGTTGCGCTCGACCACCATCTGGGTGGCAATTCCGGCATGGTCGGTTCCGACCACCCACAGCGCATCCTTGCCGAGCATTCGTTCGCGGCGCGTGAGGACATCCTGGAGCGTGTTGTCGAGCGCGTGGCCGATATGGAGCGAGCCGGTGACGTTCGGCGGCGGCATGACGATGGTCCATGGCCGCGCTTCGGGGCGGTCGGGTCGGAACAATCCTTGCCCCTCCCAATGTTCGTACCATCGCTGCTCGATTGCGCCCGGATCGAAGGTCTTGGGAAGCTCACTCATGGCCGCACGCGGTTAGCGATGCGGCGTTGCAGCATCAACCTCGCTCGCCGTGTTCAGGCGTCGGCGCTGAGGCGGGAAGCGCGTCCGGAACCGGCTGCCCCTGCCCCAGCCATTGGCGTAGCCAGCCGAACACCTCGTGATACCATTGGACGGAGTTCTTGGGCTTCAGCACCCAATGGTTCTCGTCCGGGAAAATCAAAAGTCGCGAGGGAATGTTGCGTCGCTGGAGCGCAGTGAAGGCGGCGATGCCCTGGGTGTAGGGAATGCGGAAGTCGTTTTCCGACGTGACGACCAGCTGCGGCGTTTTCCAGTTCTGCACGAAATTGACCGGATTCCAGCGCTCGAACTCCTGCGGCGCCTCATAATAAGGATGTTCGCCGTGTTCCCATTCGTCGAACCATAGTTCCTCGGTCTCATATGCCATCGCCCGAGCGTCGAAGACGCCGTCGTGCTGGACGATGCACTTGAAGCGGTCGGGCCACTTCCCCTCGATCCAGTTCATCATATAGCCGCCGTAAGATCCGCCCAGCGCGCAGGCGTTGTCCGCCTGGAGCTGAGAATCGTGCGCAGCAGCGTAAGCGAGGCCCTTCTGCAGGTCCTCGAGCGGCCAGCCTCCCCAATTCTGGTGTATCGCGTCGGTGAAAGCCTCGCCGTAGCCTTCGCTCCCATGGAAATCGACGCTGACAACGGCGTAGCCTGGAGCGGAGAAGAGCCGGGGGTTCCAACGGTACGACCAGCTGTTGTTGAAGCTTCCCTGCGGTCCCCCGTGAACAACGAAGGCGATCGGCAGGGGCGCCGTCGTTCCGGTCGGCTTCAGCGTCCAGCCCCAGACGCTGTCGTTGTTCGCACCCGCGAAGCTGAATTTCTGGAACGTGACCGGGTCGAGCTGGGCAAGGAGCTCGCGATTGAGATCCGTCAGCCTCGTTGGTCCGCCACGCGCATCGAGGCGGTATAGATCGTCGGGCGCCATGATGCTGTTCATGGTCGCAATCGCTCCGCCGCCGGCGAGCGCATGGACATTGCCGTAATTGCCGTCACCCGTCAGGCGCGTGACCTTGCCACTTGAGGCGTCGACCCGGAAAATGGGTCCCTCGAGCGTGTCCTCGGCCGTAACCAGCAGGCTATTGCCGTCCTTCGTCCATTCGACTGAGCCGACGGACCGGTCCCACGCCTGGGTCAGCGGGCGAACCTGGCCCGAGGCGAGGTCACGCAGCATGAGCACCTGGCGGTCCGCCTCGTAGGTTGGGCGCGCCATGGCGACATAAGCCAAGGTTCGACCGTCGGGCGAAACAACGGGAAGCGCATCGGTGGCATCATTGGCATCCGTGAGGTTCACAGGCGGCGCGGATCCGTCGGTGGGAGCCGAGAAAATGTCGAGGTTGGTGGACTTGGCTTCGATGCGGCCCGCCTCGCGGAGCGTGAAATAGATGGTCCGTCCGTCTCGTGAGAACGCGATTTCCTCGCCCCCGCCGAAGGGCTTCGAAGGAGCGTCGCCGACGAGACTGCCCTCGATCGGAACTCCGCCACCGCTCAGTTTCCGGTCCGCGACGGGGAACGTGAACAGGCGCGAGCGTACCCCAGGCTCCATCCACGTGTCCCAGTGGCGGATGAACAGTTGGTCGTAAGTTCGTCCTGACCCGATCTTCGCGTCCTTCGGGAGCTCGCCGCAGTTCAGGTTCGAGCAGCGAAGGTCGCGGTCGGCCCAGACGACGACACGGTCAGCCGACGGCGCAAGCTTGAACCCGCCGATGTCGCCCTTGAAGCTGCTGACCTGCACCGGCGCGCCGCCGACCGGCATTCGAAACAATTGGTCCTGGTCCTTGACCGGCATCAGGAACCACAGCGCGCCATCCGAACCGAAGATAGCGTCATGCCCCTTCTCGGCCCCGGCGACGGGCCGCGGCTGCGCTCCCGGCCTGGTGAGATCGAGGAGGTCCAGGCTGTTGACGCGCTTGTTCTTGTCCCAGTCGGTTGTCGATACGGTGAACACGGCCCAGTGGCCGTCCGGCGACACGTCGGGCGAGCCGAGGCGGTGCATCGACTGCAGGTCGAGGGCGGTCATCGGGCGGGCCGCGGCGGGAGAAGCGGCGAGCGCAACGGCCGCGGCGGCGAGGAGGAGCATCGGCTTGATCATGACGCAGGCGTAGCAAAGCCGCGCCGGCGCGCAAGGACTAGAGTGGTCGTCCGGTGATCCGCGTGATTTCGCGCTTCACATGCTCTTCGACCATTTGCGGCAGATGTTCGTCGAGCCATTGCTTGAGCATCGGCCGGAGCATCTCGCGCACCATGTCTTCGAGGGGGTTAGCCTGCGGTGCTGCGGTTATGGTCGCAGCGACGGTCTGGAGCTGCTCCAGCGCCTGGCGGCTCTGGCCGGCGGCTCCCTCGTCCACCAGCGGTGGCCCCAGATCGACTGCTGGAGCAAGCGGTTCGTTGAGCTCGAGCACGTCCTCCTGGGTCCCTGCGCTGAAGTCCTCCGGAAGAACTTCATCTTCGACCGCCGCGACGGGGCGTGCCGCGGAGCGCAGCTCCTTCTCCTCGGCGATCACTTTCTTGATCGACGCAAGGATGTCTTCCATCGAGGGTTCGCGGCCGGTGGACTGCATTCGCCGACGATAGCTTCAATGGCGCAACGGAGTCACGCCGCAAGTCGCGACATCACCCGCGTTCGGGCGACGATGCCGGCGGCGGGACCGTCCCGGTGGCCGGCGCCGGGGAGAGACTCGGGGGAATGGCCGGACCGGAATCGATGTGCGCTGGATCGATCGCGGGAGTAACGATCGGATTTGGCGGCAGCTCCTGCGGGCTGACAGTGCGGGTCGAGACCGGGACATGGGTCGGGTCTGTCGCCCAGTCGTTCCAATTGTTCGCAACGCGCCGATAATTGCCGAGCGGATCGTAGAGCGGCCCGCCGTCGAGGCCGAGGTCCTGCGCCTGCGCCTGGCCCATCGCGTTCAGGAGCTGGAAGCCGGCGACGTAAGCATCACGCTTCGCGGTCACCAGCGCGACCTGCGAGTTGAGGAGTTCCTGCTCTGCATTCAGGACTTCGATGATGGTTCGGGTGCCGACGCTCTGCTCGGCGCGGTTGCCTTCGAGCGCGAGTTCATTGGCCTGGACCGCGACCGTCTCGGCCTGGATTGCCCTTTGCGCGGCATCGTAACTTGCAAAGGCAGCGCGGGCAGTCTGGACAACCGCGCGCTCTGTGCCGACGACCTGCTCGAACACCTGCCCCTGCAAAGCCTGGGCCTGGCGAATGCGCGCGGCCGGCAAGCCGCCCTGGAAAATTGGGATGTTGGCGCTCAAGCCGACGGTCGTCTGGCCGCCCGTGCTTGGGACTCCAAGAAGGTGGCCGCCGAGTTCGTTGATATAAGTGCCGCTTCCGACCGCCGAGAGCGTCGGAAGGCGGCTCGCCTCCGCAACCCGCACGTCATAGCCGGCTGCGAGCGCCTGTCGCGAGATCGAAAACAGATCGGGGTTGTTCGCGAGCGCGATGCGAACGGCTTCGTCGGGCGTCGTCGGAAGCGGCGGAAGTGGCGGCGGCGGCGCGAGCGCACCGGGCGCATGGCCGATCACCTGGCGATAAGTAGCCTCGCTCGCGGCGAGCCGGCCCTGCGACTCGGCAAGCTGCGACCGGCCGAGTTGAAGCCGCGCTTCTGACTGTGCCACGTCGGTGCGGGTGAGGTCGCCGATCTGAAAACGGTCGCGGGTGGCTTCGAGGTTGGTCCCGAGCACCTTCACGTTGTTCTCGTTGAGCTCGACGATCGCGCGGTCCCGGATCACGTCCATGTAGGCCGTCACCGCCTGGGTGAAGACGTCGCCTTCGACTGCCCGAACCGTTGCGCGCCCGGCTTCCACTCGAGTCTCGGCGGCGCGGACGTTATTTCGGACGCTGCCGCCGTTGAATAAAGGGTAGCTGATGTCCAGTCCCGCCGAGAGGGTCGGTCCATTGCCTTCGGTTTGAAGAATGCCGCTACGGGTCAAATCCTTGTTGACGCCGACCGTGGCACTCACCTGGGGACGTCCCGCAGCCTTGGCAATCGCGACATTGGCGTCGGTAACCTTGAGCGCCTCGCGCTCCGCGGTGAGCGTCGGGTTGCTGTTGTAGGCCGAGACGAGCGCGTCGCGCAGCGTGTCGGCGCCGGCCGTCCCCGCCATCAGGGCAGCGATCAGCGATCCGGTGAGGAGCTTGCGAACCACTCGAGAAAACCTCTTCAGAATGTGAAGGCCTTGGGCCGCGTGAAACCCGGGAGCGCGGGAACCCCCGCATCACTCAAGGACAGATAACCGAATGCCCCGCCCGCCTTTCGGCCGACAACGAGGCGCGTGATCCCGCGGTCGGCGAGCGCAGTTCCGAGCCGGCCACCGTCCGCCAGCTGCTCGACAATCGCGTGAGGGATATATTCGACGGCCCCGTCGATGAGGACCTGGTCATAAGGCGCAGCCCTCTTCCAACCGGAATCGAGCGGGCCTTCGACAATCTCGAGACCGCTCTCGCGCGCGATGGCGGAAAGCTCGCTCGAACTTTCAAGCGCCGTTACCGCAAGGCCCATGGCCTCGAGCACCGCGGCCGAATAGCCGGTGCCGGCGCCAACGACGAGCGCACGCTGGCCACGTTGGGGCTTCATCTGAGTGAGCAGTGATCCGAGAACCGCTGGCGCCACAAGGAACCGGCCATTCCCAATGGAGACGGCCCGGTCGACGTACGCGAGCGGCCGCGTCTCGGGCGGCAGGAACCTCTCTCGAGCAATCTTCCCCATGGCGCCGAGCACCACGGGATCGGTGACGCCCTGCGGTCGCAGCTGGCTCTCGATCATCGCGAGGCGCGCGGCTGCGAAATCGGGAATTGGGGTTTGCACCGTCATTGCTGTTATATGCCGCTAATACACTTCGAGTTCAAGACGTCGGCGCTCATATATAGAGCTTGGAAGCCGAGCCAACCGCCTTTCATCGAAAGTTCGACGGCTGCGTCGGCAGGCTTGACCGCGGGGGGAAGGTCGCGGCAAAGGTCCAAGCTCTCCCAGGCCCGATGGCGGAGTGGTTACGCAGAGGACTGCAAATCCTTGCACGCCGGTTCGATTCCGGCTCGGGCCTCCACCCACACTTAAGTCGTTGAGTCTCCACGATAATTTTGCCTGAGAATGGCGGAATTC
>JBJMVK010000017.1:0-14669 GCA_045810725.1 Sphingomonas sp. | reverse complement strand
TTTTTGGGTACCAGCATCGGATCGTCGAGACTGGTGACATCCACGCCGACCGCGATCGGCTGGTAGGGCGTCAGCCCGGCGACTATTACCGAGCCGCGCGAATCTGAGGGCCGCTCGGCCTGCTGCGTCCCGGTCGTAACGACTGCATTCTTCTCGAAGGGCTCGCCGCGATCCTGCACTCCATTGTCGTTGAGGTCGCGGTAGACCACCGCGTGGACTTCGCCGGCTTGGGCGATCGGCATCCTCGAGAGCTTGAAGCGGTGCATCGGATCGAGAGAGAAATTGAGGTTGACGCCGAACGCTACCGAGCCGTCGGTGGCGGCCTCGCCGGTCAGTGCGACGGCCATGGTGCTGAGGCGCCGCACGTAAGAGAGCTTGCCCCGCAGGCGGTGCGCGGTCGCTTCATAAGCGAGGTCGCCATCGAGATCGACATTGTCGCTCAGGGACCAATAGGCCTCGAGCTCGGCTGTGCGCATGCGCGGAGCGGGCGATACGTTGAACTCGGTCGTGCCTCGAAGCCGCACGTCACCGATTCGGCCGCTGCCCATGACGTCAATCGTCGTATTTCCCGGGGAACGCTCGCCGGTCAGATATTGTCTCTGGTAATGGACCTCCGTCGCGAGGTTGAACCGCTCGATGTTGGCCGACAGGCGCGCCGCGGCATCTAATCGCCTGGTTCCGTCGGGCCTGTTCGTCAGATGGACGTCCGCATGCGCTGGGAAGACGGTCCTGCCAAGTCTCAGCGGAGCGTCGAGCGCAACCGAATAGTCCCGCAGGCTCTCCACTTGACCTCCGTTCAAATGAAAATCATTTGCAAGAAGCGCTTCCGCGTCGACGTTGACCGGGCCGATCTTGCCCAGGACCTGCGCCCTCGCAGCAGTTCCGCCGTTCGATTCGCGCGAAGCGCCTAGCTCGATCATCGCGAGACCGATCGAGCGCCTGACGGAACCTTCGAGGAAGGTCACGTGCTGGTCGTCGATGAGCATCTCGCGAGCGAGGGCGGAGACGGACGTTCGATCGTCGATGCCGTGCTCGAGGGCAACCGTCGCCTGAGCCTGCGGTAGATTGGCTCCGTCCGGAGGCTCGTGAAGCGTGAAGATGTCGCGATTGGGCTGGTTGAAGCCCGCCCAATACCAAGTCTTGCCGGGCGGCGCGTTGTCCTGCCCAACATTCACCAGTTCGTCGCGCTCCTTGATCTGGCCCTGGGGGCCGTAAAGCACAATTCTTATTCGGTTCTCACCGTAGAGAAGCTGTACATCATCAAATACATAGCGCTGGTCTGAAGTCGGCTTGGCGAAGGCTAGAAGTTCCTCGTTCCGATACAGTTCCGCCTCCCAGCCAGCCGGGAGGTCGCCTTCGAAATGGGTCCGGTCGAACGCGGTCTGGCTCGTCAACGGTCGATTGGTGATCACTGCACCGCGCCCGAACGTCGCCGTGCCCGTGAGCTTGCTGTCAAATCCTTCGACATCGCCCAGACCGAAGTGCGTGGCCCTGGCGGGCCCGAGCAGCTGGCCGTCCGGATCGGAACGGTACGCGCGCAGGCGGATGCTCGAGGGCAGGCCAGATTGATCGGTCGTCACCTGTGCGTCGTAGCTGAGGTGCGCGATCTCGCCCGCCGCATAGACGGAAGACTGGCGATCGACGCGCATCCCGTCGCTGGCGCGGTAGGTCACTCCTGCGCTGACGACGAAGTCGAGCGCCGGGGCGCGCCACATCCGATAGGGGATTCTTACTTGGGGCAAGCCGGCAAGGTCGAATTTAGCCGGCTTGATCCGCGCCGCTCGCGCCTCCCGCTCCATTGCGAGCTCGACCGGCAGCTTCTGGTCCGAGCGGAGCAGGAGCACCGACCCGGCTGTAACCGGATCGACGCCAATTCCAAACCATCGCGCCAGTGCGCTCGCCTCGATGCACCAGCCCTCCGGAGTTTCGCGTATCGTTCCGTTGGGGATCCGCTCGATTTTCCCCCCAAAGACGGCAGTCGACCCGCCGTAATCTATTGAGATCTTGTTGGATTCCTTGAAGGCCCAGCCGCTCGCCTTCTTCGCGGTCAGATCGATGTGCATCGGCACGTCGAGCGTCGTCAGAAAGTCGCCTAAGACGACACAAGTGCCCTCCGGTGTCTTGTAGGCGCGAACACCATCACCCAGCTGAAGCTGGCGGATTCGGACGTCCAGCAGGAATTGGTCGTCGGGGTCGGCCGCCCAGGCAGGCGCGGACGCGGACCGGGCAGGAGACGATGCGGCGAGGCCGCCGGCCCAAAATGCCAGCAGCACCGCCGCCTTTCGCAGCCAGTTGTGCCCGCCGAGCACGACCGGAACCTTCCGCGCCTCTCCGCTCCCCTAGCGAAGAACCGCCTGAGTCTCTGCGATCTTCTCGTTCCCGTCGCGATAGGTCTCGACGTACCGGAGGGTGACAGGGCCCTGAAGCTCGCCTTTGTAATTGTCGTCGACGGGGATGCTGACTCGGCGTTTGCCGAGTTCGGTGTAGACGGCAACGGCCTTCTGCACCGCGATCGGATCCTTGACGCCCGGCTTCAGCACATCGACCTCGCCGAACGTCGAGCGTGAGCCCGACCGACTGAGATCGAGCGAGATGACGGATTTGCCATCCTTCTTTTCAAGAGCGACATTCGTGATCCCCGCGGTCGCTTGGAGATTTCCCAAGCGCACGATCACGGGGATCGTCACGCCGTACACTGGAATCAGCTGCAGGCGGAGGCCCTTTGTCGCTTCCTCGCTCTTCTGTGTAACCGGGGTCGAGTCCGGAACGGCGCGGAACAGCAGGTGAACCCGATATTCGCCGTCAGCAAGGCCCTGGGGAGGACGCGCGGCGATCCGTATCGACTGCGGCTCGTGAGGAGCGAGGGTCACGCGCCGCGGCGCGTAGACGATCATGTCCTCCGCCTCTTTCTCCTGTGTGGTCGGCTCGGTGACATCCTCAAGATTGCCATCAGAGGTCATCCGACGAAATTCGACGGAAATGCGATAGGTCGCCGGCGCGTCGCCGATATTGTTGAGCACGATTTCGCTGCCCTTGCCCCCATCGAGCACGACGCGCGTCGGCGCGACGAGCAGGTCTCCCACGCCCGCGTGCGCGGGAGCCGACAGAGCGGCGACGAACGCGGCAGCGGCCACGACCGGGCCAGTCTTCCTGGTCAAAGCAAACATCCGGCGATTCCCCACTTTGCTCCTGTTGGAGCGGTCGCCGCCGTTCTGCCCCGGAATGGTTTATTTTCGGTCAACCATGAGTGGAAAGAAGTCTACCGTTTACTGGTAGTCGACCGTGATGTTCATGGTGCCGCTGTAGGTACCATCAGCAGTGCTCGAGCTTAGGGTGACCGAGCCGCCGAGATCGAAGCTGATCCCCGGTGCTCCCGAAGAGGTCAGGGTTACGCTCCCCGGATTGTCGACCACCAAGGTCAGCGTCTTCGACGAATCCGCCTGGTTCGTCATGGTAACGTTCGGCGCGGTGATGAGGACGACCTGCTTGTTGGTGCCTGTGACATTGAAACGTGCCACTGAGGTGGAGCCTGAGCAAACGACATTGGTGTTGCCGCAGCTAAGGACGCCGGCGCGCGTGATGCCGACCGCGACATTAGACCAGGTGCCGCCGGCGAGCGTGAGCGTCCCAAGATCCATGTTCTGAAGCGCGCTGAGGGTGAGCGGCTTTACGACGTTCACCTTCACGGTCGCACTTTGTGTCACCGCCATGGCTGGCGTTGCTACGGCACCGCCGAGGACTGCGAGGAGGGGCAGCAATGATCGCGCCTGCATCGTCATCTCGCTTTCGGCCGTTCGAAAATAATGCCGCTTGTGCGGGGTAATGGTTGATTTTCCGTCAACCATGATGGCTGCGGTCGCACGAAAAAGGGGTCGCCGGTGACCGGCGACCCCTCGTCGAGCCGGCGCCGCGATGCCGCGGCGGGCTTTGACCGGCTTACTTGTAGTTTGCGGTCACGTTGAAGGTGTTCGAGTAAACGCCATCAGCAGTCCCCGACGGGATCGTCAGCTTGCCGCCCACGCCAAAGCTCGCGCTACCGGCTGCACTGAGCGTCGGATCGGCGGGCTTGTCCGTCGACATGTCGACGTTGAGCGAACCGCCCGGGCCATTCAGCGTCACCGAAGCTGGAATGGTGAGCGTCACGTCCTGACTGGGCGTGCCGGTGACCGTGAAAGTCGCGGCGCCGAAGGTGCCCGAGCAGGTGAGTCCACCGCAGTTGCGAGCGCCCGTGGTATCGACATGCACGACCTGGCTCGCGAACGGCCCGACGACCGTCCCGAAGTTCAGGTCCGTGTTCTTCGTAAGCGACAACGGCGAGACGATGTTGACGCTGGCATTGGCCTGCGCCGTGTTTGAGGCGTCAGCCGGCGTCGTGACTGCCAGGGCGGCGAGCGCACCGGCGGAGGTCAGGATCTTCTTCATTATGAATTCCCCACTGGTCAAATTCCGGCTGCCCGAGTCGAAGACGCGTCATCCGTGGCGCCGCTATTAACCCTGCCCGCTTACGGCTTCCCTCAAGGGCATGGTTAATGATCGATTAGGCTTCGCACCGCATCGGATGCTATTGTTCGCATTGGGGGAAGGCCTGCCTCTATTGGTACTCAACAGTGATCGGCATGTCGCCGCGATAGTCGCCATCGGCATCGCCGCTGATGCGCACCCGCCCGCCGAATCGAAAGGTCAGGTTTCCGCCTGAATCCAGCCTTGGAAGGGAAGGGAGGTCGCTGACGACCTCGTCGACGCTGATCTGCCCTCCGCCGATCGAGTAAAGCTCGATCCGGCGCGGAAGCTCGACGCGAATGGTGCGCTCGGGCGTGCCATGCACCCTCGCAGTGCCGACCATCGCGCGGGGACTGACGCGCAGGAGATTTCCTTCTGCGGCGGTGGATCCGTCGGGGCGGATCACCGCGGCGGCCTGGCCGTTACCCCCGGGAACGAGCCGGTCGAAGTCCAGGTCCGTCGCGATCTCGAGATCGATCCCGTCACCGTCGGTGGACTGCGTGACCGTCGTGGTCGGCTTTGCGCACAAGCGGCACTGTCCGCTCGCGGGCGACTGGCTCGCGGCGGCTGCGGCCAATGCCGCGAGGAACAGCGCAGGAGCCTTGGAAGCGCGCATTGCTCCACGCCTACCCGCCGACTGACTAAAACAGGGTTAATCGGCGGCTAACCTTCGACGCGGGGCGCTCAGGGCCAGCAGCAGCCTGTGAATGACGGGGCCTTGGGACTGCAGGCCTATTGTCGCACGACGCGCAGCTTTCTATCCCGTGTCCTGAATGGCCCAAAAGCGTTCCGGACAAGGCTCCCAGAAGGGTTCGACATTGATGCGTATAGTGAAGGGCCTTGCCTATGCGGCGCTCCTGGGAGTGCTCGCGCTCGTCGTGGCGGTCGCCGTCGCGACGGCCTATCTCCCGAGCTACGGCGAGCTGACCAAGCGCAACGACCTTGGGCAAATGATCCGCGTCCGGGCCGCTAACGGGCAGGTCCTGCTGCAGCTCGGGCCGAGCTTCGGGCGTTGGCTCACCTACGACCAGATCGCGCCCGAAATGCGCGCCGCCATCATCTCCACCGAAGACCGCCGTTTCCGGAGTCACATCGGTGTGGACCCCATCGGCATCGCGCGCGCTGTCGGCTCTGCCGCGGTCAAGAACCACAAGGTCAGCGCGACTTCGACCCTGACACAGCAGCTCGCGCGCAACATCTTCCTTACCAACAACCGAAGCTTCGTGAGGAAGATCAAGGAGGCCATCCTCGCGATGGCGCTGGAGCGGAAATTCAGCAAGGACCAGATCCTCGAGCTCTATCTCAACCGAGTCTATTTCGGCGGCGGCGCGTATGGAATCGACGCGGCCTCACGCAAGTTCTTCGGTCACGGCGCCGATCACCTCAGCCTTGGCGAGGCCGCGATCATCGCCGGATTGGTCAAGGCACCATCCAACTATTCGCCCACGGCGGACGTCGAAGCGGCGAGGGACCGTTCCAGCGTGGTCCTCGAGACGATGGTGCGCAACGGCTTCATCAGCGCGAGCGACGCCGCTTCGGTCGATCCCGCAAAGATCAGGGTGCAGCAGACGACGAGCAACAACAGCGTCCGCTACTTCACCGACTGGGCGCTTCCGCAGCTCGACACGCTGATTGACCAGACGACCGATCCGATCGACGTCTGGACGACGCTTGATCCCGGCATGCAAGTCGCGGGCGACAAGGCGATCCGGGCCAACGCGCCGGATGGAACGCAAGGGGCACTCGTCGCGATAGACCGTGACGGAGCCGTTCGCGCCATGGTCGGGGGCAAGGATTATGTGAACTCGATCTACAATCGTGGAACGCAGGCGGAGCGCCAGCCGGGATCCGCGTTCAAGCTGTTCGTCTATCTGTCGGCACTCGAATCGGGGATGAAGCCAACCGACACAATCGTCGACGAGCCAGTGACGATCAACGGCTGGACTCCCCGCAATTCGACCCGGACCAATCTCGGGCCCGTGACTTTGCGTGAGGCTTTCTCGCGCTCGATCAACACGATCAGTGCAAAGATTGGCCAGCAGGTCGGGTTCTCGACCATCGCCGACATGGCTCGCCGCTTCGGGATCACGACTGCGATCTCGACTTACCCGTCGATGGTGCTCGGATCGAGCGACGTTCGGCTGATCGAGATGACCCGCGCTTTTGCGTCGGTCGCGAACAACGGAGTTGCGGTGACGCCCTATGGGATCCGGCGCGTGGTCACCGCCGACGGGCGCCTCCTTTACCAGCATGACACCGACGAAGGCCGGGTGCTGGTCGCGCCATGGGTTGCGGGCGAGATGACAGACCTACTCCAATCGGCCGTGCTTTCGGGTACGGGGCGCGCCGCGCAGATAGGCCGGCCTGTGGCAGGCAAGACGGGCACAACCACGTCCAACAAGGATGGCTGGTTCATTGGTTTCTCGAGCGGGTTGACGACGGGCGTATGGATGGGCCGCGACGACGCCAAGCCGGTGGGCGGCCTCCAGGGCGGAACAGCGCCCGCCCGCGCTTTCCACGACTTCATGAGCGTGGCCGTCGCCAATCGCCCGATCGAGCAGTTCCAGACCCAGGTACCAATGCCAGACTGGCAGCTGACTCCAGAAGAGGAGATATACGGCGACGAGGCCGTCGATACGAACGAGATCGGACCGATGATGGTCGACGAGAACGGAATGCCGATCGGCACTCCCCCGCCCACGGACCAGGGCTATCAGCAGCAGCAACCGACGGTCCAGCCCGACGGCACGGGCGCGCCGACGCAGCAGGAACTCGACCAGGCGTTCCCGCCGCAACAGCAGCCGCTGGTCAGAAGGCCCCCCGTACCTCCACCGCAGCCGCGCCAGCCGGGAATTCCGACGCAGCCGCAGCCGAGGTCAACGCCCCCGGCCGACCCGTCGCAGCCCCGGCCCTATGCGACGTAGCGTTGCTTTCGCCTGGGAAAGTCCGGGACCGAAAAGTCGCGCTTCCAAGGCCTTGAACTCGGGGCCGTGGTTCAGGTGAACGAGATGCGCGACCTCGTGCGCGGCAACATAACGCCGCACCTGGGGCGGCGCGAAGATCAGGCGCCAGCTCATTCGGATGCGACCCCGTGAGGAGCAACTGCCCCAGCGCGTCGCTGCGTCGCCGATCGTCACCGAGCGGGGAGTAACCGCTGCCGCCGCTGAATATTCCGCTATGTCGAGCGAGAGGGTGTCGCGGGCGCGCCGCTTCAGAAATGCTTCGACGCGCCTCGGGACGGCGGCTTCGGGGCCGCCGCAGCGGAGCTCGCCGCCCACGAGGCTGGGCGTGCGCGGCCAGTCTTCGCGCCAAGCGATTCTCACGTTCTCGCCGTCGACAGGGATCGTCACGCCCGGAATGAACGGTTCGCCGGGCTCCGCCCTCGCGAGCTGCGCGTCGATCCAATCGCGCTGGTCGAGAGCCCAGCCAAGCGCCGTCCGGCGGCTCGTCCGCCATGGGCAGGTGAGCTTCAGCACGCCAGCAGCTTCGTCGAAGCGCAGGCGCAGGCGCCTTGCGGTACGCACTCGGCGAACTTCGATGGGGACTGGCAACGCCGCTTCGAGCGACGCTTCAGAGCGGCCGTTCGACCACATGATATTCGAGCTCGCCCGCGTCTTCCTCGCTGACAGTCCAGCCCCGCGTCGACTGTCCCGCCTCATGGACGGTCTCGCGGCTCCCGGAGATCAAGTAATGCCAATCCGGAAGCGGTTCGCCCGCTGCGCGCAGTCGATAGGCACAGGTTTCGGGTAGCCAATCCAGCCGATCCAGATTCTTGGGGTCGAGCTTCACGCAATCCGAAACGCGCTTCATTCGATTGTTATAATCGAGGCACCGTCCGTGGCGTCGATCGAGCAGCTTGCATGCGACATTGGTCGGATAAAGCAGGCCCGTCTCTTCGTCCTCGAGCTTGTGCAAACAGCAGCGCCCGCAACCGTCACACAATGCTTCCCACTCGCCGCGATGGAGCGTGCTCAAGGGCTTTTCCCAAAACTGACCGGCGCTGTTCATGACAAGTCGAGCCTTGCTCTGCTAATCCATCCCGATCAAGCGGGGAATCTCGAGGCTAAGTCCATGAAGTCGTTCAGAATCGCTGTTGCAGCCGGCATGCTCGCGCTGCTTTCGACACCGGCCGTCGCTCAACTCGGGGGCAATGACGGGCATGATTTTATCGATGCCGTGCAGAAGCGCGACGGCGACAAGGCGACCCAGCTCATCGCCAGCCACCCGACGATCATCGACACCAAGGACGACAAGGGCGATACCGGGCTCATCATTTCGATCAGGGCTTCGGATCGCGACTGGACCGGGTTTCTCCTCAACCGGGGCGCCGATCCGAACGGGCAAGGCGCTGGAGGCGATACGCCGATGATCACCGCGGCCAAGGTTGGGTTCGATGAAGCAATCGGATGGCTGCTCGGCCTTGCCGCCAAGGTGGACGCGACCAACAGGTCAGGCGAAACCGCGCTCATCATCGCGGTTCAGCGGCGGGACGCGAAAATGGTGAGAGACCTCCTCGCTGCGGGTGCCGATCCTGACCGCACAGACAGCGTCGCCGGCTATTCCGCCCGCGACTATGCAAACCGGGACAGCCGATCCCGCGACATCCAGAAGTTGATCAACGACAAGAAGCCGAGAGGCGGCTCGACGGCCGCTAATTGAGGTCGCCCAAGGACGGATCGATCTGAGCCGCAAGCCGCCTCGCGGCCCGGCGCGCGAACCGCAGCAGTTCTGCCTTGCGCCGCGCAGGGGCAAGGGGTCGGTGCGCTGCCTGGCGGACGATCGCCGCGTCGTATCGGTCGGCAACGATCAGGCCCGCATCTCCTGGCAGATAGCGGTCCTCTTCGAGAATGTGCGCCAAGTGGGGCGGAACCGCCCAGAAGAAGCGATCGCAATATTCGAGATAGTCGGTCCATTTGCCGTCGCCGACGAGATCGGCCTTGGCGACCTTGATCTCCACGATCGTCATGCCACCCTTCGAATCGATTGCCATGAGATCTGCGCGACGCCCGTTTGGCAACGGCATCTCGCAGACCGGAAAAAGATCCTGACGGCACAAAAGGCGGGTGACCCCGCGCGCGACATCCGCTGCGATCGGCTGCTCATCGGCAAAGCATAGGGACTCGGACTGAATGGCCATCCCGGTTTCGTAGAACGAAATGGCAACAAATGAAAAGGCGGGCGAGACCAAGCTCGCCCGCCGCCCACCCGCGCTCTGAAGATTTAACGGAAGAAGACGTGGTTGCCGATGGAAGCTACTCGCTTCAGATGCCAGCCTGGCGATACGTATCGCGCATGGAAGAATAGCGCGTTTCCGACGACCGGATCCTTAAGGTCCTTGTCGACGATTTTTGCGATCGCGACAGCCGTCTGCCACTGCCTGCTGGAGTGGGCGACGTGTGGCAGCGAATGTCCGTGAACGAAGGAGAATTGCCCGCGCTGGAAGAGCACGCCGCAATAAGTCGAAGGGAAACGGCCACCGCTGCTGGCGCGGTTCGCGATTACCTGCCCGACTGCGAGCTGTCCCTTCAAAGATTCGCTCTTGGCTTCGTAATAGATGCCGGTTGCGAGGCATTCGAGCTCGGGGGTACCGGGCTCAGGACTTGAGAGGTCGGCAACCATCGAAGCCAGGTCTTCCGACCGGTCCACAGCGGCTTGGGGTAGATCCTCGGCGTTCTGGTCATCAGCCGGGGCAGCCTGGGTGCCGGAGTCGGGCTGCGACAGCCGGGGCTCACCATTCGGATCCATCAGCTCTGGGACCGAAGGCGTCGCCAAGGTCGCGTTCGCGACCGACACGAGCGTTTCGCTCGCAGGTCCCGCCTGCGCCGGTGCAATGGTCGAAGCCGAGAGCGCAGCACAAATAAGCAGCGCCGAACGAAGAGAAGCCAAAAGTGAAACCGTAACTGTGCGGTGAACCTACGAAAAACAGACGCGTTATACTTGCGAATACTTCCGCCTACGCCTGTCGCGACTCCCCGTCTCGCGTGGCATTCTCGGAATTTGGCCCCGAGAGAATGCCCCCCGCTCTTGTGTTGTTCCGGGTTTTCACCGATGCGCCGAAAGGGTCAACCCACGGAGGTCGTTTCAGCGATGAACCGTTCAGGGTCCGCGATATCCAGTTCCACAGCCCACATATCTCCGTCGAAGCGTGCTCTCGTCGCGAGGAAATCAGCAATGTCGGCGGAACCCGCCGAATCGCCGGGCCCCACAACCTGCCACTGGTAATTGCCGTCCAAGTTCAGCACGCGCTCAAGGCAAGCTACGTGGCGGCCGCGACTTCTCACCAGGATGAGCAGCGACCCGCGGTCGGGATCACCCTTCCTTATTATTGTGGCGAAATTGCCTTCTGCAGCCGCGCGCCGCAGGATCGCAGAGACCTCGACGCCCGCCGGAAGGCGCTCGCTCAGGCGGCGTCCCGCTCGTCGGCGCCCATCAATACGGCCGTGAGCGCGTCGCGGCTCCGAGCACCTCGCATTTTCTCGAGTGTCGCACCATGGCGGGTCACGCGGCTGATAGCGGCCAGTGCCTTCAAATGGTCGGCGCCCGCCTCGGGCGGCGAAAGCAGGAGGAAAACGAGGTCCACCTGGCGTCCGTCGATCGCCTTGTAGTCGAGTGGTTCGGCGACACGCGCGAACAGACAGTAGATTCGCTTCAAGCCCTCAATCTTGCCATGTGGGATTGCGACTCCCTGTCCAAATCCGGTCGATCCGAGTTGCTCTCGCTCCGTAAGGCTCGTGAGGATCGCGGCCGGCTCGAGCTGAAGCCGCTGTCCGGCGAGGTTGGCGAGCTGCTGGAGCAAAGCCTTCTTGCTCCCGCCCGGAAGGCTGGTCTTGATTGCCTCGAAGTCCAGGAAATCTGAAAGGTGCATGGTCGAACCCTAAGCCGGCGCGTGTGTCGCATCACCGCCGGCCAAAGAAAAGATGGCCTCAAACCCTGTTAGGCTCAACCCAGCCGACGTTTCCGTCCTCGCGGCGATAGACCATGTTGAACTCCCCCGTGCCGCTGTTCTTGAACAACAGGGCCGTCGTGTTCCTAAGATCCATCAGCATCACCGCGTCAGAAACGCTGGCCTCCGGGATGTCGACCCTCGTTTCAGCGACGATCGCCGGGAAGCCCGCTTCCTCGTCGTTTGCGGCCTCCGCGGCAGAGAAGATCGTGTAAGCCGCATTCTCGACATACGCCTCGGCGCTCTCCTCCACCTTGTGATCCTTCAAACGACTCACATAGCGGCGGAGCTGCTTTTCGATGCGATCCGCCGCGCCGTTGAACGCCATCTCGGCCTCGCGGGCAGCATGCGACGCCTTGAGGACCACACCGCGTGCCACCGGAGCGACGATGTCGCATGTATAATCGTTGTTCGGGCCACGCCCGAACGTCACGTCGGCACCGACTGAGCGGGAAAAATATTTCTCCGTGATTTCGGAAATCCGCCGCTGCGCGCGCTCGCGCATCGACTCGCTGGTATCGACCTGGTGTCCTGCGACCCGAACGTCCACTTGACTGCTCCTTCGAACCGGGACCGCTTAGGACCCGCCAAAACCCTGCGTCAACAGACGCCGGCGAAGCGTGCCCAAAGCGGATTGATAAGCTGAGCGATAAACGCGCGATGCCGTTCCAGTTCCTCCGCTGCGGCGACATGAGGGCGCGGCGGGCGCACTTCCCGGACCGTTACTGGATGCGACGATTGCGCCACGGCGACGCTCGGGTTGTCGGCAACAAGGCCAAGGCCGATCTGCCGGCCACCAGTTAGTTCCACGTAGACCTGCGCTAGAAGCTGGGCGTCGAGCAGTGCCCCGTGCTTGATCCGCTGGCTGCGATCGACGCCGAAGCGCATGCACAAGGCATCGAGACTATGCTTCGCTCCGGGATGCTTGGTGCGTGCGAGCTGCAGCGTGTCGCGCATCCGGGTCATGCAAACCGGCGCCCTGCCGCAACGCTCCAGTTCGAAGTTGAGAAAGCCGAAGTCGAAGGCGGCATTGTGGGCGACAAGCGGCGAGTCCTCGATGAACTCGAGCAGCTCGTCGGCCCGTTCGGAGAACAGCGGCTTGTCCGACAGGAACGCGTTGGTCAGCCCGTGCACCATCTCCGCTTCGAGCGGCATGTCGCGCTCGGGAAAGAAATAAGCGTGGAAGTGGCGCCCGGTTTCGATGCGGTTCAAGATTTCGATGCAGCCGATCTCGACTACGCGGTCGCCGCCCGCGGGGTTGAGACCTGTTGTTTCAGTATCGAAGACGATTTCCCGCACGGCCCGGAATCTATCCGCCGCAAGAGCCGAGGCAAGCCAGAATATCCCGGACCTGCGCCTCAGTTGTGGATAGGTCACCGCCAGTATCGATCACAAGGTCGGCGCGTCGTCTTATTTCGTCGTCCGGCATTTGCCGTGCCAGGATCGATTCGAGCTTTTCCGGCGTCATGCCGTGGCGCGCGAGAACGCGGGCGCGCTGCACTTCCGGCGGCGCCGAGACGACGATCACCTTGTCGAAATCCTTCTCGCCGTGAGTCTCGAACAAAAGCGGGATTTCAAAGACCAAGGCGCGGGCGCGCCGGTGCTTCGCGATAAAGGCCTCCCTCCATTCGCGGACCGCCGGATGAACGATCGACTCCAGCGCCGCGAGCTTCGCGCGATCCGCCAGTACGATCTGGGCGAGGCAATCGCGGTCGAGCGTGCCACTTCGCACGCAGCCAGGGAACATCTCGCCGATCTTCTCGATCAGGCCCCCTCCGGGCCCCTGCAGCTGGCGAACGACGGCGTCGGCGTCGAAGACAGGCACGCCCGCACTCTCGAACATTTTAGCGACGCTCGACTTGCCCATGCCAATCGATCCAGTGAGGGCGATGCGGATCATGCGAGAAGAAGATCTCGATGGCGAAGGGCGCCAAGAAGCGGGATCAACGGCATGCCGAGGATCGTGAAATAATCTCCCTCGATTCGCTCGAACAGCTGCACGCCCCGCGCCTCCATCCGGAAGACACCGACAGTGTAGCCTACCTCCGGCCATTCGGCATCGAGATAGTGACGGATGAAGGACTCCGAAAGCGACCGCACCCGAAGGGCCGCGGTCTCGACATGGCTCCAGTCGAGCGTTCCACCTCGCCCGAGGGCGACGGCGCTTGTCAGGAGCATCTGTTTGCCGGAGAAAAATCTCAGGTGCTCGGCCGCCTCGTTTCGGTCGCGCGGCTTGCTGAAAAGTCGCCCGAGGCACGTCACTACGCTGTCGCTCCCGATCACCCAGTCGCCTGGAATACTAAGCGCTTTCGCGATCGCCAGCCGTGTGGCGATTTCATTGGCATCGGACTGGCCAAGCTTGAGCTCCTCCTCGTCAATCTGGGGCTTCACAGCTTCATAGGCGACGCCCGCGGCGTCGAGCATGTGCCGGCGGATGGAGCTCGTCGAAGCTAGGATAAGGCCCAAAGGAACAACCTTGTGGAAAAACCGCGAAGGAAGGCTAGCGCGGTGCTGGGGAGCATCTCAACCGTCGATTTGTGCCGTGCCGCCGGCCGCCCTTTCGATGATTCATCCACGGGGACTGAATCCATCCCCAAGCTGTGAATCATGGGCGCTACTCGTCACGACTCGCTGTCTTTCCAAGAGCGCCCCCCCGCGGGTCGTTGTTGGCAATTCGGGGAGCCGGGCCTAAACCCCGCACTCCCCCGCCCAACTACATCATCAATCTTAGATTCTTAATATAATAAGGGAGAGAAGAAGGGTGGCTTCGATGCCGACCGACCTTCCGAGCGCGCTTGCCGACAAGCCTTTGCTTGCCGTCCTCAAGGGCGAGCGGCGCAATCCCGTACCGATGTGGATGATGCGCCAGGCTGGACGCTACCTTCCGGAATATCGGCAGCTTCGGCAGGACAAGGGTGCGTTCCTCGATCTGGTCTATGATTCGGAAGCCGCTGCGGAAATCACGCTCCAGCCGCTTGATCGCTTCCCGGAACTCGATGCCGCCATCCTCTTCTCGGACATCTTGATCGTGCCGTTCGCGATCGGGCAGAACCTGTCATTCATCGCCGGCGAGGGCCCACGCCTGGCGCCAACGCTTGTCGATACGGCGCTTGAGGATCTCAAGGGCTGTGCGGCGCGGCTGGATCCGATTTACGAGACCGTGCGGAAGGTTCGGGGAAGGCTGGACGCGGGGAGGACGCTGGTTGGTTTCGCAGGAAGCCCATGG
>JBJMVK010000016.1:0-25388 GCA_045810725.1 Sphingomonas sp. | reverse complement strand
CGATGATTATGTGGAGCAGCACCTCGCCCGCGTATTTGACTATTCAGGATCCCACTAGGCGCGGCCTCGGGAACAGCGATTCCCAGCTGAGGCGGACCGCCTCACCCGTCCCGAATGCATCGGCCAAGACGCGGACGTCGCGCGCCATGCCGGCGATGTCCCCGCGCTTGAGCCGCCGCCAGAGCGATAGCCGCAGCGCGTAAGCGAGACCCGGCCGATAGGTGCGGCTGCTAAGATACTCGGGATGACGGCTGACAAGCTCGATGTTCGCGGCGATCATATTGTCCTGCGCCGAGATCGCATTCACGTCCCAATATTTGACCCACAAAACCTCGTCCGTGGACACGCAATTGGCGATCTGGGACAATCGGATCAGGAAGTCGAAGTCCTGCAAACGCCGAAGCGTCTCGTCGAAAAGCCCCGCACTGATCGCGACGTCGCGCCGAACGCTAATGGCGGGGGTCGCTTTCCACAATTGCCTTCTGAACAATGCGGTTCGAAACTGTTCGCGATCATTGATGATAGGGTTTCGCCGGACGATCTCGGCTTTGCGCGAGCCGGGGGGCTGGACCTTGATGAAACTGTCGACGAGCAAGTCGATCTCGGGGCGCCGCGCGAATTCGGCGACGATCCAGCCGAGCTTGCCTGGCAGGTACCTGTCGTCGCTGTCGAGGAAGGCGATTAACGGGGCTCTGGCGGCTCGAACGCCCTCGTTCCGCGCTGCATTGCCGCCGCGATTCTCGTCGAGGCGGATGACACGAACCCGATCATCTTCGAAGGATTCTGCAAGAGTGGCAGAATCGTCGCTCGAGCCGTCGTCAACAACGATCAATTCGAACTCGCGAAGCTTCTGCTCAAGGACGCTCGTGATTGCGCGCGCCAGCACGTCCGCGCGGTTGTACACCGGCAGGATCACGGAAACGCTTGGCGTCACTGTGCCGCTGCCGCGGGGACGCGCAGCGCGTCGAGCGTCGTGGAGGTGCGCTGCTGGTCCCACCAGCAACTGAACATCGCGACCGCGTAGAGAAGCCGTCCGTGGTCGGCCGCTCCGCGGCGATGCTCGTCGAACAACTGCTCGATGCCCTGCCGGTCGAGGAAGCCGAGGTCAGCGATGCCGGAGGACCGCCAGGCCTCCCGGGCGAAGTCGTTGAAGCCACCGATAAACCAATCGGCGAACGGTAGCTGGAAGCCGATTTTGCGCTGGGACAGTGCACCATCGGGAAGCCACGGCTCGACGGCCCGGCGAAGCACATGTTTGCCGGTGCTTCCCTTCAGCTTCAGCTCGGTCGGAATCGTAAGCGACCAATCGACGAACCGGTGCGACAGGAACGGCACTCGCGCTTCAAGGGAATGGGCCATGCTCGACCGATCGAGCCGCTGGCACATGGAAGCCGGCAGATGTACGGTAAGGTCGCCCATGACGAACTGCTGCAGGTCCGTCAGTCGAGAACGCTGATCCGTCGGGAAATGTTCAAGGGCGCGCTGCTCGAAGCTGTCCCGCACCGCGTTCTGCTCGAAAAATGCCGGATCGTAGATCCGTTCGCGAAGACTTGGTGTTGTGATCGATACCGCGGCGAAGAAGCGCTCGTACCCGTCACCAAGCCGCGTGCCCTCGACGAACTGCCGAGCGAGTTGGCGGCCATAATTCCATTTGCGCCATGGCAGTTCGGGCAATCCCCCGACGAGGCCTCCCGCCCCGACTGCTTCGATGAGCGGTTTCCACCGCGCCATTCTCTGGGCCCAGCGCTGGCGGTTGTAGCCGAGGAAGACCTCGTCCCCACCCTCCCCGCAAAGGACGACTTTCACATGCTCGGCGGCGGTCCGCGACAAGTACCACAGCGGCACCGCCGAAGTGGCCGCGGTGGGCTCATCGAACGCCGCTTGCACCGCGGGCAGGACGTCCGCCGCCGTCTGAGGCTGCATCGGAAGGACGACATGCTCAATCCCGAGGTGCTGCGCGATGCGTGCCGCTGCCGCCGTTTCGTCGCGCGGCGAACCTGGGAATCCAACAGTAAAGGCCTTGAATTGGGCGCCGGCGCTCCGCGCCATCGCCGCGGCGACCGCGGACGAATCCACCCCGCCAGACAGGAAGGCGCCGACCGGGACATCGGAAAGCATGTGCTTATCGACGGTGTTGAGCACGCGCGCCCGCGTCTCTTCGACCCACTCGGTTTCAGACAGGCCGGCCCGAACTGCTATCTTCGGCGTCCAGAAGCGCCGGACCTTCGGTGCTCCCATGGGCCCAATGCGCAGCACATGGGCCGGCTCGAGCGGCTGGACCTGCTTGAAGATCGTCCGGGGCGGCAAGGTATGGCCGAAGCAGAAGAAGTCATCGACTCCCTGCCCGTCGACCTCGAACCGATGCTCCGGCAGGGCCCTTAAGGCGGTGATCTCGGATCCGAAGGCAAGTCCGCCGTTCTGCTCGGTAACGAACAGCGGCTTAATTCCGATCGGATCGCGCGCGAGGACCAGGCTCTTCTCGAGCTTGTCCCAGATAGCCACCGCGTACATGCCTTCGAGCCTCGGCCAGACGTCGTCGCCCCAGCGCAGATAAGCGGCGAGGATCGTTTCAGTGTCGCTGTGATCGGTCCTGAAGCTGTAGGTCCCTTCAAGCTCTCGGCGGAGCTCGGGGTGATTGAAGATCTGACCGTTGAAGATGATCGCATGGCGGGCGTCCGGACTGAACATCGGCTGGTGGCCGCCAGCGACGTCGATGATGCTGAGCCGGTGCATCCCGAAGCCGAAATCGCCATCGATGAAATAACCGTCTTCGTCGGGGCCGCGGTGACGAATCCGATCGCACGCAGCCACGAGAGCGCCTTGCGGCACCGCCTTGCCGCCGCGCCTGTACCAACCCGCAATTCCGCACATGGTCTTTCCTGATCTCGCCGCTTAATGGCCATGGCGGGCATGAACAACAAGAGCGGCACACCAACGCGCGTCTGGGCGCTGCTCGGGCCGCACCGGGGCGACAACAACCAGATCCTGGCCCTGGCCGAGGCACTCGGCCTCCCCTTCGAAGAAAAGTGGCTGCAATTCAACCAGCTGAGGCGGCTTCAGCCAGCGCTGCTTGGCGCGACGCTCGCGAGCCTGACAACCGACGCTCGCCGACAGCTCGAAGGCGAGCCTCCGGACCTCACCATTTCGACGGGACACCGAAGCGTACCGGTCGTGCGAGCGCTGAAGAAGCGCTCGGGCGGAAAGATGCGTGCCGTCCACCTTGGTTACCCGCGCATTTCACCTGCTTACTTTGACCTTGTCGTTCCGACGCCCGAATATCCAGTTCCCGATGCCCCGAATGTCGTTCGCATCCCCTTTGCTCTTAGCCAGCTTGCGGCAAAGCCATTTCGAAATCCGGCGGAGCTCGAGACCATCGAGACGCTGCCCCGCCCTCGCCGCCTGTTCGTGCTGGGCGGCCCCACCCTCTACTGGGAGCTGCCCGAGCCGCTGATGATGGCCTCGCTTCTCCAGCTGATCGCAATCGCAATGCGATCTGGCGGTTCGGTCCTCGCGATCGGCAGCCCGCGGACTCCCGCTCGCTTGCTGGAGATGGTCTCGGGCGAGCTTGCCAAGGCCGCCGTCCCGAACTTCATGGCGCCGCGCGAAGGCATGCCCTCCTACGCGGCGATGATCGGCACAGCAGACGAGATCTACGTGACGGCCGACAGCGTCGCGATGGTCGCAGACGCCGTGAACACCGGGAAGCCCGTCGGCATAATCCCTATTGCGAAAAGCCCGCTCGGCAAGGCAGCGACCGCATTCGCCGACCGGCTGCGCCCCGGCAAGCGCCTGTTTCCACGTGACCTGCGTTTCTTCTGGGCGTCACTCCGGGAACACGGATTTGGCGGAACGATCCAGGAGCCACGGGCGAGCGATCCGCCCGATTTCACGAGCGACATCGCCGAACGGGTCAGGCTGCTCTTGGAGCTGCCGCCTGTGCGGGCCAGAGCTGGCCGCGATATCGCTCGATGAGCGCCTTCGAATCGGGGCGAACGTGGCCGAGCCCAATCTCCTTCTCGACCTCTTCCCTCGTCACGGTGCCGCTATCGAGCGCGTCAGCCAGCATGGCGAAGAAGAATGCTTCCTGCCTTTCGTCCGGATGCCGCGTGTAATTGGGCGCTAGCTTGCGCACAATCGGGAGGGCGAAATTGAGAAGCCCGCGCTCCTTGAACGTGAAGTCTATCGGAAGTCCGGTCTTCCACGGCTGGGTTCGCCGCTTGGTGTTGTGGAGCAGCTTCGTTGCTGGCGTGAGACGGTCGAAATCGTTCCACTCGGGCTCCAGCAGCCCGACGCTGCTCAGGTCTTCGCGCTTGAGATTGATCCAGTCGAGATAATCGACCTCGTGCGCCCACAGCGCCTTGAGGTCATCGGCGAAGCGCCAGTGCCTCAGCTTCGAGCAATCGAGCAACATGACAGAGGTCGCCAGCGGATCGGTGATCTTATGATATCCGGGCCGGGGCCTGCACCAGATCGCCTTGCCTTCGAGATTGCGGCTGAAGAGCTCGGCCACATCGCCCACCGCAAATACGTCTGGATCGGTGACCAGCGCCAATCCCTCATATCCGAGCAGTCCGGGAATGGCGAACCGCACCGGAGTGAATGACTGGAGGTCCTCCGGCTCCCACAGGCGCTCATGCCCTCCGCGAACGAACGAATGGCCCTTCTCCTGAAGTTCCGGGAATTGCTTCGCGTTGACGATCCGTACCTCGAACGAGCCAGGTGTGCGGCTGTTGCGCCGGTAGCTGTGCGCGGAAACGAGGGCGCCCAGCATCTGCTTGTCGTTGGTATGGATGACAACGGTGGGCTTCATGACCGACCTTATCTAGGCAGCGAATGAGGCAGCGCAAAGGCCCCGGCCGGCTCAATGTGCTCCTTCGAGGCTCTGGACCCGGAGCATCGCCAGTGCAGCCATCGCCATCACCAGCGCGGCCGCGAGCATGGTCCAGATCGGCTCGTCGGGGAAAAAGCCCTTCATGACGGATCCCATGACCGTCGCGACGAGCAACTGGGGAATGACGATGAAGATGTTGAACAGCCCCATGTAGATGCCGAGCTTTCGCTGGGGAAGCGCACTCGCGAGGATCGCGTAAGGCATTGCGAGGATCGATGCCCATGCGATCCCGATGCCGATCTCGGATAACACCAGCATCTTGGGATTGGCGATCAAGAAGAAGCTCGCGTAGCCCGCCGCGCCGCACAGGAGGCAGAGCAAGTGCGTTCGGGCCTTGCCAATCGCGCTTGCAAGCCATGGCAGAAGCGCGAGCGCCGCGAGCGCGGCAACGCCGTTGTACACTGCGAAAAGCACGCCGACCCAATTGCCCGCTTCCTGGTAGCCCGCGCTGGTCGGTTCGGGCGCCATGTAGAAATTGCGAGCAACGACGGGCGTCGTGTTGATCCACATGATGAAGAGCGCCGACCAGCTGAAGAATTGGGCGACTGCGAGCCGCTTCATGATCTCTGGCATGCCGGAAAAATCGCCGACGATGTTCGCAAGCATGTTGCTCGTGTGGCCCCGCCTCGCCAGTGCGATTCCGGCGGCGTTCGCTAGTCCATAAGCGATGAGCAGTCCGCCCAGGAGGTAGACTTCTTTCTCGAGTCCCCACTGGATCACCGAGAAAATCACGGAAATTCCAGCGGCCGCCCAGACGATGCTCGTGCCGTAACTGCGGTTCGCAAGCGCATTGATGGCCTGCTTCTCGTCCTCATGTTCATCGGCCTCGCCGAACGAGTCCATTTCATCGGGCGAATATTCACGTGTGCTGATGACCGTCCAAAGCACAGCCACAAACAATGCCGCGCCGCCGACCCAGAAACTGTAACGGACGGTATCGGGAATTCCCCCCGTCGCCACGTTCGACGCGCCTTCCTTGTCGAGCAGCCATGGGAAAATGGACCCGACAACGGCGCCAACCCCGATGAACGCCGTTTGCACGGCGTAGCCGGCAGTGTGCTGGTCTTTCCGCAGCATGTCGCCGACGAACGCCCGGAAGGGCTCCATCGAGACGTTGAGGCTGGCGTCGAGCATCCAAAGCAGCACCGCTGCCATCAGCAGAGAGGAGGACAAGGGCATGAGGACAAGCGAGAGCGACGCCAGCACAGCACCCGCGAGGAAATAAGGGCGGCGACGGCCCATGCGGCCAAGCCAGGTCCGATCCGATAAATGTCCAATGATCGGCTGGACCAGAAGCCCAGTGAGAGGAGCGGCGATCCAGAGCGCAGGCAAATCGTCGAGGCTCGATCCGAGCGACTGGAAAATCCGGCTCATGTTCGCTGTCTGGAGCGCGAAGCCGACCTGGATTCCGAGAAAACCGAAGGAAATATTCCACAAGGCCGAGGCCGACTGCCGCGGCTTCTCCATCACTTCAGGCCGACCCATTCACCCTCCCCTGCGCCCCTGAGCGGCTACCCGCGCTGTTCCTGTAGTGGCGAGGACTCATACCGAAGCGCTCGCGAAATCGCGCGGTGAAATGCGACGGGCTGGAGAATCCCAGCGAATAGGCGATTTCGGACACGGCCGAACCCGTCGTCGCCAGGCGGCGAGCAGCGAGGTGAAGCCGGTAGACCCGCGCATAGTCCGTATAGTTCATGCCGAGTGCCTGCTTGAAGCGGCGCGAAAAATATGCCGGCGAGAGCGCGCACACGGAGGCCGCGTCCCGCAACGTCATCGGGGCGTCGGGTGCGGCCCGGAGCCGCTCGAGCGCCGGAAGCAATCGAGCGAACGTGGTGGCGGCTTCGTGTGCATTCGCCGCGTCGAGCTCAGGTGCCTCGGCGGCCGCAATCAGCAGCAACTCGACGATCCTTTCGATCGCCGGAGCGGCAGCGTCGGCTGCAGCCTCGACAAGCCAGTCGGCGAGGCCGTTCAGCCGCTCACCCATCGCTTGCCCCGGAATTGCGCAAAACGGTCGCGCCAGCCTCGCCAGCTCCGGACGGCCCGCAAGCGATTCGACGAGATACGGATCGACCTGGACGAGCACCCACTCCATTTCGCCGCGGGCGAGCGCGTAATCATGGTCCTGCATCGAGGGAGCGAATGCGATTGCGCCATTCGCCAGTGGGTGACGCCTTCCACCTGCAATGAACTCACCATTGACCCGGCGGAACAGCACGAGTTCCGCCACGTCGTGGAAGTGCCTGAAACTGCCGAGTTGAGGGGCCTCGGCAGCGACCGTCACATGCTCTGCGAGGACGGCCGCTCCAAGTGGGAGCTCCACCGGTTCGCAGATCGGACGCCACGCCATCACGCAATTCAATGATAGTTAAGCGCCGTCAAAGCAACATCCGCTTAAGCACTCGATGTGATGAGGAGGTCAAATCCGAGCTAGTTTATGCGCCAGATCGGAACAGCCGTCGGCGCCACCCTAGGCGCGACTTTGAGGTAAGCTTGGGCGATGGCCCGGATCATGTTCACTTCGCCCCTCGCACGGCAGCTCGAGCAATTCGGCTTCGTCCACGCGCCGTCAATTCTTGCCCCCACGCTGATCGAATCGCTGCTGCTTCGAGCACGAGCGACCCTCTTTCGAGAGAGCCAGGAAGCCCGCGAGGCGGTGCTCTCCAATGGATCGTTGATCCACCTCGGGGACAATCCTGAATATGCCGATATCGTGGGCTCCCCAACGATCGAGCTGCTCCTTCGCGACTGCGGCGCGACCGATCCCCGCTGGACCGGCGGCTTTCTCATCTCGAAGCCCGGCGGCGGGCCGCCACTATTCTGGCACCAGGATTGGTGGGGCTGGGACGATCCGAGCAGCTATGAAGCGCGCGCACAGCAATTGTTCGTCATGGTCTACCTGACCGACACGACACCTGAGAACGGCTGCCTGCGCGTTATTCCCGGGTCTCACCTCAAAAATCATCCCCTGCATCATCTGGACTGCGCGCACTCGGAAGGCATGCAGGGTTATTCCGACCCTGCCAGTCTTGCGTACGCCGACCATCCTGACCAGTTCGCGGTGCCAGTGAAGGCGGGAGATGTGCTGGTGGGCGATGCGCGGCTGATCCACAGCGCCTTTGCCAATCGGAGTTCCGAGGAGCGCCCCCTCCTCACGCTCTGGTATATGCCGCATTGGTCCTCGATGCCCGCGGCCATGCGCGCCCTTGCTTACAAGGGCTTCATGCGGGGCGATGACATTCGCTCGAGCATCTCGCGTCCGGCAACAGCGCTCGATTGGCCCGAGTCACTGCGACAGCGCGTCGAACACTTGCTCCCGCCTGACGACGGCGGGGTTCCGCCCATGCGCTGGAACAGAACTCCGGATTTTGCGAGGCTCGCGGCGTGAATAGGTTGTTTGCGATCCTTTTAGGGGTGTCGATGTGGACCCCGAGCGCCGGTGAGGCCACCAAACCCCAGAGGGCTGCCCCCGCCGTCGCGGCCCCGCCGGCACAATTGGGTCGCGAGGTCTTCTACCAGATTTTCACACGCTCGATGCGCGACTCGAACGGTGACGGCGAAGGCGATCTCAAAGGCATCGAGGAGAGCCTGCCTTATCTTCAGCGTCTCGGCGTCACCTCGATTCTTCTGACGCCGCTCTATCCGTCCGATTTCTATCACAACTACTTCGCGAGCGATTTCGAAGGCGTGGACCCCGAATTTGGGACGATGGACGACTTCAGAAGCCTGCTCAAAGCGACGCACAGGCGGGGCATGAAACTCTATCTCGACGAAGAGTTTCAGTACGTCGCCTATGACCACCCCTGGTTCAAATCCGCGCTCGATAATCCCTCGTCCCCATACAGTGATTTCCTGATCTTCCGCGGGCCGCACAACACCAAGCCCGAGGAAGGGCCGTTCGGGATCACCATCGCGCCGCGCTTTCCAGGCGCCACGACAGGCATCACCACGGTCAATTTGAAATCATCCAGGTTCCGTGCGTGGGTAACCGATTACCTCCTTCGTTGGGTGGATCCGAACGGCGATGGCGATTTCAGTGACGGTGTCGACGGTTTGCGCCTCGATCACATGATGGACGATCTCGACAACAAGCATATCCTGACGAACCTGTTCGACGATTTCTGGAGGCCGGTGTTTGCCAGGCTGCGCTCCGCAAACCCGCGGCTCCATCTCATCGCCGAGCAATGGGACTGGGGTGATGGTGCCGACTTCCTTCGCCGGGGCGGAGTCGACGCTGCGTTCGCCTTCCCGCTGGTCACCGCGATCCGAAGCTTCGACAAGGCGAAGATTATCGCTGCAATTGGCGCGGTGGAGCGGGCGATACCGACGGGTCGCGACGAGCTCCTCTTCGTGGAGAACCATGACATGCAGCGGATCGCGTCGGATCCGGGAATGACGCCGCGGAGGCTTCGGACTGCCGCAACGCTCGTCATTCTGCTCAAGGGCACTCCGTTGATCTACTACGGCCAGGAGCTCGGAATGCGCGGCGCTCCACGTCCTGAATACAAGTCCGACGAAAAGGACATCGGCGATCGTGAGGCCTTCGAGTGGAGTGCGAAGACGCAAGCGCCCGGCGAGGCCAATTGGTACAAGGGGCCCAAGAGCTACTGGAGCGAGCGCTTCGCTAGGGACAAGGACGGGGTGTCCGTCGCCGAGGAAGAGCGCGATCCCAATTCGCTGCTCAACCATTATCGAAAGCTCCTTGCGATCAGGCGCGCGCATCCCGCGCTTCTTGGCGAGGAGCGCTTGGTGGACAGCCCGCCGGCCATTCTCGCCGTGGAGCGGTCGGGCGGCGGCGAGCGCATCCTCATCATCGCCAATCTTTCCGGTAAACCTTCGACCTATCGCGTGATCGGACGCGATCTGCTCGCCGGCCACCAAGTGTCCGGCAAGCTTCATCTCAACCCATATGAAGCCACTGTCATCCAGCGCTGACAGACCGCTGGACTCGAGGCGCCCCTCGTATAGGTTCGCGCCTTCCTTTCGCGGGCCGCCGCGGCTGGAAGGGGAGCCCGGATGAGCCTTTCGACGATCGACCTCATTGTCGTCATCGCCTATGCGATCGGCATCTTCAGCTTGGCCCAATGGGTAAGCCGCGAGAAGGCGGGCCACGAAAAGGACACGTCCGACTACTTCCTCGCATCCAAGAATCTTCCGTGGTGGGCGATCGGTTCGTCGCTGATCGCAGCCAACATTTCAGCCGAGCAAATCGTCGGCATGTCGGGTTCGGGCTATGCGATCGGCCTCGCCATAGCGTCCTACGAATGGATGGCGGCGGCGACGCTGCTGATCGTGGGCAAGTTCTTCCTGCCGATCTTCCTCAAGAATCACATCTATACGATGCCGCAGTTCCTCGAACGCAGATACGGCGGCCTCATCCGAACCCTGATGGCGGTATTCTGGCTCGGCCTCTACGTATTCGTGAACCTCACCTCCATCATCTGGCTCGGCTCCATCGCGGTGAACAAGGTCGCCGGCATTGACCAGAATATCGCCCTCGTAATCCTCGGCGCATTCGCCCTGCTCTACCAGCTACGCGGCGGTCTCAAAGCCGTCGCATTAACCGATATCGTCCAGGTCACACTGCTGGTGCTCGGCGGCCTCGTCGTCGCCTACCTCACGCTTACGCAGATCGGCGGCGGCGATCTCTTCGGTGGATTCCACAAGCTCGTCTCGACGGCGCCGGACCACTTCCACATGATCCTGAAGAAAGGCGATCCGCATTATATCGACCTGCCTGGGCTGTCGGTGCTGATCGGGGGCATGTGGATCGCGAACATCGCTTACTGGGGCTTCAACCAATATATCATCCAGCGCGCACTCGCGGCGAAGAGCCTGGACGAGGCGCAGCGCGGCGTCATTTTCGCGGCGTTCCTGAAGCTCGTGATGCCACTCATCATCGTTCTGCCGGGCATCGCTGCAGTCGTCCTCGCGCCTGCCCTTACCAAGCCGGACGAGGCCTATCCGACGATGATGCGACTATTGCCGCCGGGCCTGCTTGGGCTGGTATTCGCGGCGTTAATCGCAGCGATCATCGCCTCTACGGCGTCCAAGATCAATTCGATCGCGACGATCTTCACGCTCGACGTCTATGCCAAGCGCCGGCACGAGCGAACGCGCGCCGAGGACGACAAGGGTGAAAGCAGTGGCGAAGAGAAGCACCTCGTGCTCGTCGGACGGATCACTGCAGTCACCGCGATCATCATCGCCATCATCACGGCCCGACCGCTGGTGGGCGGCTCGGAACAGGCCTTCCAATATATCCAGGAATTCACCGGCTTCTTCACGCCCGGGATCACGGTCATCTTCCTCCTGGGACTTTTTTGGAAACGCGCGAACGAAGCCGGGGCGATCGTCGCGGCGGTGACCTCGGTCGCCTTGTCGACGATCATGAAATACACGCTTCCAGCGACTTCATTCCCGCAGGGCCTCAACGACTATCTGACGCCGTTCATCAACCGGATGGGTGTCGTCTTCCTGGTGTCGCTGGTACTCGCTGTGATCGTCAGCCTGGCGACCCCGCAGCGTGCCGAAGCGGACAAGATCGACACGACGGACGTTCGCTACAAGACAAGCGCCGGCTTCAACATCGGCGCGCTGGGTGTGATCCTGATCCTCATGGCGCTCTACGCAACCTGGTGGTGATCCAGCCGCCCTCGGCTTTCGCTGCAGTCCTAACGGCGGTACTCGTGGTGAAGCCACTCGAAGACTGGCAGCGTCTCATGCTTGCCGTAATCGAACCATGTCGCATTTTCCCAGTCCGAGCCATGCCCCCAGCGGGTGCCGCAGCGGGTCGAAACCCAATAAGGTTCCCAATAGACCACACCGGTGCCTCCGGCGTCGAGGGTGAGCTGGGTAAGGTCCACCATGTAGCGGTGCTGGCCCTCGGGCGATGCGGGATAGCCGGCGATCAAAGCATCAGAGCCTAGAAGGTTCTTGGCTGTATCGGCGCCTTCAAGCGTGAACGGATAACCGGTCTCAACGACGATCACGTCCTTGCCGTAACGCGACTTGGCTGCGGCGATGGTTTGTTTCAGCTGTGCAAGGCTCCACTTCGACCATTTGCTGTAATAGCTGATGCCGATGAGATCATAGCCCCTCACGCCGGCTTTCGTCGCGGCGTCGAACCAGGGAAGGATGTTCTCGGGCTGGGCGATGTGGAGCATTATCCGCGGAGCGATCGATCCCGTCCGGCCGGCTTCATCGACAGCCTCGATGCCCGCGTTCAACAACCGCGCGTTGCGCTCCCAATTTATCGGTTCGTGCTCCTTGCCCCCGAGAAGTTCCGGATTGGTCTCATTTCCAACCTGCACCATCTCGGGCATCGCTTTGTCGGCATCGAGCTTGCGAAGAGTGTCGAGGGTATAATCGTGGAGTGCCGTTACTTGCTCGTCGGTGCTGAGCTTCGCCCAGGCCAAGGGCGCGATCTGCTTGCCGCCGTCCGCCCAGTCGTCGGAATAATGAAAGTCGAGAAGCACCTGGAGGCCCGCGGCATGGGCTCGGCGGATCGTCTTCAAGACGTCGGCATAATTGCTGTACCTGGTCCAGGTTGCATTGTTCCAGATCCGTACCCGAACGATGTTTCCACCCTCGCGCTTGAGCAGCTTGAACGGGTCGATCGGCTGCCCGTGCAGCCTGTAGGTCGCGCCGCAATCCTCCATCTCGTTCACGTAGGAAAGGTCCGCGCCAAGATAGAGCCCGGATGACGGGACAGGCGCCGGGGGCCCCGCCTGCAAGGCTGTCGCCCCCGCCGCGGCCACACAAGCGACGAGGTAAGCTTTCATACCGCGACAATCCTCACTCGCGAGCCCGAAAGGCCGTCGCTTGCAACCGAGAGTTCCACCGGTCCGCGCCCGATACGGACGATGGCCTGCGCCAACCCATTGAACGCATGCCGCTCACTTGCGACGTCGGGTTCAAGGCTATTGGGATTACCATTGCCGACGCCGATTACGGTGCCGCCACGAGCTGCAAAACGAAGGAGATTATCCGCAGTCGGTACTGGCCGCCCTCGCTCATCGAGCAGTTGGGCGTTCAGGATCACGAGCTCGCCCGCTCTTGCGAGCCGCCGGTCGAGTGCCAGGCTCACCGAATGCGCCGGACCGCTGGTCTCGCGAACGTCGCGCGCAGTGACGCGGCCGCGATCATAGCCGATGGCTTCGAGCCGCCCCGGGGAATATGGCACGAGCCACTCGAGGTGCCGGTTGCGCGCCATCCGCTTGCGGCCGAACGATCGCCCGTTCAATCGCACCTCCACCTCTTCGGTGTTGCCGTGCGTCCAGACCTCGACCGGCTGTCCATCGCGGCCGGGCCAGTTCCAGTGAGGCAGGAGGTGCACGAGCGGCGTGTCTGGACGCCACCAAGCACGATAATAGAAATAATCGTCCTTCTTGAACCCGCAGGTGTCCAGGATCCCGAACTGAGAAGAGACGCTCGGCCATTCATTGTAGGGCGTCGGCTCGCCGCGATAGTCAAAGCCCGTCCAGACGAAGCCACCCGCGATGTACGGACGGCTGGCGACGATCGTCCACCATTCCTGGGCGGTGGTAGCCCACCAGGGATGTTCAGTATCTTAGGCTCGGAGTGTGTGCCGCATCTTGTCGGTGGCATATTCGCCACGCGTTGCGACGGTGCTTCCCGTCTCCGTGCCGATGACGGGCTGGTCAGGATGCCGCGCGTGATAGGCTTCGATCTGGTTCGTTCGGTAGTTAAAACCGAGCACATCGACGACGCGGCCAACGCCATTGTCCCAACCCTGGTCCATTGCAAAGGTGGTCGGGCGGGTGGAATCGAGTTTCCTCACATGCTCCTGCAGCTCGGCATTGATGCGGGCGCCGCGCTCCGTCGCTTGATGCGGCTCCTCGTTGCCAAGCGACCAGAGGATGATGCTGGGGTGATTGCGGTCGCGTCGGACCATCCGCTCGAGTTCCGAGAACGCCTCCGGACTGCTGCTGTTGATGCGCTGCTCGCAGATCATCAGCATGCCCATTTCATCACACGCATCGAGGAGCGCGGTCGCCGGCGGATTGTGGGCGCTGCGCCACGCGTTGGACCCCATCTCCTGCAGCTGGGCGACGCGCCAACGATGCACCTCGTCGGAGATGCCAGCGCCAATTCCGGCATGGTCCTGGTGATTGCAGGTTCCGAGAAGCTTCACTGGCCTCCCATTGAGAAAGAAGCCGCGCTGCGCGTCGAAATGGGTCGTACGGATGCCGAACCGGGTGGTGCTGTCGTCGAACGGGCTGTTGTCCCGTGACAATAGTTCGGCGCGCACAGCGTAGAGGCTGGGCGTTTCGAGCGACCACAATTGCGGTGCCGCAACGTGCAGTTCCTGCTCGAAAGTTCGCTGCTCGCCTGCGCCGAGCCTGAACGGAACGAGGTCCCCCACCGTAAGCGTTCGACCGCCGGGACTGAGCAAGGTCAGCCTTAGAAGGGCCTCGCGCATCCCGCCGCTGTTCGTCACGTCGGTCGCTATCCGAACCCTCGCCCCATGCGGACCCATATCACTGCGCACGACCAGCCCCCATTGGGGTATGTGGAGCGGGTCGGCTCGAACGAGGTCGACGTGGCGATAGATGCCGGCTCCTTCGTAGAACCAGCCTTCACCCAAGGTCACGTCGCAGCGGACGGTCACCACGTTGGGCCCGCCGCCATAATCGAGGAAATCGTCGATCGCGATGGAGAAGGGCGAATATCCGCTCTCGTTGCGAGCCACGTCGTAACCGTTGACGAAGACAATTGCATCGCGAAAGACGCCGTCGAACTCGAGCCAAATCCGCTTGCCCTTGTCCACTGAGCTGACGTCGATCGGCGTTCGGTACCAGCCAACGCTGTTCTGTGGGAAGGCCCTGCCAATGGCTTTGAAGCCATGTGCTGCGCCGCGGTCGGAATCCTTTCCAACCGGTCCTTGCGCAAACGGCAGGGCAACGGCCCAGTCGTGCGGAACGATGACTTCACTCCAGGCACTGTCGTCGAAATTGGCGCTCGCGGCGGCCGCCGACTGTCCTGCCTTGGCGAAAGTCCGCTGATCGCTGCCGTAGCCAAAATCCTTTTCGACATCGGCTGCGTGGCCGAGGTGGAAGCGCCACTTCTCGAGCCGCTCGCGTCGACGTCCAGCAGCCGCTCCCTCCGCCGCCATAGCGCCGGCAGCGGTCGCCGTGACTGCAAGCGCGAGGGCGCTCGCGCAAACCATTTCACGCCGCGTCAGGCCATCGCTCATCGGTGACGCGCTCCCCTTCACCGGACGCAACACTAGGTCGTTCTCCGGACGGCGCAAGCACGCCCCTCAGGCCCCGACGCTGGATTCCCGAACCGTCAACCTCACCGGAAGAACTTGGTCTTCGGCGCCGCCGCTCTCGATGGACTTGATCAACGTATCGATCAGCGCCTCGGCGGCACAGCGTGGATCCTGGGTCACGGTCGTGAGAGGGGGGCTAGCGAGGCTCGCTGCAGGAATATCGTCGAACCCGACGACGGCAATTCCGGGCACGCTTCGTCCCACCTGTTGCAGCGCATGCATGGCGCCGATCGCGGCAACGTCGCTGGCTGCGAAGATTGCATCGAACTCGACACCGTCCGCGATGAGCTGCGCAACCGCAACCCTGCCATCGCATTCGCTTGGAGCAGCGTCGGCACGAAGCCTGTCGTCCGGTTCGATGCCGGCGGCTCGAAGCGCCCGGCAATAGCCCCGGAAGCGTTCCTGGACCTCGGGAAAACCGTCCCCTGCGGTACCGATGAAGGCGATGCGCCGCCGCCCCTGTTGAAGCAGATGGGTGGTCGCTTCGAATCCCCCTTGCTCGTTATCCGATGAAACCGTGGCCCCGATCTCGTCCTCGCCGCTCGAACCCCAGCGTACGAAGTGGGTCCCTCGCTTGACCAATTGCTCGAGCCTTGGCCGGTATTGCCGGTAGTCGCCGTAGCCAAGCAGGATGATTCCATCGGCCTTGCGGCTGTCCTCGTAGTCGACGTGCCAGTCCGATGAGAGCTGCTGGAACGAGATCAGGAGATCGTAGCCGCGGTCCGCGCATCGCCGAACCATCGGGCCAAGCAAAGACAGGTAGAACGGATTGATCTCCGAATGATCCGGCGACTCCTCGAAGAACAGTAGAGCGAGCGTTTTTGCCTGCTGCCGACGGAGGCCCGAGGCATTCTTGTCGACCTTGTAATTGAGCTGTTCGGCTGCAGCGAGGACCCTGCGACGCGTCTCTTCGCTGACCGACGGGCTTCCGGACAGGGCGCGCGAAACCGTGGGTTGGGAGACCCCCGCTATGGCAGCGATGTCGAATGAGGTCGGCCGCCTCTGCATCATCAGTGTGAAATCTTAGCGTCTTGAATACGTATGTATAGCGGCTGGAGCCGTTCCGCTTCCGAAATCCTCTGATAGTCTCGCACTTGGGAGAGGGGTCTGTTGCGCCCCTGTAGAATGGTGCCCGGCCCACGTGGCCGGATTTGAGGGGGACAGATCGATGACTTTCATTTCTTCGCGTTCGCGTCTGGCGGCCGCCGCGAGCCCGATCGCCGTTGCCATCGCGCTCGGCGCGACGCCGGCGTGGGCGGACGAGGCGCAAACGACGATAACTGGGGCTGCTTCGGCGAGCGCGGCCGAACAACCCGCGGCCGCGCCCGTCGGCACCAGTGACAATTCAGCCAGTCCGACGCCGCAGGCGGATGAGAGCAACCAGATCATCGTCACGGGATTTCGTGCAGCACTGCAGAACTCCGTGAATAAGAAGAAAAAGGCGGACCAGATCGTGGAGTCGGTCAGTGCCGAAGACATCGGCAAGCTTCCCGATGCGTCCATCGGTGAGGCGATCGGTCGCCTTCCAGGCCTTGCGGCCCAGACTTTGAACGGCCGAGCGGAGTATATTTCGATCCGCGGTTTCGGTCCTGATTATTCGTCGACCTTGCTCAATGGTCGCGAACAAACCACGACGGGCGACAACCGCGCCGTCGAATATGACCAGTATCCGGCCGAAATCGTCAGCCAGGTCAACGTCTACAAGACGCCCATGGCCTCGATCGTCGGGCAGGGAATTGCTGGCACTGTCGACCTTAGGACGATCCGTCCGCTGGAATTCGGCAAACGCGTCGTTTCGGTGGGTGGCCGTGCCGTTTACCCCGGTATTGGCAAGCTGAATCCCGACGCCAAAAAATACGGCTACAGGCTGAACGGCGTCTATGTCGACCAGTTCCTCGACGGCAGAGCGGGCATCTCGACTGCTGTGAGCTGGGACGACGAACCCTATGAATCGCGCGAGTTCAACTCGTGGGGTTATGCCGGGGGACCGGACGGCAACGTCGTCATCGGCGGCGAGAAGCCGTACGCGAGGTCCACGGAGTTGCGACGCCTCGGTTTGACCGGCACGCTCGAATTCAAGCCGACCGAATCCTGGACTTCGACCGTCGACGGCTTTTTCTCAAACTTCAAAGACGACCAGATTGCGCGCGGCATCGAAGTGCCGCTCCAATGGGCGGGCTGCGACAATCACGGTCAGAATTGCACGTTCCTCGCCTCGGTTGATGGCACACAGGACGGAGTGATCACGTCGGGCACGTTCGGAAACGTCTATCCGGTTGTGCGCAACGTCGCTCAGCCCCGCCATGCCAAGCTCTTCTCATACGCGTGGAACAACCGCTTCGACTGGGGTGAAGGCTGGCACGCCTTCCTCGACCTCAGCCGCTCGCTGACAAAGCGTAACGAGCTCGTGTTCGAAACCTATGCCGGCACCGGCTACCTGTTCACCGGTCCCTACGACACGTTCGGATTTGATACAGGACCCACGGGAACGAAGATCACGAGCCATAACATCGATTTTTCGGACCCCAACCAGATCTTCATCACGGATCCCCGCGGCTGGGGCGGCCCTGGTTATTATAACAACCGGATCGTCCGCGACAGCATCTGGCAATATCACGGGGAGGTCGGGAAAGAACTCAACGGTTTCTTCTCGCGTGCGACATTCGGCGTGAACTTCACGAATCACAGCAAGTCCCTGACTCCGGACGAATATTTTGTGCGGTTCGCTGATGGCAGCCAGGTCGGTCAGTTCCAGCTTCCCTCGCAATTCATGTTGGATCCGGTGGATCTGGGCTGGCTCGGTCTCGGCAACAGTCTCGCGTACGATCCGCAGCAACTGCTTGATGCCGGCTTCTATTCGCTGGTCTCGAACAACAATAATCTGGACGTCCGCGCCAAGGCATACAACGTCCATGAAAAGCTGCAGACGATCTACAGCCAGCTCGACATCGACTCGCACCTCGGATCGGCCGAGCTCACCGGCAACCTTGGCCTCCAGGCGGTGCATACGGATCAGCTCACGAACGGCTATTTCGCACAAAGCGGCACGATTTCCCCGATCAGCGACGGCGCGAGATATTGGGACGTGATGCCGAGCATGAACCTCTCGGCCCGATTCCCGCAGGATTGGGTGATCCGCATGGGCCTTGCCCGCGAAGTGATGCGTCCGCGCATGGATTCGATGCGCCTGGGGCTGAGCTACGGCGTCTGCCAGACCGGCTGCGCGCCCATACCGGTGCTTAGCGGCAGCAGTGGCAACCCCGAGCTTCGCCCGTTCCGGGCGAACGCGGCAGACCTTAGCTTCGAAAAGTATTTCGGAATCAAGGGCTACGTGTCGCTGCAGCTGTTCTACAAATATTTCAACACGTTCGTCGTCGAACAGAACCTGCCGCCGCAGGCATTCAACTACACCGGCTTCCCAATCCCGGCGCCGTGGCAAACTACCGACCCGACGGCCCCGAACTACATCTCGCCCGAAGGCATCGCAAACGGCTTCATCACGCAGCCTTACAACGTGAAGGGCGGCAAGATGCACGGTGCCGAGCTCGGCGCCACGCTTCCGATCGGCGAGTTCGTACACGCGCTCGACGGCTTCGGCGTCACTGGCGGCATTTCCTACACCAAGTCGAAAATCGGCATTTACCCGGGCGCTCCGCCTCAGGATCTGCCGGGCTATTCGAAATGGGTCGCGAACGGCACGGCCTATTTCGAGAAGTGGGGCTTCAATGTCCGTGGCAGTGTGAGGTACCGCTCGAGCTTCCAGGGAGAAGTGTCCGGCTTCGCAGCCAATCGTGTATTCCGCCGAGTCAGAGCACAAACGATCATCGATGGGCAGATCGGCTACGACTTCCAGCCCAATACGATGCTGAGCGGCTTGTCGGTATACCTCCAGGCGCAGAACCTCACGAACGAGCCGTTCGTGACCACGAACCCGGGCGAGGATCTCCAGGTCATCGATTATAATAGCTACGGCCGCCGTTGGATGCTCGGGGCGACCTACAAGTTCGGCGCAGGGCACGCGGCTCCGCCGCCCCCTCCCCCGCCGCTGCCACCCCCGCCCCCTCCAGCGACACAGACCTGCTCGGATGGTTCGGTGATCGACGCGTCAGCCGCTTGCCCGGTACCGCCGCCTCCGCCGCCTCCACCACCCGCGCCGGTCGAACGCGGCGAGCGCGGCTCCTGAGCTCGAGCGACACCGGCGGCGCGCTGGCGCCGCCGGTGAGCGACACGGAAGTTCGACATGGGTAAAGCAGTCAAGGACCGGATTGTCGTCGTCGGCGGCGGCACCGCGGGATGGATGACCGCGGCTGCGTTGGCCCGCTTCTGCATCCCGCGATTTTCCGTCACGCTCGTTGAATCCGACGAGATCGGAATCGTCGGGGTCGGCGAAGCGACCATCCCCTCGATCAACATGTTCAATCAATCGCTGGGGATTGATGAAGCCGAGTTCCTGGCCGCGACTGGAGGAACCTACAAGCTTGGCATTGCCTTCGACGGCTGGGGCAGGCCCGACGAAGCCTACGTCCACGCCTTCGGTCTTGTCGGCAGCGCACTGGGGGTGGTGCCGTTTCATAATTATTGGTTGCGCGGTCGATCGCTAGGGATCGCGAAGCCGCTCGGTCATTACGTTCTCCACACGATGGCCATAGCCGGAAATCGCTTTGCGCATGTGGAGCGGCCGGCCGGAAGCATGGCCCCGCCCCTTCCCTATGCCTTCCATTTCGACGCCAGCCTCTACGCCAGGTTCCTTCGGCGTTTCGCCGAAGAGCGCAGCGTCGTGCGCAAGGAAGGGAAGATCGTCGCCGTCGACCGGAACCAGCAGAATGGCGACATCGCCGCAGTGATCCTCGCCAATGGCTCGCGCATCGAAGGGGATCTGTTCGTCGACTGCTCCGGGTTTCGAGGACTTTTGATCGAGCAGGAACTCGAGGCCGGCTTCGAGCCCTGGTCGGAGTGGCTTAAGTGCGACCGAGCGATTGCCGTTCCGTGCGCACGCGTCGAGCCGTTGATGCCGTTGACGCGGGTGATCGCCCGCGAAGCCGGATGGCAATGGCGCATCCCGCTCCAGCATCGCATCGGCAATGGGCATGTCTTTTCGTCAATGCGCATGGGCGAAGACGAAGCCGCTTCGATCCTCCTCGCGAACCTCGACGGGGAACGGACGGGCGATCCCAGGACGATCCGTTTCGTGCCAGGCATTCGTCGCAAGTCGTGGATCAGGAATGTCGTTGCGATCGGCTTGTCATCGGGTTTCATCGAGCCTCTGGAATCGACGAGCATCCACGTTATTCAGACGGCGATCAGCAGGCTGCTGGATCTCCTTCCCGCCGGCGAAATCAGTGAATCGACCCGGGACGACTTCAACGAACGAACTCGTTTCGAGATGGAGCACATTCGGGACTTCATCATATTCCACTACCATTTCAACCAACGGCAAGGTCAGCGTTTCTGGGATGACCTGCGCGCCATGAAGGTGCCGGAATCGCTCCAGCACAAGATCGACCTGTTCCACTCTTCCGCGCGAGTGACCGCGAGTTTCGACGAGCTTTTCGACGCACGCGCGTGGATCCAAGTCATGATCGGCCAAAACCTCATTCCACAAAGCTGGAACCCTATCGCCGATCAGCTGCCCGAACCGCGCCTGCGAGAGTTCCTCGAGGGCCTCGAACGAGCGCATTTGGGTGATGTTTCGCGCATGCCGGACCACGGAGCGTTCGTGCGCAGATTTGCTCCAGTCAAAGATGAGTTGGTGTCCGCTTGATGGTTGCTTTTACTGCGTTCTCGCTGCTCGCCGCAGCTTCATCGGCAGATTCGTATCGCGAACGGCTCCCGGAGGATGAGGTCATCTATTTCGTCATGCCGGACCGCTTCGAGAACAGCGACCCGTCGAACGATCGCGGCGGGCTTTCAGGAGACCGGCTGACGACCGGCTTCGATCCGGCCGACAAGGGTTTTTTCCATGGCGGCGACCTCAAGGGGGTCGCGAGCCAACTCGACTATATTCAGGGACTGGGGGCGACTGCCGTCTGGCTGACGCCGATCTTCAAGAACAAGCCCGTCCAAGGCCAGCCCGGACACGAAAGCGCAGCTTACCACGGATATTGGATCACCGATTTCACGCAGGTCGATCCGCATCTCGGAACCAACTCCGATTTCAAGGCGCTCGTCGATGCCGCGCACAAGCGCGGGATGAAGGTCTACATGGATATCGTCGTCAATCACACGGCCGATGTCATCCAGCTGGAAGGCTGCGACAGCGGCGTTGAATGTCCCTATCGCAGCGTCGCGGATTATCCTTATCAGCGCCGCGGAGGGATCGACGGAAAGCCGGTCAACCCGGGCTTCACGGGCGAGAACGACGGCTCACCGGCCAATTTCGCCAAGCTGACCGACCCCAATTACGCCTACGCGGTCAAGGTCCCTCCAGCCGAGCGCGACGTGAAGCGTCCCGCATGGCTGAACAATCCCATCTATTACCACAACCGCGGCAACAGCACCTTCGCGGGCGAATCGAGCACGACCGGTGACTTCTTCGGGCTCGATGACGTGTTCACGGAAAACCCGCGGGTGGTCAGTGGGATGATCCAGATATTCTCGGACTGGATCGACAAATATCGCGTCGATGGCTTCCGCATCGACACCGCCCAGCACGTTAATCCCGAGTTCTGGCAGGAGTTCGTCCCTGCCATGCTCGGGCGGGCAAAGGCGGACGGGATCCCGCACTTCCATATCTTCGGCGAAGTGGCGACGGGTGACATGGACCCCGCGCATACAGCGGAGAACACGCGCGTCGATAAGCTGCCCAGCGTCCTCGACTTTTCATTCGCACGAGCAGTGGTGGACGTGGTCGCCAATGGCGCCCCCACCGACGAGCTCGCGAAGCTGTTCCGTGCCGATCCGCTGTATGAAGGCGGCGCGGCCGCGGCTCTCGAATTGCCCACGTTCATCGGGAATCACGATGCCGGCCGGTTCGGTTCATTCCTGAGGCGGTTCAAGCCCAATATCAGCGCTGATGAACAACTGCATCGGGACATGCTGGCGCACGCGATGCTCCTGACGCTCCGGGGCGTTCCGACGATTTACTACGGAGACGAGCAAGGCTTCGCGGGCAAGGGCGGCGACCAGGACGCCCGGCAGGACATGTTCCCGAGCAAGGTCGGGAGCTACAATGACGATACGTTGATTGGCTCACGCGGCACGACCGCACAGGCGAACTTCAACCCCAACCATCCCCTCTACAAAGCGATCGCGGAGCTCGCACGGATCCGTACCACCCATCCGGCGCTCACGCGCGGCCGGCAGGTCATCCGCTATTCGTCCGAGAAGCCCGGCCTTTTCGCCGTCTCGAGGTTCGATCCTTCCAGTGGACGGGAGATGCTTCTCCTGTTCAACACCACGGCCGAACCGCTTCGGCAGAATGTCCGGGTCGAAACCCGCTCCCGGGAATTCGACGTGCTTGTCGGCTCTTGTCCACTCACTGCGCAGGCGCCCGGCAGTGTCCAAGTCGAACTTCCCGCACTCGGCTATTCGGTCTGCAATGCTCGTTGAGACGAGCTCCGACGATGTCGCAGCGGCCGCGCCTTCGTGGTGGCGCGGAGCAGCGATCTACCAGATTTATCCTCGCAGCTTCGCGGACAGCGACGGCAATGGCATAGGCGACCTTCCCGGAATCACGGCGAGGCTCGACTATGTCGCGAGCCTCGGAGTGGACGGCATCTGGCTCTCCCCCTTCTTCACGTCGCCCATGCGTGACTTTGGCTATGACGTCGCGGATTACCGTGACGTCGACCCGGTGTTCGGGTCGCTCAGCGACTTCGATGCATTGCTCGAGCGGGCGCATGCCTTGAATCTCAAGGTCATCATCGACCAGGTCTACTCGCACAGCTCCGACCGTCATCCCTGGTTCGAGGAGAGCCGCGCCAGCCGCGACAATCCCAAAGCCGATTGGTACGTCTGGGCGGACGCTCTGGCGGACGGCTCACCGCCGAATAACTGGCAATCGGTGTTCGGCGGCCCTGCGTGGCAATGGGATGCACGGCGCGGCCAATATTATCTGCACAACTTCCTCGTCGAGCAGCCGGATCTCAACGTCCACAATCCCTTCGTTCAGAACGCGCTGTTCGATATCGCTCGTTTCTGGCTCGACCGCGGCGTGGATGGGTTCCGCATCGATGCGATCAACTTCGCGATGCACGACCCGGAGCTGCGCGATAACCCCCCCGCGCCAGCTCGAGGGAAACGAACGCGCCCGTTCGATTTTCAGCAGCACCTCTACAATCAATCGCACCCCGACATCGTCAAATTCCTCGAGCGACTACGGCATGTGATCGACAGCTATGGCGATCGGTTCACGCTTGCCGAGGTCGGCGGCGAGCAATCGCTCGCGGAAATGCAGGCCTTCACCCAGGGCAATCGTCGCCTGAACAGCGCCTATGGGTTCGATTTCCTTTATGCCGAGGCCCTCACCCCGCAGCTCGTCGCGCGCGTCGCACACGACTGGCCAGAGAGTGCCGGCTGGCCAACTTGGGCTTTCGAAAACCACGACGCCCCCCGAGCAATTTCGCGCTGGATTGGCCCCGAGCACCGCGACACCTTCGCCCGAACCAAGATGCTGCTCCTCACTTGCCTTCGCGGATCGATCATCCTGTACCAGGGCGAGGAGCTGGGGCTGCCGCAGGTGGACGTTGCGTTCGAGCACCTCCGGGATCCCGAGGCGATCGCCAATTGGCCCGAGACTCTGAGCCGTGACGGCGCGCGCACGCCGATGCCGTGGACCACCAAGGATCCAAACCACGGATTTTCTACTGGAAAGCCATGGCTGCCCTCCGATGAAAGCCACACGCGCCTCGCTGTCGAGGCGCAGCTGGAGGATCAGGGTTCGATGCTGGCGTTCACCCGCGACTGCCTGCGGGTACGCCGGACAAATGCATCCCTGCGAGATGGCTCGATGCACGTCCTTCAATCCTCTGAGCAATTGTTGGTGTTCGAACGGGCCAGTGGGAGCGGCACCCTGCGCTGCAGCTTCAACCTGTCCGATCGCCGCGCGGCCTTCGCGAGGGCAGGCAGGAAGATCATCGCCAATGGCGACATCGACGAAGGATCGCTTGGTCCCTACGCTGCGATCGTCGAGGAGATCGGATGAGCCTGTTCCGCGTTCTTGCCGCCCTGGTTTTTTGCTTCGCCGCCCTGCCAGCCACTGCACAGACGATTGCCCAGGCGCCGAGCGGGTCCCAGATCGTCGCGAGCGCGGATTCGCCATCGCACAGCATCCATGTCGCCGTGACCCTCAGTGCCGAAGGCCGCGTCGGCTACATGGTTTTGCGTGGAGGAAAGCCGGTGATCGCCGAAAGCCGGCTCGGCTTCCTGTTCACGGACGCACCGGAGATGCTTCGCAACTTCGCACTTGCCGGGCAATCGGCGCGTAGCTTCGACGAGACGTGGGATGAGCCCTGGGGCGAATATCGGTCGATCCGCAACCACTACAACGAGCTGACGGTCAGCTTCGACGAGACCAAGTGGCTGAAACGCCGGATGACGGTCGTATTCCGCTTGTTCGATGACGGCGTTGGCTTCCGCTACGAGCTACCGAGGGCCCCCAATTTCACGCATGCGAACATCGCGGATGAGCTCACTGAGTTCAACGTCGCGGAGCCTGGAACCGCGTGGTGGGACGAAGCGCTCGAGTGGAATCGCGAGGAATATCTTTACCGCCGCACTCCGATTGAGGAGATCGGCACGGCGCAGACACCGCTAACCATCCGCACCTCAAGCGGCCTCCATCTCTCGATCCATGAAGCGGCATTGGCCGATTATTCGGGGATGGACCTCAGGCGCGTCTCCGACCGGGTCCTCAAAGCAGACCTAATGCCCTCCTCGAGGGGTCCGAAGGTCAGCCGCGAACTGCCGCTCGCGACCCCCTGGCGCGTGATCATGATCGCACCCGACGCACCTTCGCTCTATAAATCCGCGCAGATCATCCTGAACCTCAACGAACCGAACAAGCTTGGTGACGTCAGTTGGGTCAAGCCGATGAAATATGTCGGAATCTGGTGGGCAATGCACCTCGACAAGGCGACGTGGAACTCGGGGCCCAAGCACGGCGCTACCACGATGAACGCCAAGCGCTACATCGACTTCGCGGCGAGAAACGGCTTCGGCGGCGTGCTCGTCGAGGGCTGGAACAAGGGCTGGGACGGCGACTGG
>JBJMVK010000015.1:0-9239 GCA_045810725.1 Sphingomonas sp. | reverse complement strand
GGCATGATGCCGCCTCCTTCTTCAGCGATATCTTACGCATCGACTCGCCCCCGTCATTCAAGAGTGCATCCGCGGTTTTAGCCACAATGCCATGCGCTTCGCCTATAACCCAAATCAAAGCTTTGAAATTGCTTTCTTGGCGGGCCCATGCGGGCAAGCATGCCGGGCTTTGCTTAACGGCTTGAACCGCAGCCAAAAGCCAATCATCGTCCGTCTCCGTATCGCAACGGGGGCGCGGGCAATGATGTTGTTTCGACGCGTCGGCGAAGCCTTTAAGCGAATTGAAGACCGCGAATGGCTTTTCCTTGCATTGGAGACCGCCGGCGTCCTCATCGGCATTCTCGCCGCATTCGAGCTCCAAGAGTGGGGCGCGCGTCGTGATCAGCAAGCCAGGCATCGCGAGTTGATGGAGCGACTGTTCGAGGAGAGCGAGAACGACCTGTCCGTCATTCGTGAAATGCGCGACTCGCTGAAGCCGATAATCCAAAGGGAACAGGCCTTCGCGGTTCGTCTCGCAAGCGGGCAATGTCCGGCGGACAAGGACTTCCAGGCGATTACGAGCTTGCCGATGATGCCGGCCCTCGCGCCACCGACTTCGGTATACCAGGAGCTGATGGGGGCGGGCGGCCTGTCGTCGATCGAACGGAAGGACGTTCGCGCCGGCCTCGCCGATTTTCACGGTGACCTCGAATGGTCACAGAAACAGATCGATTACTTCCGGGACGGAAGGACTAACCCCGTCGAGGTCTCGGATCCTCGCGTTCGAACGCACTTCGACCCTCAAGCCGAGGAGACCGAGGTCTCCGTGTTCGACGGACGTGCTCTTTGCGGCGATTCCGGCTTTAGGAATAGAGTAGCGGTCGCGACCCGGGCCCACACCGTATTCCTGTCCTATTTCGAAGGACCTCTCGAGGATGCGATCAGCATGTGCGTGCGGCTTGGAGACACGCTCGGTCATTCCTGTTCGCCATCCTTCGGCGGACCACTGAAGGGGAACGACGCGAAGTATCAGACGAGGGTCATCGCGGCGATGCACGAGGACAGGGGTGAGCAGTAGGAGCAGGCCGCTCGCCACCGGGAATACCGAAATCTCAGGGAGACGAACTTCGCAGAGCGCTCGTCGCCGGCAATTGGTGAGCTGGGCCCTATACGCCGCATCCATGTGCCAGGACGGTGGTTTTGAACGGGCCGGTGATGTCTTGAGCAGGAAATGGAAACATTGAACCGCTGCGAAGACCCGACCAACGAAGCCCGCTGGAACACTTACTTAAACTATTGTGAAGCATCGTTACTGCGGAGGTAGTGAATGACCGCAGTTCGAGCATTACTCGACGCCAAAACGTCTGTCCGTCGGACGGCACGCCGGCGAAAGCTACGCTTGCAAGCACAGCGATCGGCAGCTTCGGGCGCCGCCAACGTGCTCATTCTAAACGTGTCCACGACGGGGCTACTTCTAGCCGCCGGCGCAGATCTCACAGAAGGGGAAACATTCGAACTCGACATCCCCGAAGCAGCTGGAGTGCCCGCGCTGGTCAAATGGACGAGTGGGCAGCTCTTCGGGTGCCAATTCAAAGAGCCGATCTCGAGCGCCGCTGTCAGTGCGCTGCTGCTCCGGGCGCCGTACGAGCCGCCGAGCTCGCGAAACAATGAAGCACAAGCTGACATCGCTGGCCTCGCGGCAAATGTTGACGAGCCAGGGCGCGACAAAGAGCTTTCTTTCGCGGCGAGGATGAGGTGGATCATCGGCTTGGCCCTTCTGTCGTGGGCCGGTGTTGCTGCGGCGGTGGCTCTCGCCTGGCGCTACCTTCAATGACCTTCTGGACGCGTCCGTCCCACGCGATCAGGACCGATTCCAGGTGCTGCGACAGCGGGACGGTAACGAGTCTGCAAGTTGTGGCTCGTATCCTTTTCGTCGAATTCTAACGGTCCTGGCAGGAAAGGCGTCCAATGCCGGAAGTTCTCCTTTTCGAACGTGCCACCGCGTCCTTTGCGGCTGCCCTTGCGAAGCGAGGGCACCACATTGTCTATCGTGCGAACGAGGCGAACCACTGCCCCGGTTGCGGCCGATCACACTGGTATGTCGGTCGGATCAGCGCGGAATGTGGCTTTTGCGGAACGGCCGTTCCACTTGCGGAGACTGCCCGACACGAGGTGGCCGCGCCAAGCCCGCGTCCGCGCAGGGTGTCGCCATCGGCCGACCAGCGATTGTTTCCGAGACTGCCTACGACGAGCCGCAAGCTCAAGCTGCTGGTCGACGGCTCGCCCAACAACTTCGCCATCCACAATATCTCCGAAGGGGGCGTGATGGGAAACCACGTCGGGGACCTCGTCCCGGGCGCAAAGGTACATGTTCGCTTCGAAGGCGGCATCCTTGTGCCTGCCGTTGTGCGCTGGACTGAAAATGGCCTCCTCGGCCTGGCCTTCATCGACCCGATCGCGCTCGATCGGTCGGATCAACGGAGGAACTGAGGCTCACGCCCGAGCTCTCCGCAAGGCTTCAAAGGCTCCGATCAGACACTCAATCCTGCGCCGGCCTGCAACTGCTGTGCGCGGACCGTGTAGAGCTCCGCCATGGCAAGATGCCGGGTCTTTGCCTCATCGCTGATACTCCGCAGCGCCGCGAGGCGTTCACGGGCAGCTTGTCGGATGAGAAAGTGGACGCTCGGGATCACAAGCACTCCCAGGATGACGAACGACACAAGGCTTAATTCGAGCGCGGTTACCGAAGCGTTATGACGACGCACGCCTCCAAGCCCTCCCCCACGGTTAGGGAATGGAAGGAACGGAGCCAGCGTCCGCAACGGGGTGCAAGGCGGGCAGCCGCTGAGCACCAGAGTCGGGAGGTCTATTGCCGCCTGACTCCAATCGCGGCATCAATTTCTCAGGGGGGGTGCGATGAGCGTCTTTGAATATGTTTTCTCGCTCTATTCGCTACTTCTGGGCCTCGCCCTTGCGCATCTCCTCAGCGCTCTGGCGAAAGTTGTAGAGGCGCGCGACAAGGTTCGACTGGGGTGGCCTACAGCGTTGCTCGCCCTTCAAGTGATGCTCACCCTCGCGATCTTCTGGGAGATCGCCTGGCGTGCGCGAAACGCCGTCCCGGACAATTCCGCGGCGCTCTTTGCGTCGCTTATCATTTGCAGCCTGCTCTTCTTCGGTGCCGTGCTTGTTATCCCCAGCGACGTCGTTCGGTACAAAGATCTCGACACCCACTTCTTCAAAGAGAAGAGCAGCGTGCTCAGCTGCATCTTTCTTGCGAACCTGATCGCGTACGGCTGGCGCTACGCACTGATGGGCTCGGCCTCGTTCGCCTACTTCAGTTGGGCTGACTGGCTGGAACTCAGCGTCTTCATGTGTGCTTGCGCGGCCGGCATCTTCGTGAAGGACCGCAAATCAATCATTGCCATCCTCACAGTCATGATCTTGCTCTGCCTCAGCGATCCCGTCGCAACTCTTCTGGAAAAGTGATGAATGTCCGCAGCACCATTGGGAAGCCGACACAGCTTCGAGAACTGCCGTTGCGGGGATTGCAGCGATGTCATCGCGATGCCAGCATCCTGTTTGGTGGACCCGTTAAGCTGGACATCGATTCGTCTTCGAGGAGAAGTCAGATGCGAAAACTCATGATTGGTTTATCTGCGCTCGGGCTAGTGGCTTCATCAGCTCCTACCTTCGCTGCCGCTCCCTGCCGCGACGCCAAGGGAAAGTTCGTGAAGTGCACCAAGCCGGCTCCAGCAACACCAAAGAAGTGCCGTGACGCCAAGGGTCACTACGCCAAGTGCGGGACACCGGGGGCAAAGCCCGCCTAGCCAAGGTTCGCCGCTCGCACGGAGCGCGTGCCGAGGAAGCAACGACCATCAGCCTGCCGCTAACGAGGAGACGGCCGGGGCGTTGCATGCGCCCGGCCCGTAAATGGAGGTAAGTTGCGAAGCCGCTCAGCAAATTTGGTCGCGAACGCCTCTTCAGCGTTGTGCCTCGCCTGTTCTGCTGCCGCACTGGCATCGGCTCAGCCTCACATCGCGAGGCCGGGACAGGAACCCGCATCGGCGAATAGGCACGTGGCCATTCCAGGGGCAGGCAAAGGGGCGCACTTCACCTTGTGCTTCGTCGGCGGCGGCTACAATTGCGTCGTTGATGGCGACACGATTTGGCTCGAGGGCGAGAAAATCAGGATTGCAGACATCGATGCGCCCGAGACGCATGACCCTCGATGTCCGAGCGAGAAAGCACTTGGCGATCGGGCGACCCTTCGCCTGAAGGATCTGTTAAACAGCGGACCCGTTTCGCTTCGCTCGATCGAGCGAGATCGGGACCGATACGGCCGCTCGCTCCGCCTCGTCGACGTGAACGGCGAAAGCGTCGGTCAAGTGCTCGTTCGAGAAGGCCTCGCGCGCTGGTACGCCGGTCATCGTCGGGCCTGGTGTTGAGGCTTGGCCTCCCCGGGAGAGCGCGACCCGATTATCCGATTGCTTCTACAGCCAGACTGCTACGCCGCCGTGCCAGCTGCAGGTTCCGCGCCTGCTCTGGCTGAAGCTATAGGTGCCATCGCGGCACTTCGCAGTTGCTCCACGAGGCGCACGGCTTTCGTGCACCGGGCGATGCACGCAATTGCCATGGGCATTCAGATAGAAATCTATCCCGCATGTCCCTGGGAGACGGGCGGCAGAGGCCGCGCCCGAAATTGAGTGAGAGGACGAGGGCGCGCTCAGCGCAAGAAAGGCAAATGCGAGTAACCTCCGGTGACGCATGCCGCACTAGCCCAATTGGCGGGCATTCCGACGAAGCGCCCGCGCCTTTCGTCGGTCGATCCTTGCAATCTCGCGCACGGGCTTACTTCGAACTAGCGAACCCGCACTGCCTCTGCTCCATCGCAATCTGCTTCGTGATGCGGGTGGCGTTCTGGGAGTAGGCTTCGGTCACGGAGCCGTGATTTACCGCCTTACCGCGCAGCGGACTTACGCCTTGGCAGATGTGGAAGACGTGAGGCGTCGCAGAGGTTTTGCCCCCGTTCTCCGGAGCAATCCAATAGACGACATCCTGGCCGGCGGGGTGCTCGGCGTCCTTCGTCGCCTCAGACACCGTGCTCGAATCTCTCGCGATGTCCTGCGCCTGGGCAGCGACCTCGGGTGAACACGCGCTGGTGGGCTCACTGGATCTGATCTGAGCCGCGCACTTGTTCATGTCCTGGGTGTACTGCTCGACGGACGGCGGATGGTAGCTCACGCCGACCAGCGTCGCGACGATAGCCAGCACCGCCCCCACGCCGCCGGCGATCTTCTTGTTCTTCGGATCCATGTCCTTGTCCATGAAGATGAGGACAACCAAGGGTACGAAGGCGATCAGCGTGATGATGGCGCCGAGCTGGTTCTGGATGAAGAACTTGAACTTCTCCGACTCGCGAGCCGGATCGTGCTTGTTGGCGGCTTTCCACATGAGGTTGCCGGCAATCGCGAAGACGGCGATTCCGACCAGGATGCCGATCAGCAGCGGAAGGTTTCCGTGGTCGAACTTGTGCCTGTAGAGCAAGACAATCCCGGCGACTTCACCGCCGATCGCGACGATCCATGATATGAGGGCGAAGAGGCGAAGGCGCTTAGCGGCGGCCTCCTGGCCGTGCGTCGCGCGCCATTCCTTCGTGACGTCGACCTCTGCAGCGGGCTTGTTGTCGTCGGACATGTTCAGAACCCCCAAAATCGACGCTTCTGCACGAGAGACGTCGTGCAGAAGCCGAACCCGCCTCGGGCTGGAGGTAACGCTACGGGAGCGAATTCATGTCTGCAATGGGGGTGAACACGCGACAAGAGCCGTGGGGGTGGGGAATGGACACCAGCATTTGTTACCACGTCGTAAGCTCGATGCGGGTTGGAAATGGTAATTGTTCGGACCGCCGGCGCGAAAAGCCGCCGCCCCTGTTCGTGGAGCGGCGGTTCTCGCGATCTCCTGCAACAGCGGCAGATTCATGCGGTTTCCAACCTATTCTCCTCGGCGCGTTCGGTCATCCCTTCCGGAAGCCCCGCATCGGCATCGATCGAGGCTGCACTACCGACTGCAACTTCGCGGTCGCGCTGATCGAAAAACGCTGCACGCTTTAGGCGCTTCCGAAGCGACAGTGACGGGTTCTCCGGACTCGGTCCTCGGTAGGCCCGCTCGACCCAGGTTTCACCGGGTTCGCGCTCGCCTCCGCCGGCGTCCGGGTGAGCAGTCGCCGAGGCCGAATTTCCCCACGCGAAGGCCGAGCGCTCGTCACTAGCCATCGACGAAGGCTGTCTCTGTCCAGCGCTTTGGGCCGCCACGGGGGGCTCGGCCGTCTCCATTTCGGCACACTGATAATCCCCGCGCCAGAGATTGGCTCGGCGACTTCGGTGACTGACAGCCCATGCGCCACCGGCCAGGAGCAGCAGCGCAAGCCCCCCACCTCCAAATTCTAGTGCCTGCTCGTCCGGCAGGCTCGACCGCTTCGCGGTAGGCTGTTGCTGGGGCGGTTGCGCGGGCTTCGTCGTCGCGGCGCTGAGATCCACGATCGGCTTTACCCGGGCTGCGCCCGCGGTTGAACATAGCGACAGGGCGGCAATCGCCGTGGCGCTTACTCGTAGGAACTTTGTCGTTGTCATCATGCGTGAACAACAAAAGCGTAGGTGAGGCGGTGGCACCGTTATCGCCAAAGGGGGGCATCGACTGGACGAAACACTCGCCCGATTCATCCCGCTGAAAGGTTCCAAATCTCGTCGCAAGGGCGGAGGGCTTGGCCGCCAGCGAAATCATAACCGGTCTAAAGCCGGTCGAGGTGCTCGCCTGAGCGGCCGCGAAGCGTAACTCGCGTCGCAGTGTCCAGTTCGCAAGCGGTTACGAAGCGGGGAAACGCTCCCGTTAGCGGCTGCCCGAACGTCGGAAGTGATAGCGGCCATGAACCGGCGTCGCCTGGTAAGTCTGCCCCGAACTGCAGGTCACGTTATAGGCGCCGGAAGACCCTTCGACCGCTGAGGTCGAGGAGACGTCGCCGCACGAATAGCCGATCCGCTCGATCGTTCGAGCGATCACCCTGTTCGGCAGCGGCATGCTGGCGTCCAGGGGCTTTGGCGCAAGTGGATCTGCCGCGGGATCATTGCTTGCGATCTCCGCCGGCTGCGGCTCAACCACCGCGCTCTGCGCGTCGCCTTGCGGGACCTGCTGCTGCGCCCAGGAGGTCAACCGCTGCCGGGAAGCGCCGTGCTTCGGCCTTGGACCATGATCGTAGGCCCGAACCGGCTGCGTCACGCCAGCATCTACGGTGCTTACCGCCGCCGTCGACGCTGTGCTGCTCGCCTGCTGCTTCGCCGCAGGGACCGCGAGGGTCACTGCGGGTGGAGCGGCCCCTGTCGCCGATTCGACGTCGCCCTTGAGCGAGAGGCCAGACACCGCGCCGACTAGTCCGGCGGCAATAACGAACCCGCCGACCGCGATCGCGGGACGCTTCAGGTCGAAAGTGCGCTCCTCCTCGGCATAGCCGAAGCTGTCGACCTCGACTGGCCGCGCTGCAAGTATCTCCTCTATCCGCGGCTCGAGCCTCGGTTTTGGCAGCGGCTCGGCTCGGCGTTCCTGCCCCGGCTGGCCCACCGACGCAGGAGCCTCTTCGATCGGCCGAGCGAGGTCGCGCAGCGATGCGGCGATGAATGACGCGATCCTGGGCTCGGGCGCTTCCACCTCGGGCTGGGCAGCGACGTGCGGCTCGTTGGGAGCTGCGGGCGCGGCCTCCTCGGCTGCGGAATCGAGCGGGCCGGCGGCGATGAACGGACGCCATTTCTTCTGGGCCATTCCAAAACCCCACTGGCTCCCCTCCGGAACCGGCGTCAGGCCCAGCGAGCGGTCGTAATCGCGCCGCTTGGCCGGGTTTCGAAGCGTCTCGTAGGCGATGCATAATTGCGCCGCCTCACCGAGCGGATGCGCGCCGAACAGGCCCATCTTGCTCGTGAACGCCTGCTTGATCTCGTCTTCGCTCGCTGCCGGCGTAAGCCCCAGCGTCTGATAATAGTTCGGTCCCGACCCAGCCGAGCTGACCATGAGTGACTCCCCCGCGGAAAAAGGCTGACGCCTCGAGTCTAAGTGTCGGACGGTGCAGCGCTTTTTCGCAGGAATCCAGCTCGGCCGGACAGGGAAAGGAACCGGCTCATCGGGAACGCGAACCGGCCCGGAGCTGGATAGTCCGAAGTTAACGCGTCCAAGCGCCTGAATCACCCAGATGACAGCTATCGCAGATCAAGGCCGGCCATCCGGTCGTTACCCGACCATTCATTGTCCTGGTCGGACAGTTTCGAAAGGTGTCAGGCTTTTGTGTCGAACAGCGGCTCGACGCCAATCGACCTCCCGTGACGGGCGTGCTCGAGCGAGCCCACGGCATGCCGCGGCGACGGCCGGCACGCACGCGATCGCTAGTGCCGGGCTCCCACCGGCGCCATCACACGATCTGGATCGGCGCTACCTCGCACCTTTGGGCAGGCGGCTCGTCTCGCGGATCAATTGCTTCAGCGTGTGCGCCGGTCCGCTCCAATTCGACGGGCTTGGGAAGGCCGGAAGCTGGCCCCAAACGCTCGAAAGGCGCCGGGTCTGGCGTTCCGACAGGACGCACAATCGTCGCGCCGCCGGGCAGCTCGACGGTGCGCTCGGGCGCACAGGACGAGGCCTTTGCGAGGATCATGAATGCGATCACGGCGCTCATGTCTCGACGCCTGCGGCAAGAGCCGGCGCCCACGCAATCGGCCGGCACGTCCTTGTCCCGAACCGGCACGAACATGGACGTCCCTTTCTTGAGGACCACGGCGGACCCCGACCGGCGTGGGAAACGCCAAGCGCTTCACGCGAAAACAACGAATCTGCTCCGGCTCCGCGGCTCTTCCAGGGGGGGGGAGTTTGGAGTGGAGTGCGAGCTGAAGATTAGCGCAGCTTCGCGATCCGGATGCGGTCGAGCTTGGCTCGGTCCCTGACCGATTCCTCGCTCCTGGTGAGCGCCTTCGCGATCGCCTTGAGCGCCATTCCCTTCCCTGCCAGCGTGTGGAGTTTCTGGATCTCGTCCTGCCGCCACGGCTGCCGGTGTCGCTCGAACCGTTCTCCCATGATCACCCCTCCCTGGGCACTCCATAGCACATAAGAAAAGGGCCGCTCCAACGGGGCGGCCCTTCCACAATCGTCAGATAAGGCGAGTGTCGGCTGTTAGCCGAGCATCTCCTGCTCCAGCTTGTTCGGAATTTCGTCGTTTTTGTAATGAGTGT
>JBJMVK010000014.1:0-17719 GCA_045810725.1 Sphingomonas sp. | reverse complement strand
CGACCTCGTCGCATGGTGGATGGACGGTTTTGTCGACAATCAGAGCGTGTTCGGGTTCAGGACATCGCACTTCGCAGGACCCGCGGGTCCCGATATCCAAGCCCTCCTCGAGCGGCATGACGATTCCATTGCCGAAAGATGGCGCAAGACGCCGCCGCAGCTCTGGCCAACGGACGTTCCAGCCAAATGCCAGGCGCTCCAGAAAGCGCATCGTTATGGAGACGTCGAGATCAGCGGAACGGTCCCGCCTTCAGCCGCGGTCAAGGCGACAGCCGAGCCTGGCTTCGCCCGCCGTGCGGACTTCCTCGCCGAGTTTCACGCTTCGCCGCTCTATGATTCCCTGGCCCTGGATTTCGCTGCGCAAATCGCGAAACGCTGGCGGCTCGGCACCCGCGCGGCGCCCGACCTCCTCGCGATCAGCCTGTCGGCGACCGATTATGTCGGGCATCATTACGGAAACGGCGGCGCGGAGATGTGCGAGCAGGTCCATGCGCTCGATCGCAGTCTCGGCGCATTCCTCGATCGGATCGACCAGCTCGGTGTTCCGTACATGGTCGTCCTCAGCGCGGACCACGGTTCGCTCGATGCTCCGGAACGGCTGCGCGAGCAGGGCATCGCCGCAGAGCGCGTCGATACGTCCAAGTTCGTGTCCGCGCTCAACAAGCACCTCAAGAAAGTGATGAACGTCGATTGGCAGCCGATCACCGGCGACGACGTGCAGGATCTCTATATCACCTCGCCAGGAGACGCGGCGTTCCACGCACGCCTCAGGACAGAGGCGGTGAACTGGCTCCGCCATCAGCCGGACGTCGAGCGAGTATTGACGAGGGACGAGGTCGCCGCGGCGGTTCCGCCGCCCGGCAAGTCGCCGGCAGAGCTCAATGCCGCCGAGCGGTTCAACGAGAGTTTCGATCCTGAACGGAGCGCCGACATTTTCGTCGAGTTCAAGGAGAAAGCGACCCTCGGATGGCCGAGGGGATCGAGTACTTACATCGCTGGCCACGGATCAGCCTGGGACTATGACCGGCAGGTCCCGATCCTGTTCTGGTGGCGCGGCGCGCCGAGGCTGACGTCGCCAGCGCCCGCGGAGACGGTGGACATCGCGCCCACTCTTGCCGCCACAATCGGCATCACTCCCCCTCGCGTCGATGGCCATTGCCGACCTGAGATTGCCCCATGCGTAGGTCAAAGAAGGCGTTGAAAGCCCGTCTTCCTCGTTGCGCTCGCGGCTGATGGGTAAGTCGCAGTCCATTCCCGGTCTCGTCGACCAGCTCTCGACCATTTATGACGAATCGGTCGATAACCTGCGCCGTGCAGTCGCCGCCTACGTAAAGGACCGCACGCCGCCGGACGCCGAGGCACGGCTGAAGGGCGCCTTCGCCTATCCCGAGCTGAGGGTGGACTATGCCGGCAAGATCCCGCGGCCGGCCATCGGGCGCGCTTTCGCGCGCCTCACCCAGCCCGGAAGCTATGCGAGCAGCATCGCGAGGCCGCAGCTCTTCAGGGATTATCTTGTCGAGCAGCTCGAGCATCTCAGCCGCGACTATGACGCGGTCATATCGGTGGGTCGCTCGGCGAGCGAGATCCCGTACCCTTATGTTATCGAGGACAGCGCAATCGAGATCGGTGACGTCGGAACCGCCGAGCTCTCGCGCTTCTTTCCTTCCAACGAGCTCATGCACATCGGGGACGAGGTCGCCGACGGAACCTGGGCGTCCGGGACGGTGCGCCCGCTCGCGCTCTTCGATGGACCGCGCACGGACTTCAGCCTCGCTCGGCTGAAGCATTACACGGGAACAACCGCCGAGCATTTCCAGAACTTCGTCCTGTTCACCAACTATGTCCGCTACGTCGACGAGTTCGTTCGGGTCGCGATCGACGAAGTGCGTCGACCCCAATCGCGGTTCGGCGCCTTTTCGGTCCCAGGCGCCCTCTACGAGCGCGGCGACCTCACCGACGCCGAGGCTCAGATCGCCGCAGGAAAATGGCGGCGGCACCAGATGCCGGCCTATCACCTGATGGCGGAAGGGCGCACGGGCATCACTTTGGTCAACATCGGGGTCGGCCCATCGAACGCGAAGACCATCTGCGATCACGTGGCTGTGCTCCGGCCCGAAGTGTGGCTGATGATCGGCCATTGTGGGGGGCTGCGCCCGAGCCAGACGATCGGTGATTATGTCCTCGCCCACGCATATTTGCGCGACGACCACGTCCTCGACGACATGCTTCCGCCCGAAATTCCGCTGCCGGCAATTGCCGAGGTGCAGCAGGCGCTGTTCGATGCTGCCTTGTCGGTGACCGGCGAGGACGAGGACAGCGTGAAGCAGCGCCTCCGGACGGGAACCGTGGTCACCACCGACGACCGCAATTGGGAACTTCGCTACTCGGCCTCGGCGCTGCGCTTCAACCAGAGTCGGGCCGTCGCAATCGACATGGAATCGGCGACGGTCGCCGCTCAGGGCTACCGGTTCCGAGTGCCGTACGGAACGTTGCTGTGCGTCTCGGACAAGCCGCTTCATGGAGAGCTCAAGCTGCCGGGGCAGGCAAACGCTTTCTACCAGCGCGCGATCAGTCAGCACCTCCGCATCGGCATGGGCGCGCTCGGCCTCCTTCAGCTCGAAGGAGAGGCACTCCACAGCCGGAAGCTCAGGAGCTTCGACGAACCGCCGCTCCGCTAGCGGGCAGACAAAAGTTCCCGGACGCGGGCGGCAACCAGCACGCGCAACTTCATTGGGCCTTGGCCTTCGCAGGAACTGTAAGGTGGCTAGCGCACGCCCCGTACAGCCGATTAGAGACAAGAGCATGAGCGATGAGGATTTGATCGCACTCGCGCGCGAAGCCGCGGCGAAGGCCTATGCGCCTTATTCGAAGTTCCAGGTCGGCTGCGCCGTCGTTTCGGTTGCGGGCGAAGTGGTCAGCGGAGCCAATATGGAGAACGCCTGCTATCGCCTTGGCATTTGCGCAGAGCAGAGTGCGCTCGCCGCAGCCCAGCACCAGTTCGGGCTGGCGAATGTCGCGCGGGTCGCCGTCTCCGGCGGAAGCGGACCGATGGTGTGCACGCCGTGCGGCGGGTGCCGCCAGGCCATCCTCGAAGCAGCACAACTCGCCGGGCGTGACATCGAAATCCTTTGTGCGAGCGGTGACGGCTCGGCGGTCGAGCGGCACCGGATCGGCGAATTGATCCCAGGCGGCTTTGGCCCGGCGAACCTCGCCGAATCCAGTGGGGGCCTGGCATGATCGCCGCCTAGTCGCGTCTTAGAAGCCGGGAGAGAGAGATGCGTTTGTTTCAGATTGCCGCGGCAGCCATCTTGGGATCGGGTGCAGCCGTCCTTGCCGAACCCCACAGGGAACTCCTCCCGACCGGGCAATCGATGACCCCGACCGCCACGCCGGGCGCCATATTCACCCCGCTTACAGCCGGCATCGGACCGCATCCTTCTTATGTGGCGGACGGTGCCGCCGCGATCGCGGTGAGCCCCGACAAGCGCGAAATGCTCGTTCTCACAAGCGGCTTCATTGTCTACGACGGGCCGGACGGCAAACGCGTGCCGAAGCAATCGACCCAATATATCTTCCGCTATTCGATCTCCGGAAAAACGGCCCTTCGGCTGCAGGCTCTGCAGGTCCCCAACAGCTTCAGCGGCATCGCCTGGCGGCCCGGGGGAGCAGGGTTCATCGTGGGCGGCGGTGTCGACGATGCCCTCTACCTCTACGCCCGCCGGGGATCGCGATTCCAAGCCGCCGGCAAGATCCCGCTCGGCCACAAGGCGGGGCTTGGTGCCGACGTCCTGCCCCAGGCGGCGGGAGTCTCCGTCAGCCCCGACGGGCGGCGCGCGCTCGTTACCAATTATTACAATGATTCCGTCAGCCTGGTCGATCTTGGTGGACGCAAGGTCATCGCTGAGCAGGACCTTCGACCAGGCAAGATCGATCCCGCCCAATCGGGCGTTCCCGGAGGCGAATTCCCGTTCTCCGTCGCGTGGACCGATGCCGGTCACGCCTGGGTCTCCGCTCCTCGCGACCGCCAGCTGGTCGCACTCTCTCTCAGCGCTGCTGGAATCCGGGTGATTGCCCGCCTGGCGACGATCGGGGAGCCGACGTCGCTTCTCGTCGACCGCTCAAGGAAGCGGCTGATCGCGACCGAGGACAATGCCGACCGGCTTGCCTTCGTCGACCTCTCGAACAGCAGGCTCGTTGCCGAGCCGCGGCTCGGTCTTCCAGTCAGTCTCGCGGCGGGTCCCATTGGGAAAGGCCTCAATCCCAACGGCCTTGCGATCCTTCCCGACGGCCGGCTGCTCGTCACTCTCGGCGGCATCAACGCGCTCGCGCTCGTCGCGGGAGGCGAAGTGCAGGCGCTGCTCCCCACCGGCTGGTACCCGAGCGCCGTCGCGACGAGTTCGAGCGGCCGGCGCCTGTTCGTCGTCAACCGCAAGAGCCCGCCGGGCGCGAACCCGCAGGGGTGCCCGCCGGAACTCGCGATCTATCGCGGCCAGCCGAGCGCTTGCGGCGGCGCGAACCAGTATATCTACCAACTCGAAAAGGCCGGGCTCCTGGAGTTCCCGCTGCCAGAGGCGCCCGCGCTCGCAGCGGCGACGATGCAGGTTGCGGAGAATATCGGCCTGCCGGGTGCAAGCGCGCGCGCTGCAGCGGACGCCCGCATGTCGGGGATCCGCGAGCACATCAAGCATGTGGTTTTTATCATTAAGGAGAACCGCACCTATGACCAGGTGCTCGGGGACCTCGATGTCGGCAATGGCGACCCGCAGCTGGCGATCCTGGGAGCAGCGCTTTCACCCAACCATCACCGGCTCGCCCGGCAGTTCGTGACGCTCGACAATTTTTATGATTCGGGCGAGGTTTCGGCGACCGGCTGGGCGTGGTCGACGGCGGCGCGCGCCACCGACCTTCTCGAGAAGACGACGCCCGTCACCTATGCCGGGCGCGGCCTTGCCTATGAATCCGAGGAGTCGGATCGCTCGATCTACGAGCAGCAAAGTGCCGCCGAGCGCTATGCGACCAATCCCAAGCTCTCGAGAGATCCCGACCTCCTCGCGGGGCCGGCGCTGCTAACCGCGCCCGACCCCGAAGAGGATGACAAGCCGAACGAAGGCTATCTCTGGAACCTCGCGATCCGCGCCGGACTGTCGGTGCGGAACTACGGCTTTGCCGATGCCAGCATCTACGACGAGGGCGTGCCCGGTTTCGTGCCGGTGGTTCGCGAGCCCTTCAAGGAGAAGCGGCGCATCTTTACGCCCGGCGATCGGCTGCTCGCCACTCGAAGCGATCCTTACTTCCGCGGCTTCGACCAAAAGCTCCCCGACTATTGGCGCGTACTTGAATGGCAGCGCGAGTATGACGAGCAGGAAAGCTCGGGAACGCTGCCGGCACTCACCCTCCTGCGCCTCAGCCACGACCATTTCGGCGACTTCGACAAGGCGATCGACGGCGTGAACACGGTCGAGACGCAGATGGCCGACAACGACTTCTCGCTCGGGCTGATTGCCGAGCGCATCGCGCGCGGCAAGGCGGCCGATTCAACTCTGATCTTCGTCATCGAGGACGACGCGCAAAATGGCGCGGACCATGTTGATGCGCGGCGAAGCCTCGCATTGGTCGTCGGCCCTTATGTGCGGCAGCGCTCGCTCGTTCCGACGAGATACACGACGATCAATGTCCTCCGGACGATCGAAGCGGTGCTCGGCCTCAAGCCCATGGGCATGAACGATGCGCTGGCGATGCCCATGGCCGATCTTTTCGATCCCGCGCAGTCGCAGTGGAGCTACCGCGCGGAAGCGGCGAACGTCCTGCATTCGACCAAGCTCCCAATCCCGGGCGACCGTTTCGTTGCGACCCAGTCCGCGAGCTCTTGCGGCGTCCACGACGCGAATTTCTGGGCGGCCGCAATGAAGGGGCAGGACTTCAGCAGTGAAGATCGGCTCGATACACCAAGGTTCAACAGCGCCCTGTGGCAGGGGCTCGGAAGCGGACCCGAACCGAGCGGCCGCAATGGCAACGACCTCCGCAAAGGTAGGGACGAATTCTTGAGCAAGGGCCCCCGTGCCCCGTGCGCGTCAGACTAGCCTGATTTCGCGCAGCCGTTCCTGGAGATAGTCGTCGGCGGTGATCGGGGGCCACTTCGGCTGCTCGCCTGCGGCTATTGTTTGCGCGAGCGCGTCGATCAGGAAATCCGACCGGAAATGAAGGAAGAAGGGCATCGAATAACGCGCGCAGCCCGCGCGGTCGGGTGCCGGGTTGACGACGCGGTGCGAGGTCGAGCGGAGTAGCCCGTTGGTCAGTCGCTGAAGCATGTCGCCGATATTGATGACAAGCTCGCCAGGCCTGGATGAAACCGGGATCCAGCGGCCGTCCCTGGTGAGGAGCTCGAGCCCCGCTTCCTCGGCGCCGAGCAGCAGCGTTCTGGCGTTGATGTCCTCGTGCGCACCGGCACGAATGTGCTCGCCGGTCGGCTCCTCCTGAGGCGGGTAATGCAGCGCCCGAAGCACGGAGTTGCCGTCGCGGACCGCGTCCTCGAAATAATCCTCATCGATTTCGAGGTAGCGCGCGATGGCCTTCAGGATCTTGAGGCCGGTGCTGTCAAAGGTGGCGTAGAGCTGCTCGAACGTGTCCCTGAAGCCCGGGATCTCGGCCGGCCAGAGATTGTCGGGCATGTGATCGCGAAAGGGGTGGCCCTCCGGTAGCGCGCGTCCGACGTGCCAGAACTCCTTGAGATCATGGGCCGTCGCATCCCTGGCGGTCTCGATCCCGAACGGCGTGTAGCCGCGCGCTCCGCCGCCGCCGGGGAGGACATATTTGCGCTTCACGGCTTCGGGAAGGGCGAAGAATGCCTTCGCTTTCTCCTCTGCCTCGTGAACGAGTTCATGAGGGATGCCGTGGTCGGCGAGGATGGCAAAGCCGTAATCCTCGAAACTTCGTCCGAGCTTCTTTGCAAAGCCCTGGGGATCGTTCTCGCCGTCCTTCAGCGAAACGGACGCGATATGATCGTTGCTGATCGAAGCCATGTCCTTGGGTTTATGCAGAAATCATCAGGCCGGCCAAGGCAGCGCTCATCAAATTGGCGAGGCTCCCAGCCATGAGCGCCCGGATACCGAGCTTCGCGATCACTGGGCGCTGGTTTGGGGCAAGCCCGCCGGTCACCGCCATTTGGATCGCGATCGAGCTGAAATTCGCGAAGCCGCAGAGCGCGAAAGTGACAATCGCGCGGCTTCGCTCGCTGAGCGTCGCCGCGTCCATCTTCCCCAGATCGATGAAGGCGACGAATTCGTTGAGGACGAGCTTGGTCCCGAACAGTCCCCCTGCGCTGCCCGCCTCGTTCCAGGGCACGCCGATGAGGTACATGACGGGCGCGAAGAGATAGCCGACGAGCCGCTGGAAGCTGAGGCCCGGGACCCCCAGAAGATTGCCGAGCGCGCCGAGAATCCCGTTGGCGAGCGCGACCAGGGCGACGAACGCCAGCACCATCGCGCCGACCGCAACCGCCAGCTTGACGCCAGTCTGCGCGCCCTGTGCCGCGGCCATGATGATGTTCGCGGGCTTCACGCCCTCCTCGAACGTCTCGGCGACGTCGACCTTCGAATCCTCGACCGCCCCGCCGTCGGCCGGATCGTCAGGCATGATGATCTTGGCCATCAGGATGCCGCCCGGCGCCGACATGAAGGCGGCGGCGAGGAGGTAAGGCAGGTAACGGGCGCCGAGGAGACTGGCGTAGGCGGCGAGGATCGTGCCGGCGACCCCAGCCATCCCGACGCACATGACGGTGAACAGGCGCGAAGGCGGCAGAGCGGCGAGGTAAGGCCTAACGACGAGCGGCGATTCAGACTGGCCGACGAAGATATTGGCGGCGGCCGAGAGGGACTCGACCCGGCTGATTCCGGTGACCCAGCCAATCGCTCCGCCTACCCAGCGGACGACGCGCTGCATGATCCCGAGATAATAAAGAATCGCGACGAGGCTCGCGAAGAAGATGATCACGGGGAGCGCGGCGATGGCGAAGCTGTGGGCGAGGGGATTCGATGCGCTCGGCCCGAACAGAAACTCGGTGCCCTTGGTCGCATATCCAAGAAGATCGCCCACTCCTCCCGAGAGCGCCTGGATGCCGGCGCGGCCCCAGTTCGTGTAAAGGACCAACCAGGCGACGAACGCCTGGAGCGCGAACGCGGCTCCGACCACGCGGGGTCGAATGGCTCGACGGTTCGTCGACAAAAGAATTGCGATGCCGAGGATAACGAGGATCCCGGCAATGCCGAGCCACTTGCTGTTCATGAAAGCCGCTCCCCAGAGGCGCGGAAGAAATTCTACCAGACCATTCCCTGCGTAGCGGCTGCGACGGCCTCGTCCAGCAATTCAAGGGCTTGCTCGGGGCTGGTCGCCACGAGGAGCTGGCTTCGCCTCTGCCGCGACATGAAGCCGCTGCGTGTCGCATGGTCGATGAACGCGATGAGGTCGTCCCAATAGCCTTCGACGTTCAAGAGACAGAACGGCTTCTTGTGGTAGCCGAGGGCATTCCAGCTCCACGCCTCAAAAAATTCATCGAGGGTGCCGATCCCGCCCGGCAAGGCGAGGAACGCGTCGGCGAGCTCCGTCATTTTTGCCTTTCGCTCGTGCATCGTCTCGACGATGTGAAGCTCGTTGATGCCGGGGTGCGCGACCTCCACGTCCACCAGGGCTTGCGGGATGACGCCGTAGACGAACCCGCCGAGCTCGAGGACGCTGTCGGCGATAAGGCCCATGAGGCCGAGGCGGCCGCCGCCGTAAACCAGCTGCACCTTTTCCTTCACCATCGCGACGGCGGTCGCTCGAGCAGCCTTTGCGAAGGCTGGATCGGTGCCGGACGCCGAGCCGCAATATACCGCGAGTTGATCAAGGTTCTTCACCAAGCCACCAATTGCCTGAGATCGGTTTGCGGGCGAGCGCCGAAGTGCGAGATCACTTCCGCTGCCGCAAGCGTCCCCGCTTGGAGGCAGGCCTTCAATGGCCGCTCGCTTAGACTTGCCGCGAGGAAGCCCGCCGCGAACTGGTCGCCCGCACCCGTCGTGTCGACCACGGTTGCGACCGGTGCCGCTCGGACCTCGACCCGCTCGTCTCCGCGCACTGCTATGGCCCCTTGAGCACCCTTCGTGATGACCAGCGTTCCGACCTTCGAGCGGAGGGCGTCGATGCACTCGTCGATGTCGGCGCACCCGGTGAGGTGCCGCATTTCATGGTCGTTTCCGAACAGCACGTCGACCAACCTTCCCTCGATCATTCCAAGCACGCCATCGCGGCGGTCGCCAAGGCAAAGGCTCTCGGAAAGGGTGAACGCGACCGTTCGGTCTGCCTGCTGTGCGATCCGAGCCGCCTCGAGCATTGCCGCTCGAGGCCGCTCCGGCCCCCACAGATACCCTTCGAGGAAAGTGATCGAGGCGGATTGAATGAGCGCCCGGTCGAGTGCCGCTGGAGTGAGCTCGTGGCTCGCTCCGGGGAATGTGCTCATCGTGCGCTGCGCGTCCCTCGTAACCAGGATCAGGCATATGCCCGTGGGTGGCGGCCCGGCAATCGAAGCCGTGTCGAACCGGATGCCGAGCGAGCGCATGTCGTGAGCGAAGATTGCTCCGAGCTGGTCGTCGGCAACCTGCCCGACGAATGCCGCGCTCAGCCCGAGCGCAGCCGCGCCCGCCATGCTGTTCGCTGCGGATCCGCCGCTAATTTCGCGCGCGGGCCCGATCGCGCGGTAAAGATCGCTCGCTTCGCCCTCGGTCAGCAGGCGCATCGATCCCTTTTCGAACCCGCGGCTCTCCAGGAATGAATCGTCGCACGTCGCGATCACGTCGACGATCGCGTCGCCGATGGCGACGATATCCAATGCACGCTGACCCATGGGCAGCGTGCGCTAGCCGCCGTGTCGGATCGCGGTCAACGGCAGTTGCGCCGGCGCCGCGAGCTAGTTTCGCGTGGGCGCGGGGCGCCGACCCGTGGGAATTCCCCGCCAGCCATTTTTGTCCGTCAATCGCCCTGTGCGGGCGTGAACAGAAGATCCTGATAGTCCCAGCTGAAGTCCGCCGAAGGCGACACCGGCTTCATCGTGACGCGCTCGACCTTGCCGTTGGGATCGATCGAGAAGGTCACGTAGGCCGGCTCGACCCACTTGAGCTTCGGGTTCGTCTTGAAGGTGTCATATTGGTAGTGCGTGAGTGGGCCTTCCATCCCGCTCGAATGCGGGAAATCGATCGCGAGGCCATTGCCCGCCTGGCGGACCTTGATCGTCCCGTACCAGGGATCGGAATATTCGCCGACATAATTGCCGAGCGGCAGCGACGGGCCGATCTGCGCCGGTTTCGCTTCGGCGGCCTGCACCTGCTTCGCCGCCGCGTTCAGGCGGTTGATTTTGAAATTGTGCCACTTCTCCGGCCACTGGCCCTGCGGGTAACCGAGATAATGGTCGAGCAGTTCGTAAAGGAGACCGCGAATGATTTCGCCGTCCTCGCTGTTGGCGGCGATGAAGATGCCGACGTTCTTGTCCGGCAGGAGCGCGACGGTCGCCTGCGAGCCGAGGACTGCGCCATCGTGCCCGACGACCTGCGCGCCGCGATAATCCGAAAGGTCCCAGCCAAGGGCGTAGAGATTGTAATGGGGCTGGGCCACGGCGAATTCGGACGGATAATGAGGGACGGGCGTGATCACTGCGCCGGTCCACATCTGTTCCGACTGTTCCTTCGAAAAGAGGCTCTTGTCGCTGCCGGGGATCTTGCCTCGGCCGAGCTGCGTCAGGAGCCAGCCGCTCATGTCGTTCGCGCTGATCGCAAGTCCGCCGGCGGGGGCGGCGTTCTGGGCGATCGTCGCATCTTCATCGAGCGCGGTCTGGGTGCCCAGTCCATGGATGGGCCCGTTGTCGCGGCTGTGAGGACGCGCGTGGTTGGGATTGGCGTGGAATTCGGCGTCGGTGTCGGTTGAATTCTTCATGCCGAGCGGCCCGAAGACATGGTTGTGGATGTACTTCTCCCACGTCTCGCCGCTGACTTCCTCGATCAGCTGGCCGGCGGCCATGTAGAGGATATTGTCGTAGGCATAGCCGCTTCGAAAGCTGGTCGCCGGCTTGAGGTAGCGGATCCGCCGGACCGTGTCCTTGCGCGAGAGAGTGCTGTTGGGGAGGAACAGGAGGTCGCCCTCGCCGAGGCCGAGGCCGCTGCGGTGGACGAGCAAGTCGCGGATCGTCATCTCGCGGGTGACCCACGGATCCCACATGCGAAAATCGGGCATGTGGTCGATGACCTTGTCGTCCCACTTGATCTTGCCCTCGTCGACGAGCGTCGCGAGCGCGGCATTGGTGAAGGCTTTCCCGGTGGAGCCAGTGAAGAAGACCGTGTCCGCATCAACCGGCTGGTTGGTCGTGATGTCACGCACGCCCCAGCCGTGCGCAAGCGTAACCTTTCCGTCCTCGACGATCGCGATCGTCACGCCAGGAACCCCGAGCTGCTTGCGCAATTGCTCGACGCGCTGCTCGAAGCCCGCTGGCGGGGCGGCATTGGCACTTGTCGCCGTCGCTAAAGCGATCGCAGTGAATGCGAGAATGCGTGCCTTCGGCATGAACTTACTCCTGAATGGAAAAGGATTGCGGCTGGGCAGCCTCGCGTCCGGGTCTGTGCCAGAGCTTCCAAACGCCAATTGTGAGGAGCGGCAGGATGAAGACGGCAAGGAGAATGTAGGCGAGCGCCCGATAGCCGGTCGCAATGAGCGCCACGAGACCGAAGCGGCTCGCAAGGAACATGCAAAAAAGGATGACGACCAGCGCGATCGAAAGTCGCTGCCTGTGCGTCAGCGCCTTGCCGGTGCGGCTGAGCCAGGCGCGGTCAATCCGCTCGTTGATCGCATGGACCGAGCTCGTGCCGCTCTCGAGGAGCGCTGAGAAGATCATGAGCTGGAAGAGGAGGTGGAAGGCGAGGACGCCGATGCGTTGGAGCATGAAGTCGGAAGGAAGGGTCGCGCTTTGAATAGCGGGATAGAAAGCGACCATGGGGATGAAGAAGAGCAGCGCCGGAAGCATGGTGAGAGGCCCTGCAATGACGCCCGCCACGACGGCGTCGCGGTCGCTCAGCAAGTGGCGCAGCACCGGCAGGATCACCACCGCGCCTATGATGTTGTAACCAAAGTAGGTGAGACCGGCGAGCGCCCAGCCGGAGGTTTGCGGATAGGCGGCGAAGCCCGCGGGCACGCGCTCCCCGAACTTCCACAGCGCAAGCACGATGAAGAGGGCATAAACTCCGTACAGGAGGTAGGAAACGTCCCGGAACAGCCGCTCGACCGCCTTGTTGCCGAAGGCAACGATGCCGGCGATCAAGACCGCCAGGACCAGGGTCCCCGCCCACAAGGGCGCGCTGAAAACCGCATTGCCGATCGCTCCTGCAGCCGCGCCGTAGACGGCAAGGATCAAGACCACGAACAGGACATAGCCGAGCTCGAACAAGTGCCAGAAAGGGCCGAGCAATTCTTTGAAGAAGCTCTTGTAATCGTAGGTCCCGAAGCGCCGCGCGGCGACGAAGGTCAACGGGCAGAAAATGCTGAACAGCAGGGTCGCGAAGAGGATCGCGAACAATCCGCCCCGCGGCCCGCGCGAAAGAAAGAATTCGGCGAGCTCGCGGCCGGTCGCATAACCGCCACCGATGACGACCGCCTTCACTCCGAGCCCGGGAAGCAACCAGCGCGTGAGCCTGCTCGGTTGCGCCACGCTCATTCGAGGCATGAGCCCACCAGGCGGTCGAAGTCTTGCCCGCCACGGACCGGGTCGGCGACGGGGAGGCCGAGACGAGCGCTCTCAGCCGCGATGATCTCGAGCGCCTGGTCGTCGCGCAGAGCTGAAGTGTTGAAGCTGATCCCCCCGACTCGGATCGCGGGGTTCGTGCGGGAGCCGAGCCTCATCGTCAGTTCGATGATTTCCTCGACTCCAGGAACCGCAAATTCCTCATCCCCGAGCAATCGGCTTCGCGTTGGATCATGGCAGACGACGATCACGTCGGGTTGGCTTCCGTGAAGCAGGGACAGGGTTACGCCTGCAAATACCGGATGGAGGAGCGATCCTTGGCCCTCGATCACGTCCCAGTGAGCTTCGGGCGCGGCCGGGCTTAAGATCTCGGCGGCACCCGCCGCGAAGTCGGCGATGACGGCGTCCATCGGGATTCCGCTTCCCGCGATCATGATCCCGGTTTGTCCGGTAGCCCGGAAATCGGCATCGATCCCGCGCTCCTTGAAAGCGCGAGCAATACTTAGCGCCGTATATTTTTTCCCCAGAGCGCAGTCGGTGCCAACCGTCAGGAGCCGCTTGCCGCTGCGTTTCAGCCCGGTTGCGATGGGGATGTTGGAAGGGGGTACGCGGACGTCGATGAGCTGGCGTCCGAAACGTTCCGCAGCGGTGGTCAGGGTCGGCAGGTCCCGAAGACGCGCGTGCATTCCGCTGATGATGTCGAGCCCAGCTTCCAGCGCCGCAACGAGCGCTGGAAGCCACGATTCTGCAATGAAGCCGCCGGAATTTGCAACTCCGATCACAAGCGCTCGAGCGCCGCGCGCGTGGGCTTCTTCCGGCGTCAGCTTGGGAAGGCCCGCCGTCACTCTCGCGCTCGGCAGCGCGAACTCGCCGATGCATTTCTCCGGCGCCCAGTCGCGAAGGCCGAATGCCGTCTTCGCATAGCCTGGCTCGACCGTGTCGCCGAGGAACAGCAGATAGGGTTGAGGCAGAGCGAGCGAGAGCCGGTCGGCCTCTGCCTCAACTTGTCGTGCTAGCACGTCCGCCGGCTTCGCTTACGAGCCGAAATTGGCAGTAAGCGTGAGGCCGATCGTCCGCGGCCGAGAAAGGGCCGCGAAGATCGCGTTGTTCGGCAGCCCGTTCCCCCCAGTCAGAGCGTCCGTGATTGTTGCGAGCGAGCTCACACCCTTCGCATTGGTCAGGTTCTTCACGTAGGCTTCGAGCGAGAAGCGTCCGAACGTCACGCCGCTGCGAAGATCGACACTGGCGTAATCCGGAATATGCTTCTGCGGGATGGGCGGGAAGCCCGCTTGAGTGGTGTCGGCAGCGAAGTTGTCCCGTTGCGACCCGGTGTACGCCAGCGTACCGCCGACATAAGCCTGCAGGGACGGAGAAAGCATCCACTCGTAATCCGCATTCAAGCTGAAGCTGGTCTTCGGCACGTAGGGCAGCCGGTCGCCGTCCAATCCACCGACGAGCACCGGCGTGTCGGCGTTGAGCTTCGCATCGATGACTGCAGCGTTCGCCGCGAGCGACAGGCCCTTGATCGGCCGCCACGAAACCGCGGCCTCGAGACCATTGCTGACGGCGCCCGAGCCGTTGATGTTCACGCCGAAGTTGTCGATGAGCGTGAACAGCTGAATGTCCTTCCACACGAGGTGATACGCGGAAGCGTCGAAAGACAACCGCCGGCCAAGGTCGGTTTTCAAGCCGAGTTCGTAGCTCGTAAGAGTATCCGCAGCGAAGCTACGCGGCACGTCGGGGCGCGCCGTGGGTGGAACCACGTTCGGGCCACCCGGTCGGTAACCTTTCGCCACCCTCGCGTAGACTGCGGTCGTGGGCGTGATCTGGAACCGCGGCGAGACGGAGTAGGTGAACACCGACTCGCTCGAGTTGATCGGCGGCAGGACGGCGCCGCCGCCCCCTACCAGCAGCGGGCTACCAGCGGACGACTGTGCCGCCGACTGCTTGTTATGGCTCCAGCGACCGCCCGCGGTGATGTCGAACTGCTCGCTGAAATGATAGGTCGCGTTGGCGAAGCCGGCGATCTCCTTGTAGCTGGAGTCGAGGTGCGCGACTGCCAGGTGCCCGAGGACCGGATCGGTGAACCGCTCACCAGTCGCGAAATTGTTTGCCCCGATAAGCTGGTCGATGAGGCCGTCCTCGTGTGTGTAGTAGGCGCCCAGCAACCATTCGAAGCGATCGTTGGACGGTGAAGTCAGCCGGAACTCCTGCGTAAACTTCTTGAGATTGGTTTGCTGATCCTCGAATCCGCCGAGGATCTTGTCCGTGATCGGCGCTGGGAAGCCCGGTACGTTAGGATTGAGGATGCCGAAGAAGAAGTTGAATGCGGTCCCGAACGTCGACGTGACGTCGGTCGAGAACTTCTGGTCCTCCTTGTTGAAGCTGGTCGAAGAGAGGAGTGTCGCGAAGCCGAAGTCATATTCGGCGGTGCCGTTGTAGACGCGGTATTTGAGCTCGTTCGGTTCGCGCGTGAAGACGGTCTGCTTGAACTCGCCGTCAATCGGCTTCAGGCTGTCCGGGTCGACCTCGACATAACTCGGCGCGTCGGACTTGATGTCCTGCGTCATCGCAGTGAGACGGATAGTCAGCTTGTCCGTCGGCTTGATGAGCAGCGATCCGCGGCCGCCCCAGACCTTCGATTGGTTGATGTTCTTGCCGGACAGGGTGGGAAGTCCGAGGTAGAGGAAATCGGGCCGCGCATCGATCCAGCCGGCATCCTTGCGGTAGAAGAGAGAACCGCGGAACGCCGCGATGTCGCCAAGCGGCACATTGACCATTCCGTTCACGTTGAACCCGGTTCCACCTCCGTCGACGAACTCGACGCCGGACCGGGCGCGAAGATCGAACGCGCCGAACTTGGGCTCGTTGGTGACGAACTTCAGAACGCCGCCGAGCGAGCTTGCGCCATAGAGGGTTCCCTGAGGTCCGCGAAGCACCTCGATGCGTGACAGGTCGAACGTATCGATATCGCCGGCGAGAATGGCTCCGTTGACGAGGCCCGTGCTCGAACCGAACGGCGTTTCGTCGACATAGACCGCCACTGTCGAACTGACGCCGCCGGTGTTGACGCCACGAAGGACGAGACGGCTGACGCCGGGGGTCGGCTGCTCCAGACTGAGGCCGGGCACCTGGCTGAGGTAATCCTCGAAGCTGCGGGCGTTCTGTCGCTCGAGAGTCTCGCCGCCGATGACCGTGACCGATTGCGGTATCTTGAGGATCGGTTCTGCGCGCTTCTGCGCGGTGATGATGATGGTCTCCTGGTCAGCGTCCGTCGCGCTCTGCTTCGGATCCGCCGGGGGTTGCTGCGCCTGCGCGAGCGCAGGCGAAGCTGCTGCGAACGCGAACAAGGCTGCCGAGGACAAGAAAGCCCCGCGCGCCGTGAGATTAATCCTGTTCATCATTTTCCCCTCCGAGCGATTTCACGCGCCGAAACGTCGCTGGCGACGTCGACGGCGCGGTGGAAATTTCCTCTTAATTCCAGGCCGATGGTTCCCTCCGGAGAGCCGCGCCTGATCGGCTCCTCGGTGAATGCGAATTTCGCTTGGCTGCGCCTCGTTTCAGACATTGGCAGCCAGCCCTTCCGGAACGACAGGGAGCGCCGACCGCTCGGCGATGCGTGCTTCCTCGAGCGCGCGCGCCCGCCGGTCGAGCATCAGCAGCATTGCCGATGCGACGCAGGCGACACCCGCGAGGATGAGGAAGAAGACCGGATGGTTGAGGCTGCTGTACCAGGAGCCGATCACTCCGGCCGTCATGCTGCCGGTGAAGATGGCAAGGTACCACCCGGCGACGGTCGTCGCGCCCAGCTTCGGCGGGGCGAGCCGCGCGAACAACCCGAGGCCGGTCGGGAGGATGTAGAGCTCGCCGAGCGTAAGGACGAAGAAATAGCCCACGACCCACAACCAGCTCGCCCCGGTCGGATTTGTCGCGGAAGCGAGGGCGAGAAGCGCATAAGCGCCGGCGCCGATCAGAGCGCCGGTCGCCATCTTCTGAAGCGGCGAATGCTCGCGTCCCGCGTCGGCCTTGCGCCGCCAGCGGGAGAGGAGAATGGGGGTGAGGACGATGACGAGCAGGGGGTTCAGCGACTGGAACCACGTCATCGGGATCTCGCCGCTGCCGACGTGGCGGTTCACGCCTTCGATCCACAAAGCGACCGTGTTGCCGACCTGCTCGTAGGCGCCGCGGAAGACAGTGACGGCGATGCCGACGCACAGGAAGAGCAGGAACGTGTCGCGCCCGGTTGCGGAGCGCTGTTCAAGCGCCGGCTTGGGAACGATCGTAGCCTTGGTGTGCGATGCCGGGAGATAGCGCTCCCCTGCGAGGTAGATGACGAGCCCCGCGAGCATGCCGACGCCAGCGGCGCCGAAGCCCCAATGCCAGCCATATGCTTCGCCGAGGGTTCCGCAGACCAGAGGCGCGAGGAAGCCGCCGACGTTCACGCCTACATAATAGACATTGTAGGCCCAGCCGCGGCGAGGGTCGTCCGGACCGTAGAGATCGTTGATCTGGCTCGGCAGGCTCGGAAGGAATAGCCCGTTGCCGAGCGCGATCGTCGCGAGCGCGATGTAGAACAGGGGCTCGAACGCCATCATGAAGTGGCCGGCGGCCATCATCGATGCGCCTATGATCACGGCGCGCTTCTTGCCGAGGTAGCGATCCGAGATTGCACCGCCGACGATCGGCGTGAAGTAGGCGAAGGAGGTATAGGCGCCGTAAATGAGCGAGCTGTGCTGCTGCGAGATCAAAAGCTCTTTGGTCATGTAATAGACCAGCAGAGCGCGCATCCCGTAATATGAGAAGGTCTCCCACATGTTCGTGAGGAACAGGATGGTCAGGCCGCGCGGCTGACCGAACCAGTTGGAAGGCGCGGACGCCGGAGTCATGCGGCGGCTGGAGCGGCTGCGCGTGATCCCCAAACTTCGTCCGGGCACCAGATTTTGCCGTCGCGATATTCGACACTGGGCT
>JBJMVK010000013.1:0-11117 GCA_045810725.1 Sphingomonas sp. | reverse complement strand
GTGCAGGTGCGGGCGCTCTCGCCGGCTCCGTCCTTCCAGGGATAGGCACGGGTGCAGGCGCAGCAGTCGGCGCAGTGGCCGGCGGTGTCATCGGCGCCGTCGTCGGAGGTCATCAATATTATCGCGACACCCGCGGCTATTGTTACTCGGTCGACCAGTACGGCCAGCCTCATTACAACTATAATGTAAGGTGTTAGCAAACGTCGCTCAGGCAGGACGGAAGCTTCCTTCGGTCTCGTCGAGCAGATAAAGTCGCCCTTCGGCGATCGAAAAATGGGCGCCATGAAGCTTCAGGCGTCCATTTTTTTCGCGTTCCGTGATCCAGGGAAATGTGCGCAGGTTCGCGAGGCTCACCTTTACCGCCTCGTGCTCCATATCGAGGAATGCCTCCTTGCCGAACTCAGGATGGCGGGCACGGACTTGATCTCGACTATCCGATAGCATTCGCACCCAGTCTCCGATGAAATGACCTTCTCCGGGCGCCACGTCGTCGAATTTGCCGGTCAGCGCGGCAGCGCAGCCTCCGCACATGCCGTGGCCCATGACTAGAATTTCCCCGACTTCCAGCTGGGTCACGGCGAATTCGAGCGCCGCCGACACTCCGTGAAACCCGCTGCTCGTCTCGTACGGCGGAGCCAGTGCCGCGATGTTGCGGGCCACGAACATCTCGCCTGGGCGGGCGTCGAAGATCTCGGCCGGATCGCTTCGGCTGTCGGCGCAGGCGAGAACCATGACTTGGGGACTTTGCCCTTCAGCGAGTTCGGCCCACCGTTCGCGTTCGCGCGCCCAATTGTTCTGGCGGAAGCGACGATAACCTTCGATCAGCTGCTGCATATAAGGCATGGCCCGCCGCTAGCGAGGATTGGGCAGGGGTGGCAAGCATTGCAGCCAATCGCTATCTGCGCGCCATGACCGCTCCTGCCGCAGTTTCACCCAAGCAGCGCAAGCCGGACTGGATCCGAGTGAAGGCTCCCGTCAGCGAAGGCTATCATCAGACGCGCCGGCTGATGCGCGAACTCAACCTTGCGACCGTCTGCGAAGAAGCTGCCTGTCCGAACATCGGGGAGTGCTGGACCAAGAAGCACGCGACCGTGATGATCCTCGGCGACACCTGCACCAGGGCCTGCGCCTTCTGCAACGTGAAGACGGGCATGCCCCGCTCGGTTGACCCACTCGAGCCGGAGCATGTCGCCACCGCGGCGGCGGAGCTGGGGTTGGAGCATATCGTGGTGACGTCCGTCGATCGCGATGACCTTGCCGACGGCGGCGCTTCCCAGTTCGTGAAGGTCATCAACGCCCTTCGTCGGAATACGCCGGGCACGACCATCGAGATCCTGACGCCAGACTTTCGCAACAAGAGCGAGGCGGCGGTGGATGCCATCGTCGAGGCCGGGCCCGACGTCTACAACCACAATCTCGAGACCGTACCGAGGCTCTACCCGACGATCCGGCCGGGTGCCCGCTACTATGCCTCGCTTCGGTTGCTTGAGAGCGTGAAGCGCAAAGCGCCCCAGATCTTCACCAAGTCCGGCCTGATGGTGGGACTCGGCGAGGAGCGCCTCGAGGTCCACCAGGTCATGGACGACATGCGGTCGGCGGGCGTCGACTTCCTCACCATGGGCCAATACCTCCAACCGACGCCGCGCCATGCCAAGGTCGCGGAATTCGTCACTCCAAGGTCGTTCGACGCCTATGCCGCAATTGCGCGCGCCAAGGGCTTCCTGCTTGTCGCGGCATCGCCACTGACCCGGTCAAGTTATCACGCCGGCGATGATTTCAAGAAGATGAAGGCGGCACGAGTGACGCAGTTGGAGCGTTCGAACGGCTGATGCCGCGCCACACCGAGACCAAGCACTTACCCTATACGCCGGAGCAATTGTTCGAGCTCGTGGCGGACGTTGCGCGCTACGACGAGTTCCTCCCGTGGGTCGTCGCGGTCCGCGTTCGCTCCTCGAGCGAGAAGGAGACGGTCGCCGACCTCGTGGTCGGGTTCAACGCCTTCAAGGAGCGGTTCACCAGCCGGGTCGTGAAGGAGCGGCCGGAACGCATCTGCGTCGACTATGTCGAGGGCCCTCTTAAATATCTGCACAATGAGTGGAAATTCGAGCGGACACCCGACGGTACCAACCTGCTATTCTCGGTCGACTTTGCCTTCAAGTCGCGGCTGTTCGAAACCCTTGCGGGGGCGATGTTCGACAGAGCTCTGAGGCGAATGACCAATGCCTTCGAGCAGCGGGCCGCGGCCCTTTACGGCATGAGCAACTCGAGCGCGCAAAGCGCCGCCTGAAGTCGAACTCCCGAGCGGGTTTTCTCATCGAAGAATTTCTGGTCAGCGACGATTTTCGCCGGGTCGGAGTCACGCTCGGCACGGGCGAAGACAACCGTACCAACAGGCTTGGACGGTGTGCCCCCGCCTGGGCCGGCGATACCGGTGATTGCGACAGCGACATCAGCATCGGAAGCCGCAAGCGCCCCACGTGCCATTGCCCAGGCGGTGGCGACGCTGACCGCGCCGAACGTGTCGACAACTTCCTCAGAAACCTTCAGCTCGCTGATTTTAGCTGCATTTGAATAGGTTACGTAGCCTGCTTCAAATACATCCGACGATCCGGGGATCTCCGTCAGCGCCGCGCTGACGAGCCCACCGGTACAGCTTTCAGCGATCGCCACGCGGCGGCCAGCCTTGCGGTTCGCGTCGACCACTTCGCGCGCCTTCTCGACGAGCACGTCCGGAAGCAAAGAATCATTCACCTCAAAATCCCATTCGAATGCTGGCTACGGCCTGCGCAGCGATGCCTTCACGCCGGCCTGCGAAGCCCAGCCCTTCAGTCGTGGTCGCCTTGATGCTCACCTGGTCGGCCCCGAGACCCGCGATCTCGGCGATCCGGGCGCGCATCGCCGCTCGATGGGGACCAACCTTCGGCGCCTCGGTGATGACCGTACAATCCACATGGTCGATGATCGCTCCGCGCGCGCGAAGTAGCTCGACGGCGTGAGCGAGAAACAAGGACGAAGCGGCGCCTTTCCAGCGCGGGTCGGACGGCGGGAAATGCTCACCAATATCGCCTAGCCCCCCTGCGCCCAGGAGGGCATCGGTGATTGCATGGAGGACCACGTCTGCGTCGCTGTGGCCAGCAAGGCCGCGGCTGTGCGGCACTTCAATTCCGCCGAGCATCAAGGGGCCTTCGCCAGCAAATGCGTGGACGTCGAAACCCATTCCGGTACGCGGGCTCATTCGTCCTGCGAGCCATTGCTCGGCCCGCTCGAAGTCCGCTGGAAGCGTGAGCTTCTCGAGTGCCGGATCACCTTCGACTGCGGCCACTTTCATGCCGGCGGCACGAAGCACGGTCGTTTCGTCCGTCGGAGGGGGACCAGCCCAGCGTTCATAAGCCGACTTTAGACGGACCGAGCGAAAGGCCTGCGGCGTCTGCACGCGAACAAGACCATTTCGATCGACAGGCGCCTCGAGCACATCACCGACGCGGGCGAGTGTATCGCCCACCGGGAGCACCGGCGCAGCGCCGTCGTAGAATTCGAGGCTGGCGAGCAGGCGGTCGATGACGAGGGGAGGGCAGAAGGGACGGGCGGCGTCGTGGACGAGCATCGCATCACCATCCAAGGCCTCAAGGCCGGCGCGGACCGAATCCGCTCGTTCTGCTCCGCCCGTGATCAGCTCGCCAACGTTGAGGCCGTCGAGCGCCGCTTGCGCCTGCTCCTCTTGTCCCCTCGCAATCACGACACGAGCAGATTGGACGGCGGGATGGCCGATCAGCGACTCCACCGCCCAGCGGAGAACCGGCTTGCCGCCCAAGAGACGATATTGCTTTGGCACGCCAGCGCCTGCGCGTTCGCCTTTACCGGCGGCGACGATGAGGGCCGTGGTGGTCATTCGCGCGGCGCTCTAGGGCGGCTTGCCTTGTCCGCCAAGGGCTCTTCCCCTATCTCATGCCTTTCCATGAGCTTGCTGAAGCCTATCAAGATCGGCCCGGTCGAGGTCGCGTCGCCAGTGATCCTGGCGCCGATGACCGCTGTCACGGACCTGCCTTTCCGGCGCGCGGTGAAACGCTTCGGTGCGGGCCTTACGGTCAGCGAGATGATTGCAAGCCAGGCCATGGTCCGCGAGACCCGCCAATCGCTCCAGAAGTGCCTTTGGGATCCCTCGGAAGAGCCGGTCTCTATGCAACTGGCCGGCTGCGAGCCCCGCGTCATGGCCGAGGCCGCCAGACTCAACGAGCAGCGCGGTGCAGCCATCATCGACATCAACATGGGCTGCCCGGTGAAGAAGGTGGTCAACGGCTGGGCTGGCTCCGCGCTGATGCGGGACCTCACGACGGCCGCTGCGATCATCGAGGCGACCGTTAGCGCCGTGAAAGTACCTGTTACTCTCAAGACGCGCATGGGCTGGGACCACAACAGTCTCAACGCGCCCGAGCTCGCGCGCATCGCCGAGGAGCTCGGTGTCCAGATGATCACGATCCACGGCCGAACGCGCTGCCAGATGTACAAGGGCGAGGCCGATTGGATGTTCGTACGCAAGGTGAAGGACGCGGTCTCCATCCCGGTGATCGTCAACGGCGACATCAATTCGATTGAAGATGCCCGTACTGCACTGAGGCAGTCCGGCGCGGATGGAGTGATGATCGGGCGCGGGTCTTATGGTCGTCCCTGGTTCGTTTCGCAGGTGATGACTGACCTCGGCGGCGGACAACGGCCGGATCCGAGCCTCGACGAGCAACTCGCAACCATGCTCCAGCAATATGATGAGATGCTCTCCCTTTACGGCACGCACACCGGAGTTAACCTCGCTCGCAAGCACGTAGGTTGGTACACCAAGGGTCTGCCGGGGTCGGCGGAGCTTAGGAACCGCGTTAACGGCGAGGATGATCCTGCTGTTGTCATTCAGATGTTGCAGGAATTCTATTCTCCGTGGCTCGCGCGCTCCGCCGCCTGAGCGAAAAGACGCCCCATAGAAGTGTGTTGATTTTGCAACGGCCATGCTAGGGCCGAAGCGAATGGACGCGCGTACGGCCGAATCGCCCATAACATCGAAGGAGGACAGCTGGCTCCAGCGGGAGCGGGCGAGCGGTCGCTTCTATGACCGGGTCATGGCCTTGGTCGCGCTGCTGTTGATCGGCATGCTCGGCCTCAGCGCCTGGTTAATGAGTCGCAGCGCAGAACCGGGCACCCTCCTGTCCCCGCCGGCCATCGCCGGACTGCTCATCGCCATCCTCTTGCCCGCGATCGCGCTCATGGCGCTCTATGCCCGCAAAGTCGCCGTGCGACGCGCGGAGGAAGGTGGGCTCGGTAGCGGACGACTGCACGTGCGCCTGGTGGCGCTGTTCACGGCGATCGCCGCAGTGCCAACGGTGCTGGTGGCGATCTTCGCCTCCGTGCTTTTCCAAAGTGGCCTCGAATTTTGGTTCAATTCGCGCGCCCGCAACATGCTCGAGAACACGGCACAGATCGCACGAAGCAGTTACCAGCACGAGGTAGAGCGGGTCGCAACCGAGACGGCGACGGCAAGCGCCGATCTTGCCGAATACCTGCGCATGACGACGATCGACGACCCGCGCTTTGCTGTCGCCTTCGCCAAGAACCAGGTGCTCAATCGGAACCTCTCGGAAGCGATCATCTTCACGTACGGGCCCGACAAGCAAATCCGCACCCTCGCCCTTGTCGATCCTTACGACCGGTCTCTCGACAAGGACATTCCGGCAACGGCCCTAAGTCAATTGCTCCATAAGGACGCCGTGTCGATCACCTCGTCCGATCGCATCGGTGCAGTCGTCAAGCTCGACTATGTCCCGAACACGTTTTTGTACGAAGCGCGGGTCTTCGATCCGGAGCTTCGGACAGAGATCGACCGGGCGAATGATGTTCTCCATGACTATCAGGCGCTGCTGAAACGTTCGCGTGTCAACCAATTGCGGTTCAACGCGGCGCTCCTTATCGGCTCGTTGATCATTGTCGGCCTTTCGATCCTCACTGCGCTCAAGCTTGCAGACCGGCTCGTCAGGCCCGTCGGAGAGCTCGTCAACGCCGCCGGCCGCATTGAAGGAGGCGATTTCTCGGCGCGCGTACCGGTCATGAAGACCGAAGATGAGGTGCAGACGCTCGCCACTGCCTTCAACCGGATGACGGACCGGCTTGAGGAGCAGACCAACGAGCTCCGAACCGCCAATACCCAGCTCGACACGCGCCGCGCCTTCATCGAGGCGGTGCTCTCGAGCGTGACCGCGGGCGTCATTGCGGTTGACTCGCGACACCGCATCCTCCTGCTCAACCGCTCGGCGGAGACCCTGCTTGAGCAGGGGGAGCCCATCGATGGCAAGGGGCTCGGGTCCGTCTCGCCCGAGCTCGACGAGTTCATGCGCGGCCAGCAGTCTGAAGCGAACGTTCTAATGGCTGCCGATGGCGTCCAACGCACGCTCGCGGTGAAGCGGGTACGCTATCAGGACGGGTCGGTGCTGACCTTCGACGACATCACAGACCAGCTGACGGACCAACGCCGGGCTGCATGGTCGGACATTGCCCGACGTATCGCGCACGAGATCAAGAACCCGCTGACGCCCATCCAGCTCGCGGCGGAACGGCTTCAACGTCGCTTCGGAGAGGAAGTGTCGTCCGACAAGGAGACCTTCGAGCGGCTTACGGGCACAATCGTCCGCCAGGTGGGTGACCTTCGCCGAATGGTCGACGAATTCTCCAATTTTGCGCGGATGCCAAAGCCCGTATTTCGCGAGGAGGACGTGCATGAGATCGCTCGCCAGGCGCTGTTCCTCCACGAGGTCGCTCATCCGGCGATCAGCTTTGCGCTCGAGCCGCCGGCCGGCGAGTTCGAGATGGTCTGCGATCGGCGCCAGCTCGCCCAAGCGCTGACGAACGTCGTCAAGAATAGCGTTGAAGCTATTGAGACCAGGAGAAATAGGGGAGAGCACAGCCTCGCTGGCGACCGCGTCGAGCTGAAGCTCCACCATGAGGGCAATCTCCTCGTGATCGACGTGCTCGACACCGGCATCGGCCTCCCCGAGGACCGTGAGCGGCTCACCGAGCCCTATATGACGACCCGGGTTCGCGGGACCGGGCTCGGGCTGGCAATCGTGAAGAAGATCGTCGAGGAACATATGGGCGAGATCGCCTTCCTCGATCGCCAGGGCGGCGGAACCCATGTGCGGATCTCGTTCGACGCCGCGAAGCTTGCCGCACTCGCGAGCGACCAGTCACCCCAAGAAGATCAAGAGGACAATGATGACGGTGAGGATGCCTGATGGCGCTTGAAGTGCTCGTCGTGGACGATGAAGCCGATATCCGCGAGCTCGTCAGCGGCGTGCTCGAGGATGAGGGCTATGCGGTGCGCACTGCGGCCGACAGCGATTCGACCCTCGACGCGGTCGAGGAGAGGCGACCCTCGATGGTCCTTCTCGACGTGTGGCTGCAGGGGTCCAGGCTCGACGGGCTCCAGCTGCTGCAGGAGATTAAGCGGCGCGACTCGACGATCCCCGTGCTGATGATCTCGGGTCATGGCAATCTCGACACGGCGGTCGCTGCGGTGAGGGAAGGGGCCATCGACTTCATCGAGAAGCCTTTCGAGGCCGAGCGGTTGATCTACCTCGTCGACCGCGCGACCGACACCGAGCGACTTCGGCGGGAAAATGAAGCCCTGCGCCGCAAGGCCGGCGACGAGGATCAGCTTCACGGCAGCTCGGTCGCGATCAACACCGTCCGCGCGACTCTCAAGCGGGTCGCTCCAACTGGAAGCCGAGTCCTCATCTCCGGTCCGCCGGGCGTCGGCAAGGAGATCGCGGCGCGGATGATCCACCAATGGAGCCCGCGTGCCAAAGCACCCTTCATCGTCCTTTCGGCGGCAATGATGAGCCCGGAGCGCCTCGAGGAGGAGCTGTTCGGCAGCGAGGCTGACGGGGCGATGCGACCGGGCCTGCTCGAGCACGCCCATGGCGGCACCCTGTTCCTAGACGAGATCGCGGACATGCCTGCGACGACGCAGGCCAAGATCCTTCGAGTGCTCACGGATCAAAGTTACCATCGTGTCGGCGGACAGCGGCCGGTCCGCGTCGACGTAAGAGTGCTGTCCGCGACTTCGCGCAACCTTCAGGAGGAGATAGCGGCAGGGCGCTTCCGGGAAGATCTCTTCTACCGACTGAACGTGGTGCCGGTGAAACTTCCGCCGCTTCGCGAGCGCCGCGAGGACATCCCGGAGCTCGTCAGCCATTTCCTGGCGCGCATTGCGGCCGAACGCCGGATACAGCCGCCGCGCATCTCGGAAGAGGCAATGGCGGCGCTTCAGGCGCACGATTGGCCGGGGAACGTCCGCCAGCTGCGCAATATCATCGAGAGGACGCTGATCTTGGCACCGGGCGACCGCGTGTCGTGCATCGAGGTGGACCTGCTTCCGCCGGAAATTCTCGATAGCCACAATGTGATGGGCGGCGCCGCGACCGCCATGGCGATCATGGGCAGCCCATTGCGCGAGGCACGGGAATCTTTCGAACGCGAATATCTGAGGATTCAGATCCGGCGCTTTTCCGGCAACATCTCGCGCACAGCCTCGTTCATTGGAATGGAACGTTCTGCGTTGCATCGGAAGCTCAAGGCGTTGGGAATCGGCGATAAAAGGGATGACGAGGAGTAGGAGCGGCGATGGCGGCGAAATCGCTGAGTATCCAGGATCATTTCCTGAACAGCGTTCGTCGCGCCAAGCTCCCCGTGACGATCTTCCTTGTGAAGGGCGTGAAGCTGCAGGGCGTCATCACCTGGTTCGACGCTTTTTCGCTCCTGCTACGCCGAGAAGGCGTGTCTCAGCTCGTCTACAAGCATGGAATATCGACGATCATGCCGTCGGAGCCCCCGCCCGACCTCGTCGTCAACGCGGACTCGGGGAAGGGGCAGCTGCAGGACGTCTTCCTTGCAGCCGCGGCTCGCGAGCATGAGCGAATGACCCTGTTCCTGGTGAATGGCGTCATGCTTCAGGGAGCGGTGGCCGGGTTCGATCAGTTCAGCGTCGTGCTCGAGCGCGGCGGGCAGGTGCAGCTTGTCTATAAGCACGCGATTTCGACTTTGCAGCCTGCACATGCGCTCGACCTTGGCGGAGAGCAGGAAGGCGAGGAGGACAAGTCCTGAACAGCTTTGATGGAAACGGTGCGATCGAGGTCGCTCGTGGAGAGCGGGCGATTATCGCGGTGCCCGAGCTTCCCCGCGAAGGTTCGCGCCGCTCGGCAGAAGCGCGCATAGAGGAAGCGGAAGGCCTTGCCGGGGCTATCGGCATCGACGTGGTCGCCGCTCGTTCCCTGCGCGTCCGGACGATCCGCTCGGCAACGCTCCTCGGAAAGGGCCAGGTGGAGGAGATCGCGGGGCTTTCGAAAGACCGCGGCGCCGGGCTGCTGATCGTCGATTCGGCGCTTACTCCGATCCAGCAGAAGAACCTGGAAGACGAAGTTGGCGCCAAGGTGATCGATCGAACGGGTCTCATCCTGGAGATCTTCGGCGAGCGGGCAGCGACAGCCGAGGGCCGCCTGCAGGTCGAGCTTGCCCATCTCGACTATCAGGCTGGCCGTTTGGTCAGAAGCTGGACCCATCTCGAGCGCCAGCGTGGTGGTTTCGGCTTCCTCGGAGGCCCTGGGGAAACGCAGATCGAGGCGGACAGGCGCTTGATCCGAGAGCGGATGGCGAAGATCCGCCGCGAGCTCGACCAGGTGAAGCGGACGCGGAGCCTGCATCGCGGCAGGCGGCAACGGGCGCCATGGCCCGTGGTTGCTCTGGTCGGCTACACCAACGCTGGAAAATCCACGCTATTCAATCGCCTAACCGGCGAAGCTGTGTTCGCGGAAAACCTCCTTTTTGCGACCCTCGATCCTACGATGCGCGACATCAAGCTGCCGGGGTTCGACAAGGCGATCCTCTCCGACACGGTCGGATTCGTGTCGGACCTCCCAACCGAGCTGATCGCCGCCTTCCGGGCCACGCTTGAGGAAGTGGCGTCCGCGGATTTGCTGGTCCACGTGCGCAACGTCGCTCATCCGGACCGGGAAGCACAGCGCGAGGACGTCGACGACGTATTGGCGTCGCTAGGGCTTGCGGAAGAGGGTGCGCCTCCGCGCATCGAGGCCTGGAACAAGATCGACCTGCTCTCGGGAGAGGAGCGCAGCCGTTTGATCGAGGAGGCCAAGCGCCGGGAAGACGTGATACCGATCTCGGCGGTGACCTCGGAAGGCCTCGACGCCCTTCGCGAGCGAATGGCCGAGTGCCTGAGGAGCGGCGAGCAAGTCCACCAGATCCGTCTCCCGGCAAGCGCCGGCGAAAAAATAGCCTGGCTTCATGCGCGGGGCGAAGTGCTCGATCAGGCCCTGCATCATGACGAAGTCGAACTGTCGGTGCGCCTGTCGCCCGACAATTGGGCCCGGTTTCAGGCGATGGAGCCGGCCTGAGCCTTCTTCGCGGCGTCCCAGAGTTCTTCCTTTTCATCGAGGCTCAGCCCAGCGAACCCGGGCGCTTCCTCGATCGCCCGGAAGCGGCGTTCGAACTTCGCGTTTGCTTCGCGTAGGGCGGCTTCCGCCTCGATGTTGAGATGGCGTGCGAGGTTCACGACTGCGAACAGCAGGTCGCCAAGCTCTTCCAGCATGCGATCGTGGTCGCTCTCGGCGTCGAGTTCGGCGAGCTCTTCGTCGATTTTCGCCCGGGGTCCTGCCTCGTCGGGCCAGTCGAAGCCGATCCGGGCTGCGCGGCGCTGCAGTTTAGCGGCGCGTTCGAGCGCCGGGAGCGCCAGCGCGACACCGGCCAGGGCGCTCTTGTCGGGGTTCACAGCGCGTTCCTCAGCCTTGATCTTCTCCCATAGGTGATGCCCGCCGTGTTCTGCGTTCCCGAAGATGTGTGGATGGCGGCGTTCCATCTTGTCGCAGATGCGATCGATTACGTCCTCGAGCCTGAAATGGCCGGCTTCCTCGGCCATTTGCGCGTGGAAGACGACTTGAAGCTGGAGATCGCCGAGCTCGTCGGCGAGCGCCGCCATGTCGTCGCGCGCGATGGCGTCCGCGACCTCATAGGCTTCCTCGATCGTATAGGGGGCGATGGTGGCGAACGTCTGGACGGTATCCCATTCGCAG
>JBJMVK010000012.1:0-8437 GCA_045810725.1 Sphingomonas sp. | reverse complement strand
ATTATGGCGGAGTGGAGGGGGCTGGCGTATTCGGGCCACTGACCGTCGCAGGCGAGGCGGGACGTCTATGGCTCGATCGTTTCGGGGGCGATAACGAGCACTTCACCGGCTATTACGGATATGCCGCCTACATGCTGACCGGCGAGACGCGCCCGTTCAAGGGCGGCAATTTCGATCGAATCCGACCGTTCAAGGACGTCGGGAACGGCGGCCTTGGCGCCTTCGAACTCGCCCTCCGGTACGACCATTTGAACCTCGCCGCCACGCCGGTAGTGGCACGTGCCGGCAACCAGGCCTCCAGTCTAACCGCCGGCCTGAACTGGTATTTCAATCCCTACGCGAAGCTGATGTTCAACTGGGTCCGGTTCTGGGGCGACAATACCCCGCTGGATCCCGTCGGATCGAAGACCAAGGGCGACGCTTTCGCAACGCGTCTCCACCTGGACTTCTGACGAGTTCGTGATGCTCGGCGCTCGCGGCCACCCGATCAAGACTCCCGGGCTCCGGCCGTCTGCCGGGTATCACGAAACCGGCGCCAACTCTGTTCATAGGTCAGTCTCAATGATCGGCTCCAGCAAGCACCACCTGGCCAATGTCGGTGAAACATATTTCCAGCACCTCGGTGCGGCGCTGGGTTTCTCGGCGAAGCTCGTCAAGGCAAGCGCCGCGTGCGCGCTCCACGGCCTCATCCCGGGGCTTTGTACCAGGACCGCGAGCAGATCCGTCGCCGAGCTAAATTCAACAATGGCAAAGCGAGCGATGCTTCCTGCGCCGGCACCGCGCAATGCGCTCTCTCGCAACCAGGCGCACGAAAGGAGCGACGATCATCGCCTCCGCATCGACGCCTGAATTCGTGATGCCCGGCGCAGGCCGTGGCCGTTCTTCCCCACTCCCCGGTTTCGGGCTGTCGCTGGGCATCACGATCCTTTGGCTCTCATTCATTGTCCTCATTCCGCTCTCTGCAGTGTTCGTGAAGAGCGGCAGCGAAGGCTGGCACGGCTTCTGGGCGGCCGCCGCATCGCCGCGCGCGCTCGCCGCCTACCGGCTGTCGTTCGGGGCCGCTGCCCTCGGGGCGGCAATCAACTGCATCTTCGGGCTGCTCGTCGCCTGGGTGCTCGTGCGCTATCGGTTCGTCGGCCGGGGCCTTTTGAGCGCCCTCATCGACCTGCCGTTCGCCCTGCCCACCGCGGTTGCCGGAATCGCTCTTACAGCGCTCTACGCCGACACCGGAATCGTTGGCCGACTGCTCGAGCCCATGGGCCTTCCGATCGCGTACAGGCCTGCGGGCGTAGTGCTCGCCCTGACATTCATCGGGCTTCCGTTCGTGGTGCGCACCGTCGAGCCGGTGCTCGCCGAGGCTTCGAGCGAAGTGGAGGAAGCGGCGCTTACGCTCGGAGCGACGCGCCTCCAGACTTTTTCGCGCGTCGTCATGCCGACGATCGCGCCCGCGCTTGCCACTGGGTTTGCGCTCGCCTTCGCGCGCGGAGCTGGAGAATATGGCTCGGTCATCTTCATCGCCGGCAACGTGCCGTTCAAGTCGGAGATCGCGCCGCTCCTGATCATCACGCAGCTGGAGGAGTATAATTACGCAGGAGCCGCGGCGATCGCCTGTGTGATGCTCCTCATCTCCTTCGCCGTCCTGCTCCTTCTCAACATGCTGCAGCATTGGCAGCATAGGAGGGTCGCGTGACCGCCGCTGGTCTTCGCGAACCCGTCCCAGCCAAGGCGCTGCTGATATCGGCCGCCATTGGCTATATCGTGCTGATGCTCCTGCTGCCGCTGGGCGCGGTACTTTACGAAGCGCTGCGCAAGGGCTGGCAGCTCTGGCTCGCCGCGGTCACGGAGCCGGATGCTCGAGCATCGATAAGGTTGACCCTGGTGGTTGCGGCGATCACGGTTCCGCTGAACACAATCTTCGGGATCGCCGCCGCCTGGGCCGTCGCCAAGTTCAGCTTTCCGGGAAAGACGGCCCTCGTCGCTCTCATCGAACTGCCCTTTTCCGTTTCGCCCGTGGTGTCGGGCCTCGTTTTCGTTCTGCTGTTCGGCGCTCAGGGCTGGTTCGGGCCGTGGCTCGAGGCGCACGATATCCGCATCATCTTCGCACTTCCCGGCCTGGTGCTGGCGACCGTTTTCGTCACCTTCCCGTTCGTCGCCCGTCAGCTCATTCCGCTGATGACGGCGCAGGGAAGCGCGGACGAGGAGGCCGCCCTCACCCTTGGCGCTTCCGGCTGGCAGACATTCTGGCGCGTGACCCTTCCAAACATTCGTTTCGGACTCCTCTACGGGGTCCTGCTATGCAACGCTCGAGCGATGGGTGAGTTTGGAGCGGTCAGCGTAGTTTCCGGTCACATCCGCGGCGAGACCAACACCATGCCGCTGCAAGTTGAGGCACTCTACAATGACTACGACTTTGTCGCCGCCTTCGCCGTTGCGTCGCTCCTTGCTCTTCTGGCCCTCGTCACCCTCGCGCTCAAATCCGCGCTCGAGTGGCGCTACAGCGACGAGCTCGCAGCCATTCACTGACATGTCGATCCGTGTCGAGCATGTCTCGAAGTCCTTTTCCGCGTACCCGGCACTCAACGACGTGTCATTGACGATGCGCGACCGCGAGTTCGTCGCTCTCCTTGGACCATCTGGATCTGGCAAGACCACGCTTCTGCGAATCCTCGCCGGCCTCGAGGTGCCTGAAAGTGGCAACGTCTGGTTCGGCAAGCGCGAGGTCACTGGCGACAAGCCGGCCTCGCGCGGTATCGGCTTCGTGTTCCAGCATTACGCCTTGTTCGGCCACATGACGGTCGAGCGGAACATCGCCTTCGGGCTCGACGTCATGAGCCGCGGCTCGAGGCCCTCGAAACGCGATATCGCGCACCGCGTCGACCAGCTTCTCGAGCTCGTGCAATTGAAGGGCCTCGGCAAACGCTATCCGAGCCAGCTTTCCGGCGGCCAGCGCCAGCGGGTCGCGCTCGCTCGTGCCCTTGCGCGCAATCCGCGGATCCTGCTCCTGGACGAGCCTTTCGGGGCGCTCGACGCCAAGGTCCGCCGCGAGCTTCGCGTTGCCCTCCGCCAGATCCACGATGACCTCGGCCTGACATCGATCTTCGTCACTCACGACCAGGAGGAAGCGTTCGCGCTCGCCGACCGCGTCGCCCTTCTCAATCATGGACAGATCGAGCAATTCGCGACGCCGGCCGAGATCCAGCGGTCTCCGGCCAGCGAATTCGTCTCCAGCTTTCTCGAATAGTCGTCAGGGCGCGCGCTCGGACTTGCGCGCCAGCGGGAGCATGCGCCCCAACACACGGTCGTGGAGTTTGTAATGGTGGTAAAGCGCCGCCAGCGCATGTCCAAAGGCGAGGATGATGATCGCCCATCCGACCTTCTCGTGCAGGTCGTGTACGACGTGCCTCGTCGGTCGATCCAAGGCTCCGAAGGGCCCGGGAATCCCGAACAGCCCGAAGAACCCGACCGGATGGCCCTGCGCCCAGCGGAATACGAAGCCGAGGCTCGCCTGGGCCACCAGCAAGAGATAAAGCAGGTAATGCACCGCCTTCGACGAGAGCTTCACCCAGCCGCTCACGATGGAGGGCCGCTGGTGGCCGGGGATCAGCCGCCAGATCACGCGAAGGACGACGACTGCCGCAAGCAGTACCCCGAGGGACACGTGGAGGCTCTGGAGGCGCTCCTGCGCCGGCTTGGAGAAATAGTCCCAGGTCTCCGCTAGCGCGAACTGGACGACCACCAGCAGCGCCGTCAGCCAGTGCAGCGTGATTGCGAAATTGTCGTAATTCGTGCCGTCGTCGCCCGCCGCGATCCGCGTCGCGGTATCGAATGCATCTCTATCCGCCATCGTGGGTCCGTTATGTTGAGCACCCTGCAATCCAGCTGAACGGCAAGGGTTCCAACAACTGGCAAGGGAGTCCATCCCGCAGCCTCAGGGTTTCTCTGGATTACGGGCTTAAGGAGCCCGTCCTAGGCCGTTCGCCACTCTTCTTGGACGTGGAAGATGCGTACCGGCCGGCCAAATTGTACGAGTGTCGCACGCTCGCTCTCCCCTTGGGTCGGGCTCGCATCGCTGGGCCTCGGCGCGAGTTCCGCGGCCCATGCGCAGGACGATGGCGCGCGCCTTTACATGATGGTGCCCGACCAGACGACGATTGCCTCGTTCCGCTTCCATCTCCTGCACAGCAACGTCGCTAGCGACGAGGGCACGGTCAACGAAGGTAATGACCTCGATACGAAGCTCGGAGTATTCCAGTTCGTCCAGGCGCTGAGATTTGGAACCGACCAGTCCTTCATCTTTCTCGTCGTGCCGGGCAGCCGCATCTCTGCAAATGAGGTGACCGACGAGCTCACCGGCTTTGGGGACGCACAGCTCGGCTTCGTCTACGGATTACACGGAACCCCGGCACTTGCGCCTGCCGCCTATGCCGATCACCCACCTGGCTTCGCTCTGAACCTCCTCGCCAAGATCTTCTTCCCGACGGGCAAATACAGTTCGAAGCGCTCGGTGAATGTCGGTGCCAACCGCTGGGCCCTGCGGCTTGGCGTGCCGGTCGTCTACGCGATCGGCGAGAGGATGGCCGATCCCCAGCTGACGACCATCGAGGCGATGCCAACGGTCACATTCTACAGTGCCAACGAGGAGCCGTTCGGTCCGAGCCGCACGAAGCAGAAGCCGCTGTTCATTTTCGAAGGTCACCTGACCCGGGGCTTAGCGCGCAGTTTCTGGGCCTCGCTCGACCTCCTCTGGCGAGAAGGCGGCGAAATGAAGATCGACGGTATCGAAGCAGGCAATTCGCAAAGCGCTGTCTCGCTAGGCGCCACCGGCACCTTCGCCCTCCCGCGCAACCTGTCCCTGCGCCTCAGTGCGGGCAAGGTCATCGAACGCAACGAACACGGCCCGAACGGATGGATGCTTCGAACCATCATCGGGACCGCATTTTGAAGGAGAAGAAAATGGCAACCGTTCTTGAAAAGCCCGAGGTTTCGAATGCCCTTCCCCCAGCCAAGGTGAAGGGGCGCCAGTCGGCGATGCATATTCCCGACGGCGGTTACTTCCCCGACAGGATCGAGCAAGGCCGGTTCGGACCGATCTTCCCCCGCACGCCGCTGAACCATGGCTTCACGATCATCGCGAAGATCAAGCCGGGTACCGAGGAGAACTTCCACAATTACGCGCGGAACATCGAGACGGCGGTCGCGACAACCCCCGACGTCCTCGACGTTCTCAAGCTCCACACGCTGAAATGGGTCCTGTTCGACATCGATGACGACACTTATTTCATGTACCAGGGCATCTTCGACACGGACTTCGACAAATATACCGAGGACGCGGTTGCGATCTTCTCGGCAACCGGGATCGATACGGTGTTCGAGAACCTCGAAGGCTTCCCCGCTGACTGGAAGACCAACCCCGAAGCCTTCATCCGCTTCGTTCGCGAGCATCACCGGCCGAGCTTCATGGAATATGCGGAATATTCCTACGTCGGGGCGAAGGAGGTGAAGAGCGCGCTCGAGCTCAAGCAGAGCTTCGGAATCATGCTCGACAATATGCAGCTGTAGCGAAGCCGGCATGCCCCATGGAGACAGCCCCCAAGGCGTGGTCAATGCCTATATCGACGCGTTCAATCGCGGCGATTCGTCGGCAATGGCGGACTGCTTCGCCAGCCAAGGTTCGATTCTCGACGGGATGGCGCCTCATCTGTGGACGGGCCCGTCCGCCGCGTCCGACTGGTACCGTGAAGTTCTTGCCGAAGGAGAGCATTTGGGCGCCGGCGAATATCACGCGGCGCTCGGTGAACCCTCCCACAACAATGTGACGGGCGACAGTGCCTACCTCGTCGCTCCTGCGAGCATGACCTTCAAGCTCAAGGGACGGCAGATCGAGCAGGTGGGCGCGACATTCACTTTTGCGTTGAAGCGCGAGGGCGCTCACTGGCGGATCGCCGCCTGGGCGTGGGCCAAAGGGAGGGTGGCGGCATGACGCACGCACTCGAATTAGACGATATCCAGCACATCCTTCTAACCCGAACGCCGGCGCTTACCGGGCGATATGTCTTCCTGAAGTTCGGTAGCCCGGAGGCGGGCCGCGCATGGCTTCGGGAAATCCTCGGCGCCGTGCGCTCGGCCGCCGCGGTCGATACCTCCGAGAACAAGGGCAGCTGGGTGACCGTCGCCTTCACCTGGAAGGGGCTCGAGGCACTCGGCCTCGACGAGGAAGCGCTCGCAACCTTCCCCGATGAGTTCAGGCGAGGGATGGCGGCGCGTGCGGAGGTCCTCGGCGACACCGGAGCGAATGCCCCGGAGAACTGGGTTGACGGAACCAACCGCCCGGACCTGCATGCGATCGCAATCCTCTTTGCGAGAGATGCGGATGAACGGCGGCGCAGCGAGATGGAGCATGACGGGCTATTGACTCGCTGTCCCGGGGTAGAGGTCATCTCCAGTCTGGAGCTCGATGCGACTCCGCCCTTCCATTACGCACACGACCACTTCGGCTACCGCGACCGGCTGTCGCAGCCGGTCATCGAAGGGTCCGAAGACATACCTTACGCCGGCTCTGGCGGCCCGCTGAAACCCGGAGAGTTCATCCTCGGTTACCCCGACGAGAGCGGTCAGCCATACCCTATGCCAATGCCGGAGGTGTCACGGAACGGCAGCTACCTCGCGTACCGCCGATTGGAAGAGCATGTCGGAAGGTTCCGCCAGTTCCTCGCCGAGAATGGCGAAACCGCCGAAGAGCAGGAGCTGGTCGCGGCCAAGCTGATGGGCCGGTGGCGCAGCGGCGCTCCGCTGACGCTCTGCCCGGAAAAGGACGATCCGGAGCTCGGCGCCGATGTCACGCGCTGCAACGACTTCAACTACAAGGACAACGACCCGCACGGCTACCACGTGCCTCTGGGTTCGCACATGCGTCGAATGAACCCACGCGACACTGCCGTGAACATCAATCGGCGCCGAATGATCCGGCGCGGCGCCACCTACGGGTCACACCTTCCCGAAGGTCAGGCGGACGACGGGAAGGAGCGGGGAATCGCGGCGTTCGTCATATGCGCAAACCTCATTCGCCAGTTCGAATTCGCCCAGAACGTGTGGGTCAACGACAAGAACTTCCACGAGCTCGGCAACGAGCGCGACCCGATCATCGGCAACACCCACGATGGAACGCTCGAGTACAAGATTCCAAAGCGTCCCGTCCGAAGGAAGATCACCGGCCTTCCCGCATTCACCACCGTCCGCGGCGGAGCCTATTTCTTCCTGCCCGGAATCAAGGCCCTCAATTATCTCTCTACTCTGGGCTCAACGAGCGAGACCGTCGCTCCAGCTCTTGAAGGAGTGAAGGCATGACAAGCGCGGCTCGCACCTACAATCAAAGCCACGCCGCGCGGCCCGCGGACGGCAAGCGCCGGATGAGCATCTACTGGACCTGGAACTATCCCTGGGAAGCGCAGCGAGATCCTGCGCTTGTCGAGAACCGTTTCTCGACATTGACCGAGGTGAGAAACGTCCTCTGGCCCGCTTATGAAACCGAGCAGTACAATGCCCGTAACTTCCTCCAGGGCATCGCCGGCACGCTCGAGCTGTTCCATGTATCTGCGCTGAGCTTCCAGCGAATCGCGGAGGAAGAGACGGGCCATCGCGTCGCCGTCTTCCAACGCGTCGACCAGGCCGGTTTCCGCCAGCCGATCGACGAACGGATCCTCGCCGATTGCGACACGCTGATGGTGTTCGGCCTCGACCATCTGGCCGGGGACGAGCACGCTCAGTCCTCGGAAGCCGCGGCAATCAAGGAATGGCTGAAGCGCGAAGGCACGTGCCTGCTGCTTGCCCCCCATCACGATGTCGGTTTCACCGACGATTATGACCAGAGACAGGAAGAATATCTCCACCACGGGGACCGTCTCGTTCCGCGCCAGCAGCGGTTCACAACCTACACGCGCGACCTCATGCAAATGCTCGACGTGCCCGTGCACAATGTCTGGGGGCTGAGGCCAGCGCTCACGGACGGGGGCATCGCCCCACTCACGACCTTCCCGAACGCCGACGAGCTCGGACTTCTCGAGGGCGTGCCAACGCTAAACTTCCACCCGCACCTGCCGCACTATGAAGTGACCGAACCCGACAGCCAGCGGATCCGCCTGCTCGCCCGTCAGCCGGTCGACATAAACCGGCCCCACCCCTTCACGAAGGCCGGCAATAGCGAGTTCAACGTCGTCCTTTGGATGCCGCCGGAAGGTGAGCGCAGGGGCGACATCCTGCTGGTGGATTCGACCCACTTCACGACGCTCTTCGGTGGAACCCAAAGCCTCGAGCAGTTCTGGCGCAATCTCTCGAAAATGCGCTCGCAGCAACGGATAGAGATCCGCGAGGCGATTCTGGCGTGAGCTCACCGAAGGGTGAGTAGCTTCGATCATCGTGCGCGCGGAGTGAAGCGCGATCT
>JBJMVK010000011.1:0-7178 GCA_045810725.1 Sphingomonas sp. | reverse complement strand
TCAACCGGGAAGCGGCACGGATGCTCGGCTATCGCGATCCCGCCGCTGCGATCGGAGCGACGCTGCGTGCCGACGACGAGAGCAACGACCTCGATGAGCAAGCCCCGGTGACAATCATCGGAGTCGTCGAGAATTCACGCTTGCGCTCGATCCGCGATCCGCTTGAGCCGATGATCTTCGTCTATGACCGGCTGCAGCCCGGGTGGCTGCTGGTCCGCTACGACGGCAAGGCAGGCCAGGTTCGCGCTGCCATCGAACGCGTTTGGAAGAGCATCGCGCCGGACGTGCCGTTCGAAGCGCAGCTCAGCGAAGATATCGTCCAGGATCTCTACAGCGCCGATACGGCGCGGGCGATGATTTTCGCGGGCTTCTCGGCGCTTGCGGTCATCATCGGCAGTCTCGGCCTGTTCGGGCTCGCCGCGTTCACCGCGGAGCGGCGCACGAAGGAAATCGGCATTCGCAAGGTGCTGGGCGCGCGCGTTCGCGACATCGTCCAGCTTCTCGCCTGGCAATTCTCGAAGCCGGTGATCCTTGCTAATATCGTTGCCTGGCCGGTTGCCTGGTGGGCCATGCGCGACTGGCTGAACGGCTTCGATGTCCGCATCCCGCTGACGCCAGGCCCCTTCGTCATGGCCGGGTTGCTCGCGCTGGTCATCGCGGTCGCGACCGTTGCCGGCCACGCGATCAGGGTCGCGCGGCTCAGCCCAATCCACGCCCTCAGGTACGAATAGGAGATCGGCCATGTGGCGAAATTATTGGACGGTCGCTGTTCGGGCGCTCGCCAAGAGCAAGACCTATTCGATCATCAACATCGCAGGACTCGCCATCGGAATGGCGGCCTGCGTCATGATCCTCCTCTATATCCGCTACGAGCAGAGTTACGACAGCTGGCTCCCGGACGTCGCGAATACCTACGAGCTCCAGGCCTGGTACCCGCATCCGCAGGACGGTGAGCCCTCCTTCATGCAGATGTCGGCCTATGTCTCCAAGACTGCGGCACTGAAGGATTATCCGCAGATCAGTCATGCGGTCTACATCTCTGACAACGAGCCGGTGCTCGTCCGCGATGGCCAGGCCACGGCGACCAAGCAATGGTGGTTCGCCGACGACGATTTTCTCAAAGTCGTCAGCCTGCCGCTCCTCGCCGGGGGAACGCTGACCGCGCCCGAAACGGCCGTGATCACCAGGGAAGAGGCGCTGAAGCGCCTCGGGACAGATCAGGTCGTCGGCAAGACCATGACGATCATCACGAGGGGCGTGAAGCACGACCTCAAGATCACCGGCATTCTGAAGGACCTGCCCAAGAACTCGAGCATGAAGATCAACGCGGTGATCCGGCTCGACTATAATCAATTCTACGCGGACGCGCCGAACTTCCTCACGAGCTGCTGGGGCTGCCAGTCGGGCTACGTCTACGTGAAAATGCGCCCAGGCACCGACGTCAGCCAGATCGAAGCGCGCGAACCCGCCTGGGAGAAGCGCAACATCCCCGACGAGATGAACGGCAACATCCGCTACAACGCCGGGCAGGACGAAGACTGGCACTTCGTCAACCTGAAGAACATTCACTTGGGCAAAGCGCAGGACAGCTCGATCACGCCTGGCAACGATCGCCGGACGATCGCGACCTTCGCGATCATCGCCGTCCTGATCCTCGGAATGGCGGTGGTGAATTTCACGAACCTCGCAACCGCCCGCGCGAGCCAGCGCGCCCGCGAGGTCGCTCTTCGAAAGGTTCTTGGAGCAACGAGGAAGCAGCTGATCGTCCAGTTCGTCGCCGAGTCGATCCTCATCTCGGCAGTCGCAATGCTTCTTGCGCTCGCCCTCGTCGAGCTGTTGGTGAAGCCGTTCGCGGCCTTTCTCGATGCCGACATCAGCTTGATTTACCTGGGCGCGAACGGCGTCCTCCTCCCTGCCGTTGGCCTCACCTTGCTGGTGGGCACATTGAGCGGGCTCTACCCGGCCTTCTTTCTCTCGCGCTTCCAGCCCGCGCAGGTCCTCAAGGCCAACCGGTCGGCTGCGGAAACCCCCGGCTCCGGGCGCGTCCGCTCGGTCCTCGTCGTGTTCCAGTTTGCCGTCTCGATCGGCCTCATCATCTGCACCGCTGTCATCTACGGCCAGACGGTTTTCGCGAGGTCGGTGAACCCCGGTTACAAGCGCGACCATATTCTCCAGGTGGAAGAGCTCGGCCGGGCTCAGCTCTGGCCCAAGGCGGACGGGATCGTGAAGCAGATGGAGCGGATCCCCGGCGTACAGGCGGCCGCGCTGACCGACATCGGCGTGAACACCAACAACCAGAGCAACAGCTTCATCATCCCGCCGGGATCGAACAAGCAGGTGCTGATCGGCCAGTATAACGTCGGCGGCGATTACCTCGACGCGATCGGTCTGACTTTAAAGGCCGGGCGCTGGTTCGACGAGTACCGCCCGGCCGACGACATGACCGTGCCCTATCCGCAGGACTTCAATGTCGAGAAGGCGATCGCTGCGCGCGGAGTGAATGTCGTCATCAACGAATATGCGGCGCGAAAGCTCGGGTTCGAATCGCCCCAGGACGCTGTGGGCAAGGTCGTCAGGGGTAAGCTTCTTTCCGAACAAGCGGGGCCAATGAACATCACGATCCTTGGCGTCGTCGGTGACACGAGGTTCCGCTCGGTTCGCACGCCCATCGAACCCATGATGTTCCACAAGGTGACGACCGGCCCAGGCTGGATGATCGTCCGCTACCGCGGCGATCCCGCGACGGTCCGCTCCGCGGTCGAGCGGCAGTGGAAGCAGAATACGAACGAAGTGCCGTTCAGCGCGAAGTTCAGCGAGGACGTGATCGGCGAGCTCTACAAGAAGGAAGATGCGCGCGCGCAAAGCTTCGGGGCATTCTCGGCTCTAGCGGTCATCATCGGCTGCCTCGGGCTCTTCGGGCTCGCGGCGTTCACCGCCGAGCGGCGCACGAAGGAGATCGGCATACGCAAGGTGCTGGGCGCGAGGACGCGCGACATCGTGCAGCTTCTCGTCTGGCAATTCAGTCGGCCTGTCATCATTGCCAACATCATCGCGTGGCCGGTCGCCTGGTGGATGATGCGCGATTGGCTGAACGGGTTCGACGAACGCATTCCATTGACGCCGATCCCGTTCCTGGTGGCGGCGACGATCGCGCTCGGGATCGCGATCGCGACGGTCGTCGGCCACGCCATCAAGGTCGCTCGAGCCAATCCCATCCACGCCCTCCGGTACGAGTGACTAGGGACCATTCTTTGCAAAGGACGATGAGCATGTGGCGGAATTATTGGACAGTCGCGGTCCGCGCTCTTGCGAAAAGCCGCAGCTATTCGATCATCAATATCGCGGGCCTCGCGATCGGCATGGCCGCGTGCATCATGATCCTCCTCTACATCCGCTACGAGGAAAGCTACGACAGCTGGCTCCCGGACGTCGAGGACACCTACCAGCTCCAGGCCTGGTACCCGCATCCGCAGGACGGCGAACCCCTCTTCCTCCAGATGTCGGCCTACGTCGCCAAAGACCGCATCAAGAAGGATTTCCCGCAGGTGTCCGGCGCCGTTTATGCCCTCCAGACGCAGCCGGTGGTGATCAAGGACGGACAGGCTTCGCCGAGCAAGAATTACCTCGTGGCCGATGATGATTTCACGAAGGTGGTGAACCTGCCCATGCTCGAGGGCAGCGGCACTCCTGCAGCCCAGACCATGATCCTGTCGCAGAGCGAGGCGATGAAGCGCTTCGGCACCGAGCATGTCGTCGGCAAAACAATGTCGACGATCTCGAAGGGCGTAACCCGCGACTTCAAGATCACCGGCGTGTTCAAGGATATCCCGAAGAACTCCAGTCTCCAGATCAACGCGATCCAGCGTCTCGATTACAACAGCTTCTTTTCCGAGGAACCGAGATTCCTGACGTGCTGGGGCTGCCAGTCGGGCTGGGTGTTCCTGAAGATGCGTCCGGGGACGAACATCAAGGATCTGGAGGCGCAGGAGCCTGCGTGGGAAAAGCGCAACATCCCTGACGAACCCAACGGATCCATTCGCTTCAACCAGGGCGACGACCAGGATTGGCATTTCGTCAATCTGAAGGACGTGCATCTCGGCAAGGCGCAGGGCGGTTCGATGACTCCGGGGAACGACCGGCGGACGATTGCGACCTTCGCGATCATCGCGATGCTCATCCTTGGAATGGCGGTCGTCAACTTCACCAACCTCGCCACCGCTCGTGCCGGCCAGCGTGCCCGCGAGGTCGCCTTGCGCAAGGTGCTGGGCGCGACGCGCAAGCAATTGATCGTCCAGTTCGTCGCGGAATCCATCCTCATCTCGGCGGTAGCCATGCTTCTTGCCCTGGCGCTGGTCGAGCTCCTGGTGCACCCGTTCGCCGCGTTCCTCGATGCCGATCTCTCGTTGAGCTATTTCGGCAACGGCGGGATCCTCCTTCCCGCAATCGGCCTCACCTTGCTCGTCGGCATCGTCAGCGGCCTCTACCCCGCTTTCTTCCTGTCGCGGTTCCAGCCGGCGCAGGTCCTCAAAGCCAACCGCTCGGCTGCCGAAACCCCGGGTTCGGGGCGCCTGCGCGCCGCTCTCGTCGTCATGCAGTTCGCGGTCTCGATCGGGCTCATCATCTGCACCGCCGTCGTCTATGGCCAGACGGTCTACGCGCGCTCGGTGGACCCAGGCTACCAGCGGGACCACATCCTCCAGGTGGAGGATCTCAATCGCTACCAGCTGCTTGCCAAGACCGAGATGATCCAGGAGCAGATGAAGCGGGTCCCCGGGGTGATCGCGGTCGGCCTTACCGACATTGGAGTTGCGACCGACAACAGCAGCAACACCGGTCTCATTCCGCCCGGAAGCAACAAGCAGGTCAATATCGGTCAGTATAGCGTCAGCCAGGGCTATTTCGACGCGATGGGCCTCAAGCTTCTCGCGGGGCGCTGGTTCGACGCGAACCGTCCGGCCGACGACATGACCCTCAATTTTCCGCTCGACAAGAACCAGGAGGTCGCGCTCGCGCAACGCGGCGTGAATGTCGTCCTGAATGCATATGCGGCGCGCAAGCTCGGCTACAAGAATCCGCAGGATGCCGTCGGCAAGGTCATTAGAAGCGAGCTTTTCGAACCCGGCACGGGGATGGTGAACATCAACATCATCGGAGTTGTCGCCGACTCCCGCTTCCGGACCGTCCGCACCCCGATCGATCCGATCATGTTCCAGAACGTGAAGTCCGGGCCGGCCTGGATGGTGATCCGCTACCGGGGTGATCCATCGACGGTCGAAGCGGCCGTCGAGCGCCAGTGGAAGCAGATCACGAGCGACGTTCCGTTCCAGGGCAAGTTCAGCGAGGACATCATCCGCGAGCTCTACAAGGCCGAGGACAGCCGTGCGAAGATCTTTGCCGCCTTCTCGGCTCTCGCGGTCGTCATCGGCTGCCTTGGGCTCTTCGGCCTCGCGGCATTCACAGCGGAGCGCAGGACGAAGGAGATCGGTATCCGCAAGGTCCTGGGCGCCCGCACCCGCGACATCGTCCAGCTGCTCGTGTGGCAATTCAGCAGGCCGGTGATCATCGCCAACATCATCGCCTGGCCGATTGCCTGGTGGCTGATGCGCGACTGGCTGAACGGGTTCGACCAGCGCATTCCATTGACGCCGGTCCCGTTCGTCATCGCCGCCGCGATCGCGCTCGGGATCGCCGTCGCGACCGTCGTCGGACACGCTGTCAAGGTTGCTCGCGCCAACCCGATCTATGCCTTGAGATACGAATAAGGAGATTGTGCCAGTCCGGAATCCCTTTCAGCTGGCACAGCTGGTCACCGCGGGCGCATTGCTGCTTCAGCGCCCGCGGTGACCACATTCCTCTCGGGTGTTGCGCCGGGTTACCCGCCCGCCGCTGAGATCCCAGGTCCTGGTGTTTAGGTGATCCTCATTCGGCCTTGTTGACCGGGAAACCCCCGAGCCGCGCATGCTCGCGGATCAGGCGCTCGCTCGGCGCACGGTACATCGTGTTATCCGTGACGCAGCTCTGGACCACTGGATCGGCGTCCCAACCTTATCGAGCACCGAGCAGGAAGTCTGCGATGCGTGTTTCATACCTCGGCGTCCGATTTTCCTACACCCCGGCATCTCTCGTTCGGTCAGGAACTCGGGCATTGTCACCTCCACTCACCAGCATCGATTGGCGGCGCGAGCAGGAGGCTCCTCGAACGGCAAATGTCAGGGCTGTCCCAGGTCGCGCAGCAGGTCGGTGAACCAGTGGACCGAAGTGTCGAACGCCTTGCCCCCCTTGATCCGCTCGAATTCGATCACGCGCAGCTCGGCGCCACGCTCTTCGTCTTCGCCCACGACCCCTGACTCGCCGCGTAGTGCCGCGTCTACCGCGTAGCTCGTACAGGACCGGATAAGCGCCAGGTCGGCCTCGTTGGCCGGTGCCGAGCGCGCGAAATAGCCGCTCTTCTGCACGAGCACCTTGTCGGCGCCAAGTGCGGCGGCGAACTGGCTGGCGAACCATTGGCCCGGGTTGATCTTGTCGAGCTGGACGTGGCCGAACGGGTCGCGCGGAACGTCCTCGCCTGCCTCCTCCATGGCCGCGACGATGTCACGCACCCCGGCGCCCTCGGAGATGAAAAGGTTGACGCCGCCTTGCTCGTCCATCGTAGTTCGCAGCCGCTTCGCTTCCTCCGCGATGTCGAACGGGCGCTCCGGGACGTAGACGCCGTGGACGTCCCAGCGGTGGGCCGAGTTCTCGAGCCATTCGGCGAACTGGGCATCGTGGACCCATCGATGGTGCGCGAGCGCGGTCGCCGCGGTGAGCCACCCGCAGTCGCGGCCCATGACTTCATGGACGATGAGCATCCGCGGATTGGATGAGCACTCGGCGATGATGTTGCGGGCATAAAGTGCACCCTGCTCGGCGGCACTCCATGCGCCGAGCGTCTGCCGGATCGGAACCACGTCATTGTCTATGGTCTTTGGAAGGCCGACCACCGTAAGCTGATAGTCGTGGCTTCGCAGATAGGCAGCGAGGTCAGCCGCGGTCCCGTTCGTGTCGTCGCCGCCGATCGTGTGCAGGACATCGACACCGTCACGCATCAGCTGCGCGGCGGCCACTTCGAGGGGATCCTGCCCCGGCTCAACCAGGCCTTTCCTGATGCAGTCATCGACGTTGGTGAGCCTCACCCGGCT
>JBJMVK010000010.1:0-37105 GCA_045810725.1 Sphingomonas sp. | reverse complement strand
GATATTGACCGCCAGTTCCGCGCGGATATTCTTGCGAGCCTCTCCTGCCGCCGATCTATCGTTGAAGCTTTGCAGGAGCTGTTGAGCGAAAAGCGCAATAAGCACGCCGAGAACGATAATCGCCACTTCGCCGATGAATGCGCGCCAGCCGTGCAGCGGTTTTGGCAAATGGAAGCGCATGCGGCTGGGCTCCGGCGGTTACGGTTACGTAACAGATGGCCTTATCTCTGCAATGGAGCGAAGCGCCACTGCACGCCTGCGATGCTATTCAGGAGATGAACAGCTTGATTGCATAAGTGGACAGGGCCGCCATCAACATCAGCGCCGCCGTCTGCGCCTTCGCCGCCGGGCCAGCCGGAAGCCGGCCGAGCAGCGCATAGGCTCCGGCCAGCAGCGGCAAGGCGACCACTGCAATCTGCGATAACCGGTCGTTCGGAGCATCGGTCGCGAACGTTGTCGCAATTGCCGCGACTGGCAACAGAACGAACCCGGCGCGGCGCGTCCATGAGGGCCCACCGACAGCGCGGTCGATAATGCCGAGCGCCAGAAGGGCCAGCCACAGGAGCGCTAGCGCGGCCAGTGCCGCATAGGCCTGTGCCAATCGCGCTTCGCCGCCGATCGCACCCGCAAAGTTGACCGATAGGAACCAGGCATAGAGTAGCCCCGCCGCCACGGCGCCAACGCAAATCGCAATCGTCCCTGGCGCCGGGCCCTTGGCTTTATCCATCGAGCCCTTCAGCGCCGATCCAAGTCAGAACGCAAGCGTACCGAACATCAGCCGAAGCAGCTCGGTCCCACTCCAACCCGTCTCGTCGGTGCTGACGCTAGCGCCCGAACCGAATTACCCCGCATTGTCGAACTTCCTGACCTCGACTGCGCTTTCATCGAAATCGTCGAGCAAGCGTGCATTGATGCCCATCTTGCCGAAATCTTCGCCAAGAGATTGCCAGTGCGTGCCACAGCCGCAGACCGGGCAGTGGTGAATGCCGATCATTCGATCGCCCCAGACATAGGCCGTCGTCTCACCTGAAATGCGTACCTCGTCCGGCGGAAAATAAGCCACGCGCCATGCAAGCCGGCGACACAGGGAGCAGTTACAGTCTGCAACCCACGCGGGCTTGCTTGGCAGTTCTATCCGCACGTTGCCGCAGTGACAGCTTCCCTGAACGCTCATAACGACTTGTAATGGCTGGTGAGGAGCGTCGGCAATGGGGGATGGGAAGCTGCCACCCGACGTACGACTTCTTTGTGTGCTCGAAAGCTTCCGAAAGTCAGACAGCGCGCTCTGCGGGGCGCGGCGTCCGGCCTCGCGTAAGAGAGCAATGGCTGGGCCACGCGCCCCGCCCCCTTTCCTGCCTTTCTATCGCTTGTGAACGCAAGGTGCGAGCGAGAAGCGGTGGCAGGAACGGGTGGGGCAAGCCGCTCAATTACAAGCTGGGAAATTGATCTTCTTGACGAGCGCCGCGTAGCGCGGATCGCTCCGGATCGGGTCCAGAAAGGGGTCACTTCTCACTCCGGTGACGCCTGGGTCTCTCACCGCCAACCCTTTTTCGAGCGCCTCGAAAGCACGGTCAAGCTGCCGCGACTGCGCGTAGACCTGGGCGTACTGATACATCGCGGCATCGCCAGACCCCTTGTGGATTTGCGACACGATCCGTTCGACAGCGCTCGTATCGCCGCTTCGAGCGGCCATGATCCCCTCGCTAGCGAGTCTGTATAAGTCGTCCGCAGGGACGGACTTCAGTTCCGTCTGGGCCTCATTCGGCCGGCTCATCAGAATGAGCGCGTTCGCAATCAGCTGGTGGGGCCATTCGCGACTGGGTGCGAGCTCAAGCGACTTTCGAGCCGCTTGGATTGCCTCATCATATCGTCGCAAGTCGATTAGGATGGCAGATCTAACCGAGTAGCTCGTAGGTGTCAGAGGATTGAGCTCGGCGAGGTGGTCGGCGAGCGAAAGCGCCTTGCCAGGCTCTCCACACACGTACCATCGGATGTACATTGAGGTTGAAATGACCTTTGGGTCGCCCGGGGAAAGCGCCATGGCCTGGCGCATGAATTGCTGCGCCTTATCGAAATTGAAGCGGTCCTCCTCGATGCCGGCGAGTTCCGCGTAGGCCGAACCCAACCTTGGAGCGATCGCTATCGCTCTTCGCGCCGCTTGTTCGGCTGCATCTTTGCCTCTCGTCATTTCATCGGCATTTTCAGAATATGACGTCGCCAGATACTCGAGGAAATTGGCCTTCATCCGGAAGGCGTTCGCATAAAGGGGATCTCGGGCAATGGCAGCGTCCAGCAGCCTCACGCCCTCGCGGACAGCCTGCTCGCTGGTGTCGTTTCCATAGAGTGCCGAGGCCCGCAGGTAGAGGTCATGAGCGGCGCTATCGGTCGTCCCGCCAAGCGTGAGTGCGGCTTTGCCCGCCTGTCCGAGCGCGATGCTGAGAGACTGGGCGACGTTGCTCGCGATGTCGGTTTGGATCTTGATCTCGTCTCCAGGCGCTCGGTCGTACGTCTCCTCCCAGCGCTGAACGCCGTCTCCCCCGTCGACCAGCTGTGCGCTGATGCGCACCATTGCCGAAGATCGGCGAACGCTTCCGGTTAAGACGTTCGCGACGCCGAGCTTCGACGCTACGATTTTTGTATCCAGGTCCTTCACCGCTTCGCACGAGGCCCGTCCGATCACCTGCAGACCTATGCGCGTCAGGGCGGAGCGGAGTTCTTCGGCAATGCCTTCGGAAAAATATGCCTGGGTGGCATCGCCTGAAAGATTGTCGAACGGAAGAACCGCAATCCTTTGCGCATTTGCCGCGCTTGGTTTGAGGAGAAACCAACCGCCCGTTGCCACCAGAGCGGTTGCCGCCGTCGCGCTTCCGAGAACGAGAGTACGGCGGGACATTGTCTGTCCGTGATTACCAAGGTCCACGTGGGCAATGTCTTCGCCTGCGATGCGTCGGTGGACCGCCTCAGCGATAGCAAGAAAACGCGGGTCGCTGCGGTCTCCTTTCCATCCTTTGAGGGAAATGGCCTGGACCTCCCCGAACCCGAGCGGCGGTTCGACGGGATCGATCCGGATGGGCAAATAGGCACGTCGTTTACGGGCACGGCTGGCCTCGTCGCGAACGAAGTCGCCCTCGATGCCGACGGAGCGCCTGCTCCAGACGACGATGACGCATTTCGCCGCGTCCAGATGCTCCTGGATGTCCTCGCGCCAATGGGAGCCACCACCGATGTGGGTGTCCCACCAGACCGTGAAGCCTTCCGCCTCGAGTGCCGCGATTAGAGGACGAAGGCGCGCGCGGTCCTCAGCCTTGTACGAGACAAATACGTCCGTCGCACCGATCATTGCTGCCCCCCCTGCAATGAGGCGGCGACGTTATGTCATGTGCTGGGATTCACAAAATCCACCTGTTGGGCCGCCTGCTAATGGCGCGATGGGTCGAAGCAGGATGGTAGGTTTGAGCGGCAACTGACGCTGAATGTTCCTCAGAGCTGTCGAGCCTCGAGCGCGCATTGTCGGGGCTACGGTTCCCTCCGGCCGATGGCGCCGTAACGACGGGAACGGCCACGGGCCCGCTCTGTTGGGCTTCCACACCCTCAACAGAAAGGCAGACTCATGCAGCAGCCATCAGATGGCAGCGGCGGAACCACGGGCGAGCTTCGTTCCGACGCAAAGCAACTCGGCAATTCCGCAGCCGACCGCATTCATAGCGAAGTCGATCGGCGAAAGGAGACCACGGCCGACCAAGCGAAGTCGGTGTCGTCGGCGATGCAGCGCGCAGCCGGCGAAATGGGCGACGCTCCCGACTGGATCAAATCCGCATTCCGGCAGGGCGCCGAAAAAATGCAGAACTTCGCCGACACGCTGGAGCAGGCGGACTCGCGCGAACTCCTTCGGAACGCGCAGGATTTCGCTCGTAACAACCCCGGACCGTTCCTCGCCGCTTGCGCCGCAGCCGGCTTTGCCGCCGCCCGGATCCTGAAGGCGGGCGGACAGCAGCAGCAGCAGCAGAGCGTTCACGGTCACACCGCCAATCAGCCGACGCAGCCCGGCGCAATCGGGACGCCCGGCACTGAACCGAAGCAGCAACCGTCGGCGGACGCCAGAACTCGCGGAGAGCTTGTATGATCAGGAGCGACGCACCGACTGCCGACGCAACTGAGCCGCACGTTGTGAGAACTTCCTCGAGCGGGCGAACCGCGGCGCCAGACGAGGCGAACGTCGTTGATCTGCTGAAGCAGCTTGCTGGGCAGGGCTCGCATTTGGCCGAGCAGCAGCTTGCGCTCATCAAGGCGGAGGTTCGCGAGTCGACTGACGAGCTGAAGACCGCAGTTGCAGCGATGGCAGGCGCGGCGATTGTCGGCCTCGCGGGTCTCGGCGTTCTGTTGATGGGAATTGCCTATCTGCTTGGCGCAGCGATCGACAATGTCGGGCTTGCAACGCTCATCGTGGGCCTCGCGACGTTGCTGCTCGCTTATGCGCTTTACCGGAGCGGCGCGACCAAGATGAGCGCCACCAATCTTTCGCCCGAACGCACCGAACGTACGCTGCAACGGACCCCCGACGCAGTGCGCGGCGACCTCAATACGGAGATTAGACGATGAACGACACATCCACTGGGAACAACATAAAAAGCGAAGATCCCGCAGCGATCGAGCAGGATATTCGTCGCACACAAAATGAAATGAGCAGGACAGTCGACAAGCTCGGCGACCAGCTGACGATGAAAAGCCTCTTTAATGCGATGCTGGACAAAGCGGACGAGAACGGCGTCGACGCGCATTATCTGATTGAAGGCGCACGGCGGAACCCGATCGCGCTCGGAATGATCGCGGCCGGCGCGATATGGCTGGTCAGCGACAAGAACTCCAAGTTTCCGTCCCTCTCTTCCCGCAAGTCTGAAGGGAGCAACGGCTCGGACGAGTTCGACCGAGGCGGTCGAGACATCCACCACGCGGACTACGTGTCGCACATGGGCTCGCTCGAGATGCGCGAAGGCGAGGATCCGACGGCATACCAGCGACGCCGGGACGTGCATCGCGCGACCTTCCTGATGTGCGAGCGCAGGCCCGACGAGGATGAGCACAGTTTCCGTCAGCGCCTCGATGACCTGACGGACAAATTCCGTGACAAGCGGCGCGCCTGGTCGGACTCGGTAAGCAACGCCAGCTCATCGACTGCGGAATCGGCGCAGCAGGCATTTGGGACTGCCCAGCGCACCGCAAGCGCCGCAGCGGGCCGCGCTCAGGACCTTTACGACGACAACCCCCTGGTGGTCGGCATTCTCGCAGCCGCGGTTGGCGCCGGGGTCGGATCCGCCATCCCAATCAGCCGCAGGGAGCAGGATACGCTGGGCCATGTCGGCAGCGAAGCGCGGGACATATTATCCGAGCAAAAGGATCAGCTCGCGTCCAAGGCAATAGAGAAGAAGGACGAACTACTCGAGCAGGCGGACCAGAAACTGCACTCATCGTCCCCCGGCCATCAGGATCCGCAGAGCGGCGGCGACAACGACAGTTCGCCAAAAGCCGGGGAATCCGTCGGCTCCAGGGAGCCCTTCATTATCGCGGAACCGACGCGGTGACGCATTCGGGAGCGGCGCAAACGCGCCGCTCCCACTGAGTTGTTAATGCGCGTCCACAGGTGGCGAGCCGACGTTGAGATGGCGCCGTTGCGGCCTCGGGATGCGCGAAAAGACCCCGCCGGCCACGAACCCATCGATGGCAAATAGTCGAGGACGGGAAGCGCCCGTTCACGACGAAGGGTAACCGTAATAGCGCGCAACCGCGTTCTGGACTGCGCCCTCGTCCCAGTAAGGAACGGTCAGCAGCAGGATCAACGCGACCAGCAGCGCTATGTTGGCCCGCGAAGAGCGCACGAACAGTAACACGATCATGCACGTCTCGATCGCCACATTGTAGGGAATCGTCCAAAGCCAGAAGACGCCTGGCTGATGCGCGAGCCGATCCTTGAACACGTCGATATAGGTGACGTGGATCAGCATTTCGGCGGCGAGCAGCATGAGTATGACGAAGCGCTTGCGCTCCGAATAATATTGCGCGAGCCGCTCGTGGTCGGCCTCGTCGTGGGGGAACACTACCGACGCCGCGAGATAGAAGCAGATCGCGAGCAGCACGGGCGCCCACAATCCGGCGAAATCCACTGTGATCGTCTTTAACGACACCCAACCGTCGACCCAGGTCGAGCAGATGTCGACAAGGATGAACAGCGCAAGCAGCGCGGTCTGCGGCTCTAGCTTGTTCAGCGACCGCGCGCGAACGAGGTGCGCGAACCCGCCGAGCAGCTCGGTCAGCGCCAAGCCGAGGATCAGGCCATAGAAGACCACGAAATAACCGAAGCTGTCCACGCGGCCCCCGCCCGTTCATGCGCAGCGTGCCAGAACAGCGGGAGAGAGGGAAGGTTCTACGAGGCACGCCAGGGAAAGATCTCGCCGGCGCTCATTGTGCAGTGCAGCAAAAACCCTATCTGAGACCCGAGAAATCCCCCTCGGATCTCGACACGGGAGAGACGCATTCGCAGCCTTCAGGACACCCTCACGCGCCTCCGCGCACTGCGTGAGCGCCTCGCGACGCCGGCTTGGGCGGACGATCATCTACCCGTCTTTGGCGATTTTGGCTCCAATCCCGGAGCCTTGCACGCGCGCAGTTACATTCCAAAAACACTACGCGCCGGCGCGCCGCTTGTCGTGGTGCTGCACGGCTGCACCCAGACGGCCAGCGGCTATGACCGGAGTGCCGGCTGGTCGAGCGCCGCCGACGCGCATGGTTTCGCATTGCTATTTCCCGAGCAGCAGCGGGCCAACAACCCGAACCTGTGCTTCAATTGGTTTTCGCCGGAGGATGCCCGTCGGCAAAGTGGCGAGGCGTTATCCATCCGCCAGATGATCGCAGCTATGCACGCACGCCATGGGACCGACTCCAACCGGGTTTTCGTGACAGGCTTGTCGGCGGGAGGCGCGATGGCAGCAGTCATGCTCGCGACCTACCCGGATGTATTCGCTGGCGGAGCGATCATTGCCGGGCTCCCATACGGCACCGCCCGATCGGTCCCCGAGGCGTTCGACCGTATGCGGGGACAGGGCAATGCCGCACCTGATGCACTGGCGGCGCTTGTGAGATCAGCTTCCGGTCACAAAGGCCCTTGGCCAATCCTGTCGGTGTGGCAGGGCACTAAAGATACCACCGTGGATCCGGCCAATGCGCAAGCCATCGTGGATCAGTGGCGCATCGTCCACAATGCACCCCAGGTCCCATCCCGGGTCGAGACGGTGAACGGTAATGCGCACCGCGTCTGGCGCGATGCGAACGGCCGAGACGTTATCGAGGAGTATCTGATAAGCGGAATGGGCCATGGGACGCCATTGAGCACGTCGGCCCCCGGCGAAACTGAAGGTCCATTCATGCTCGAGGCGGGGATCTCGTCCACTCGAGAGACCCTGAAATTTTGGGGAATCGAGGACCGGATGGAGGGCTCTGACCTGCCGTCCACCCACCTCGTCCAGGCAGAAACACCTCGGTCTGACGAACCTGCGCCCTCGGTCTCCTCCTTTTCAGGGAGAGCAACTTCCAACGGCGTGCAAAAGACCATTGACGAGGCACTTCGCGCCGCGGGCCTGCTACGTTGAGACGTTTACAACGCCGGTTTTGAAGTTGCTACTTTCGTGCTTTGCGTGCGGCATAGCGCGCGTCGCGTGCCGCCTTGCGCTCCGCCTCGGTCGGCGGAGCAGCGGCAACGGCTTTTGCCGCCGCTTCCGCCGCCTTCGATTCCTTGGCTGCTCGTAGCTCGGCCTTTTTCGCGGCCGCCTTTTCACTGTCTATCGTTTGGCGCTTTAGCCGCTTCGCCTGGCGCTCCGCTGCCACCTTCTCATCGACCGGCGGCCTGGAACGCAGTTGCTCCAACGCTTTCTTCTTCGCCACGCCGGCACTGGCGATTCTATCCTGGAAGCTGGGGGTCTTGTAGGAACTCACGTAATCGATCTCCCGGTGACATGGAAAACAAGTAAACTCGACATCGCTGCCATGGGACGGCTCGGGCAAGGTGTTCAAGAGGCGACTTTGGCGAAAGAGCTGAAATTCAGGGCCGGCGCACATCGCTCCTCGCCCCGCCAAGAGGATCGCGCATACGCGCTCGAGAGGCCGAGGCTCAGGAAATCAAAACGCAAAGCTCTGGCAAATCGCTCGGGCGTTTCTGGCGTCCAACTTCGGCCGCGACCACTAACCGTCGTCCGGCTCTCCTAGAAGTTCGTCCAGCCGCGCGATCCTCGCGCGCACGTTGCCTGCCCGATCCGGCGTGATGTCAGGTTTCGAATTGCCCCTCCCGACCTCGTCTTTGCGGACCAGTCGGCCAGCCTCATATTCCTCGAGCAGCTTTTGTAGCCGTGCCCGCTCGGCCTGTGTTTCGGCCCTACCCATTTTTCTTCCCCAATGCTGGCCGTCTGCTTCTTAGGGCAATTGTTCGCGAGACTACATTTGTGATTTGGAAATATTCAAAAGTCCGCGGGGGGGGTCGGGCAACGCGCAGGCACCTCAGCGGGACGGAACGATCCGGATGGCGTTGATTGGACTGGCGCTCGTCCGCATCATGTCCGTAGCATCGCGAATCAGAGCCTCGAGCTCCATCGGGTCGAACCCCGGAAAGCCCGGTCGCAGCTCCAGCCCTGTCTCAACGCACAGGATTATCCGACGTTCGCCGTCCTCGACTTCCCATTCGTGCCACGACCGCAGCGTCGTGCGATCGTTGTCCGCGCTAGATTCACGATTCACGCTCTGGCGCATGGAAGGCCTTCCTTGGTGTCGGCACCCCAAAGAGGCGCCTTCAGCTCAGTTTCTTCAAAGTGGACGAGGCCCAGCAGCGACGTCACCGCCCCAACATCTGATTTCTCACCATAGCGGAGTTCTGGGACGATGCCTTTCTCTTACGACATCCCCTTCGATGAGGCGCCCCTTCAGCTTCTGACGAATTAGCGCTGCTCCACTGCTGCTCATGCACACCAGCCGGACCCCGCCACTCACCAGAGGCTCAAGTGACGATACTCCAACCTTTGCGTCGCGACACTTATCGGTCACTTCGGCCTCGGTCATAGAAAGCAGCACCACACGACTCACTGTTTATCCTTCCTCATTGCAGCCGCTTATGCATCTCGAACGCAGGAGTAGCGAGCCTCCGCAGAGAAATACATCTGGGGACTCTGTTGATCCTGTAGCTGTCGAGTTCGGACTGGTCCAATTTATCATCCGAAATTGGGGCTTTCCAAAGGGCCCAGCTACGAAGCACCGCTAACTGGACCCGAGCCGCAGCCGCAGCTTCTGTAAATGCCGCCTGCGTGACCGGCGGACAGCCACCCCTCCAAACGATCTGGAGGCGCGGCCCTTTACGATTGCATGCCGGTGGCCATTCGTTCGTGCGGTTTCGTCCACGGTTGGTCGAAACGCTACTTGCCGTTTCGTAAGCATTTGCCTCGGCACTTCTGGCAACTTTTTGGAGAAGCATCATGTGGCTGATCGTTGCGGCCGTCGCGCTCGGGAGCGGCCTCCTTAATGAGCCTGGGTCAGCTGATTTCATGCGTTACCTGATCGGGACTTGGGACGTGGTTTCGGCTGACGCGGCGGGAGGCGACAAGCTGCGAGTCTGCTACTCTGTGCAGCCATTCGTGGGCGACAAGTGGATATCGGGCAGCGCGACATCCAAGACACCAAACTTCGGTTCCAAGGACGTCTGGGGGCATGATGCCGCATCGGGGGAACTGATACGCACGATCTTCGACAAGAGCGGTACGTACGCTGTCGTCCGATCTTCGGGCTGGAAAGGCGACACGCTCGTGCTTGAAGGGAATGCACGCTCTGGGGGCGGGGCAATGCGCGTTCGCGAAACCGTCCACCGGGTGAATGGGCACGAATTTACCGCAACCTGGGAAGCAATCCGAAGCGGCAAGTGGAGCCCCTATGCAATCGAGAGGGCGAAGCGGGTTCCAGCTCGAACGTGCAGCACCTCTTAGCACTCGCGGACGATGCTCCCGTCGCATACGTCTTGCCCAAGCCCGTTGCTCCGTGTTTCAACGGCCCCCTCCAATTCCGAAGGAAATGATATGCTTAGCAGCCTTACGTCGACTCAGCGTCTCGCGGTCTATGGTTTCGGCCTTGGAGTGCTTACGGTCGTCGCCTTCCTTCTTTTGAGATGAAGTCGGAAAGGTCGGCGGTCTCACCACCGCACTCATGCCTTCTCTCAACCCAATCCAGATAGGACAGGTACCGGTCTTATGAGGCGTTCCCTGCGTGAACGGTGGCAGGAGTCGCTTGGCACTCATGTCGTCGAGGACGTGTCCCGGGTTTCGGCGGACCTTCCTTACGAACTTCAATCGAAAATGTTCGACCAACTGGCCGCGCTCGGCCTCGGCGGGGCCGGCCTTACAGTGACCCTCATCGGAAGCATCCTCCGCAACTCATCTGTGATCGTCTGGTTGCCAGTAATCGGCTTCGGACTGGCAGCGATGTTGGCCGTCACCGGTAATATCAAGTTGATTGACGGGCTGTTCGGCGGACGGCCCATCCTGGTGAGGAGCAAAATTTACACTGCCGTGACCGTCGCTCTCATTGGTTTCGCCTTGGGCGCGCTAAGCATGAGCGTCTATTACGACGGGAAAGTTGGGAAGAGGGAGAGGGCGGCGCAGAGTTCACAGCGTTCTTCATGATTGTGGCTCGCTGACGGGCCAAGCCAGTGCGCCTCGAAAGGAGCCCCCCGGTGAAGTTGACAAAGATGATAGCGGTTCTTGTGGTGCTGGCGTTTGCGGCGTGGCTGGGCTTCCATGATCGGCACGAGCATGGAGCGAAGGTGAACAGCGCCAAACATTGATGGTGCCTCACGCCCGCTTTCCCAACCCATTGCCGGACATCAAAGACGGCGCGGGCGGTCCTTCGTCCAGCAGGGTTTCAATTGCTCTTGAGCCGATTGCCACCAGTCTGCGAGTGGCCCGACATATTCGGAGAGCCGCTCCGCTGCCATCTGACCCTGTTCGAACATCACGAGTGACAGGAGAGGCGTGTCTGAAACGAAGGGATGCGTCGAACCCCGCTCCTTCGATCGCACGGTCGCCAGTTGGGCTAGGACTTGGCGGAGCGGAGCACAGGTTCTTTCATCGATCCAATCGACAGACGACGTGCGCGTTGAAACACATTGGCCGTCGCCCTTGCCGCCGCACCAGTTCCTTTCGTCGCGGTTGCGCTCAACGAGCCAATTCGTTGGCCCGTGCTCGACCGCCAAGAACATTGTGGTGTTCTCAACGTCGATGCCCAAGCCCCCGCCGCTTTCGATGAGAGTAAAGCGCGGCTCGGGATGATGATCGAAAGGCGGCGAGGGAACGGTTGACGGCGCAACCAACGCGCCGATCAGAAGGGCAGCCCACATTTGTAAATCGTAACTGACCCAACGGCGGCTTTCCACTGCCATTGCGGACATGGGCCCACCTGTTACGCTCCCGTAATCGGTCGGTCCGCTCTTTATGCATGTCCATCTGCCTAAGCCGCTGATGCCAGCTTCTCTCCCATTGCAGACATGAAACCATCTGATACCCTGCGGCTCACGCTGGGGGGGCCAGCTGCATGGACGTTCATTTGTTGAAGCCGCTGCACGGCTGGCGCGCATTTGCCGGTGAAGTGGGTGTTGTCGTTCTCGGTGTATTGATAGCGCTCGGTGCGAACGCGATAGTCGACGATTGGCAATGGCGTGAGAAGATTGGCCACGCCGAAGCGGCGATGCGCCTCGAACTCGCGCAGGATGATGGCCCGCAAGCCTACGGCAGAGTCGTCATCGGTCCATGCCTCGATGCCGAGCTTGCCCGAATTTACGACGGTGCGGGCCATGTCCAGCCAAGGTTACTGCGGCAATGGACACTCGCCTACATGCCTCCCTTTCGAAGCTGGGACAGCGAGGCATGGAAGACGGTTCTCGGCTCGGATGTCGGTAGTCACATGGGCCCGGAGCGATTGATTCAGTGGTCTTCGCCGTACCGCGTCGTCAACGACCTGACAGCGTCGAACAAGCAGGAGAGGGACCTTGCCTCAGATCTCCGCGAGGCTCTCTCCCCTACCGCCGAGCCATCTGCCACCGACCTTCAGACGCTACGGCGCGAAGCCGCGCAACTGCGGACGTTCAACAGCGGGCTGTTCAGAGCTTCGCAGCTGATACTTTCCCGCTCAAAAGCGCTGGGGGCGCCGGTACCCGAAGCAATGCAAAAGGAGCTCTTAACCAACGCGCGGGATATGTATGGATCCTGCGCACAGGCGCCCGACCTGAACGCGGTGCCAGTCGCGGCACGCATCCGCGGCAATTTGCGGTTGCAGCCAATCCAGAACGGAATGTGAGGGAGGCTGTTGGGAGCTTTCCGTAATGGGGCCCTGTGCCAAGCTACCCGGCCTAATCAACCAATTCCTCGCGCGGGTGTGGCTCAGTCCTTCAACGGCTCGCTCCAAGGCTGAAGGACGAGATCCTTGCTGAGAATCGCGCGGACGGGCCAACCCGGACGCACCATGATCGTCGGCCTGACGTCGAGATTGCGTGCGGTGAGCTGCTGGCCGGCGTCCGCCGCATTCTGCTGAGCGGATTGCCGAACTGCGCGAACGAGGTCGCTCTCGGAGCTTCCTAGACTGAGCTCGGTTCCAATGCCGAGCAGTGTCGAAAAGGCGATCCCCTTGAGAAGCTGCCACGAATGGGTGTCCACCCGGTCCTGGAGCCCCGAATAGCCAGCAGCGTCGGACGCCGGCATCTTGTCGAGCCCGACCGACGAGCCATCGGGAAAGACGATCCGCGTCCAGACGAGTAGCGCCCGCCGCTGGCCGTAGGATGTCGAGCTGTCGTATGCTCCGATGAGCCGCGCCCCCTGCGGGACAAGGATGGTCCGCCCGGTCGCGCTGTCCCTCACGTTTTGGGTGACCTGCGCAATGACGATCCCCGGCAAGTCCGAGTTCAGCCCCGTGATGAGGCTCGCGGGGACGATCGTCCCGGCGCTTAGCGTCGAGGAAGATGGGGTTCCGCTTGGCTGGTGCCGATCGATGTCGGTTTCAGCCGACGGCGCGGACGGGCGCTCTCCGATCACCGGACCTCCAGGAGATGAGCTGGACGGGGCGGTAGCGTTCTCATGGTCGAGGTCGGCAGCTGCCAGCCACGCTGATGAACCGGGCGACAGTTGCGCGAGGAGCGGCGACGAGCGCGCCGTTTCTCTCGCCGCCGCGATCCGCTGGCGCTCTTCGTCCGCCGCCGAGTGTCGGTTCAGGCGGTCGTCGGCCTCGGCCGTCGACGGCTCGCCAAGGCTACGCTCATGCTCGAGGATCGGACGTCCAAGATCGCCCGGAAGCGGCGGACCGAGGCGCGGAACCTCCCCGTAATTGCTAGGCGCATCCGCGAGCGCATCCGCGGCCCCGTTCGCACCCAGATCGCCATCTTCCATTGAGGCCGCGGCATGATGGAAGCTTCGCGGCTCGAGCGCTGACCAGCACAAGGCGATCAGCGAAGCGGCAGCTGCGCCAGTCATGCCCACGAGGAGCCCCCGGCGAAACCGTACGACCGGGCGCGGCTTGCCTCGAAGCACCAGCCGCTCGGGATGTTCCTTGGGGGGCGGCATCGAAACACCTTCATCGATATGATCGGAAGCTTCGCTCATGAGCCCCTCCGCGGCTTGCCTTGCTCGGCGAGGCGAACAATCCGAACGACCTGCTGACGGCGTTCGCCCAAGCGAAGCTCGGCTGCGCGGAACAGCCGGTCGACCAGATAATAGCGGCCACGGACGCGGTAGTTGACCAGTTCCTGCCGGCCTCCCTCGCCAGTGACGAACAAGGGAGGCGCCTCGTCATCACTCACGCTCGGCGGAAATTCGATGAAGACCTGCTGCCCATCGTCGAACGCGCGGACCGGCCGCCAGGAAGGATTGTCGCCCTCGATCCTGTAATTGAAATTCAGGGCGTCGACCGCGACACCCTCGGCAACAGCTTGTGACGCCGGTCGCGGTCCGCCGCGAAGCGCCAGCAGGTCTTCATCCGCATAGCTCCACGAAATGCTCGCCATTGCCGCGCCGGCACTGCTTGCAAGCTCTACGTGGTAGACCCGCCGGTCGGTCGCGATAACGAGGTTCGTCTTCAAACCCGGCGCTGTTGGCTTCACCAATATATGGCTGCGCCGCGAACCGCCGGTGCCGCTTGCCGTATCCCCAATTATCCAGCGCGCGGTGTCCCCAGCGGCGACCGAGACCAAGCCTTCGCCGGCCTCGAGCACGATGTCGCTGATCTCGCCCGGCGCCGTGTACAGCCTGTAAATCGCGCCCTCGTTCCAGGGATAGACCTGCGACGCGCCCCGATAATCCGCCATTGCGGGCTCGTGGACCGCAGCGCGATTGGCTGCTTCGACCCGGGACAGGGCCGACGAGCCTTTGTGCGCCTTAACAGTCACGAGCGGCCTTGGCTCACCGAGGAAGGGCACGTGCGGGATGGGCTTGGCGGCCCGCGGCGTATCGGCGACCAGACGCGCGGCGATGAATGGCGCGCCCGTGGGAGTCGCCGCTCCAAGGCCCGCGGCGCACGCGCTGAGGCTGGCCATTGAGCCAAGAACAAAGATTGGGAAGCGGGTCATCGGTTGCTCCTTGCTGGCGGGCTCGACTGCAGCGGCGCCTCAAGCGGCGAGCCGGTTGGAATTTCGCGGCCGGTTGACCCGCCCGGTCCGGCCGGTGCCGCAAGCGGGCCCGGGTCGAGCTCCCGGGACCAGTCGATCGCGTCCACGTAGATTCCAAGCGGGTTTTTCCGGAGCGTATCGCTAGTTGCGGGAGGTCTTGTCACGACCGACAGGATGGCCGTCCAATGGCTCGTCCCGGCAGGATTGCCGCGCTCAAATTCATTCTCGGTCCACTTCACTTCGAAGGAGCTGTCGGAGGCGCGAACGACGCTCGTGACCTGGACGGAGACCGTTCGAACTCCGACCTCGCCGAACGGATTGGTGGAACGGGCGTAACTGCTGAGGAACCTCGCGCCGCGCGCGGTGGCGAAATCATAGGCCGACAGCCAGTTGCTTCGCATCAGGACTGGATCGAGCGAAATCGAGCGGACGTCGGTGATGAACCTGGCGAGATGCCAGGCGAGCTCCGGGTCGGTGGGCCGATGATCCTGCTGCGCGGGTTCGATCGCCCGGGGTTCGCCAAGGCGATCGACCTCGACCACGTAGGGAACGACCCGGCTCTGCATCGACAGCCACATGAGTCCGCCCGAAAGAGCGCTCGAGAGCGCGAGCCCGCCAAGAGCCATCAGCCTCCAGTTGCGCGCTTGCACACGGGCCGCGCCGATCCGCTCGTCCCACACCTGTCCCGCGCGCTGATAGGGGGTTTGTGGCTCGGGCGTCCGCCCGTAGCGCTGAACAGAGCGCTTGAACTTCATCGTGTTCACTCCTCCCGTTCCTTGATGTCGGGATTGGCTCCCGCGCCGCCGCGGTCGCCCTCACGGATCGCCTGGAGCGCGGCATGACGGTGCGTCCGCGCGGCCTGCTCCGAGCGAAGCCGGCGCGCCCAGTCCGGCGTGTCGTTCGCGGTACCGCCTTGCGGCTCCGCGCCCGCCGAACGCGTCGTGGTCGCACCGGCGAAGAGAGCCGCCCGCTCGCCCCGTTCGGCAGCGGCAGCAATGCCGCTCGTCTCTCCAAGCTTCTGTCGCGCGGCTGCGGCCCCGGCACTCGCCATTCCCGAGATCCCCGCCGCGACACTGGCCTCGCCAGAGGTCTCCTGGCCGAGTTGATAAGCGGTCGAAGCCGCGGCACCCATCGAAGTCCCGGCGTGAACCGCGCCCATGGCAGCGCCGCCGATGGAGCGCGCCGCGCCGACTGCTGCGCCCCCGCCAACCGCCATCGATCCGGCCGCCGCAGCGACTGTTCCGATGGCAGCGCCGGCGCCAAGCTGGGGCGCTCCGGCAACGAGACCCGACGCGATCGACGGACCGAATATCCCCAAGCCGAGGAGGGCGAGGCTGGCGAGCACCAGGCTCATCGCCTGCGCAAGGTCAGCATCCTCGCCCGCGGCGGACCTGAACTCGCTGAAGAACCCCGAGCCAATCCCGACGATGATCGCAAGGACCATCACCTTGATGCCCGAGGCGATGACATTTCCGAGCACCCGCTCGGCGAGGAAAGCGGTGCGATTCCACAGAGCGAACGGCACCAGCACGAACCCGGCAAGCGTCGTCAGCTTGAACTCGATAATGGTGATGAAGAGCTGCACCGATAAAAGAAAGAAGGCGAGAATCACGAACAGCCACGCCGTCATCAGCACCGCGATCGTGAGGAAATTCTCGAAGAAGCCCGGGAATCCCATCAGCTGGCTGGCCTGCTCGAGCAAAGGCTTGGCTGCATCGAAGCCGGCCGAGGCGATGAACCCGGGCCTTAAAAGATCCTCAGGCGAGAGGCGCGCCCCACCCGCGGTAATTCCTAGCCCAGCGAACGACTTGAAGATGATGTCGGCGAGCGTCGAGAAACTCCCGATGATGAGCGCGAAGGCGCCGACGTAGAGGATCTTCTTGAGGAAGCGCCCAATGACATCGTTCTCGCCTCCCATTGCCCAGAACAGGCCCGCAATCGTGATGTCGATCCCGACAAGCGTCGTCGTTAGAAAGGCGACATCGCCCCGGAGCAGCCCGAAGCCGCTGTCGATGTACTGGATGAAGGCCGCCATGAAGCGGTCGATGACGTTGAGATCACCCATCAGGCTGCATCTTTCCTCGATGCTTGGATCGGGTTGGGGGGACCGCGGGGCTTCCGAAGGGGGAGTCGAAGCCCCGCGGTGGACGGGAAGGCGGAAGGAACCTCCCCGCCCGTTCGATCAGTTGGCGGTGGTCGGCCTGCCCTCGATGAAGCGACTTGTGGTCGCACGCGCATCTTCTTCGGCCTGCGCGTGGCGGGCGCGCTCGATCGATTGCTCTCGGAACTCCGATGCCAGGAGATTTTGAAGCTGGAGCTGCTGCTTGATCGAGAGTGCCATCAGCTGGTTCGAAGCCTGGCTCGCTTGGAGGGCCCCGACCGCCCCTTGGCTGGTTGCCGAGAGTTCGCTGAGGGTGCTGGCATCCATTTCGACATTCTGGGCAATTCCAGCCTGGACGATCATCGACTGGCGATAGGCCGCGGTTGCGGCGTCGAGCCGCTGGCGCGCCGAGCTGACCCGCTCGTCACCGGTGAGCGCGCGCTGGAGCTCGCCGGGAAATATTTGGCCGATCCGCCGGTCGAGCCCAGAGACCTTGAAATCGATGGCCCTGGCTTGATCCATGAGCCCGTCGACCTGCTCCATTGCCGATTTCAACTTCTGCAGCTGCGGAAAGTCGATGGTCTGGAGGTTACGTGCCATGTTCTTGAGCGCGGTCGCTTCGTTCTGGAGCGATTTCACCTGGTTGTTGACCTGCTCCAGAGCTCGCGCGGCCTGGATGAGGTTCTCGGAATAATTCCCCGCGTCGAACACCGGCATTTGCGCGGCGGCTGGCGCAAGCGGGAGCGCGAACGATCCTCCAATTGCAGCGCTGGCCGCCGCAATGGCGCAGGTAAGACTGGTCCGTTTCATCATCATTCTCCTTCTGGGGGGAAGCGATCGAGCAAGGTGGCAGCCCAGCGAAGCCCGCGCGCCTCGAGGAACCGGGCGAGGAAGTCCTTCGCTCCGGCATCGTTCAGGATTTCGTCGATGTCGCGCTGCGAGCCGGGATCCGAAGCGCCGCACAAGGCGAGCGCGATCTCGCCCAGAGCAAGGTCGAACAGCCGGTTCCCCCGCCGCGACTGGAGATAATAGTGGCGCTTCGGAGTGGCCCTGGCGATCAGCTCGACCTGGCGCTCGTTAAGACCAAACCGCTCGTACGCCTCGCGCGCCTGCGGCTCGGACGCCCGCTCATTGGGAAGGAAAATGCGTTGCGGGCAGCTCTCGATGATCGAGGGTGCGATGCTGCTTCCTGCGATATCCGCGAGCGACTGCGTCGCGAAGACGACCGCGACGTTCTTCTTTCTCAAGACCTTCAGCCATTCGCGGATGCGGGCCGCAAACAATGGATTGTCGAGGAACAGCCAGGCTTCATCGAGGATGAGCAAGGTCGGCCGGCCGTCGAACTGTTCCTCCAACCGATGAAACAAGTAGCTGAGGACCGGCGCAGCAGCGCTTGGGCGGGCCATCAGGGTTTCAGTTTCAAAGCAATGAACCTTTGCGAGCTCGAGCTTGTCTTCCGCGGCATCGAGCAACGTGCCGAACGGCCCCTCGAGCGTGTAAGGAAGGAGCGCCGGCTTGATTGCGTTCGACTGGAGCAGGAGCGAGAGACCGGTGAGCGTCCGCTCCTCGGGAGGAGCAGTGGCGAGGCTCAAAAGTGCCGACCAGATCGACTCCTTGACCTCGGGTGTGACGGGGACCCGCTCATGTTCGATCAGGCCGGCCAGCCATTCCGCCGCCCAGGCGCGTTCCGCCGCCTCGTCGATCCTTTTAAGCGGCTGGAACGCAAGCGCACCATCGCCGGCGCCGAGCTCATGATGGGTCCCGCCCATCGCAAGCACCGCAGCGCGCGCCGACCAGCCCTTGTCGAAGATGAAGATGCGGGCGTCGCGATAGCGGCGGAACTGCATCGCAAGGAGCGACAGGAGCACCGACTTTCCGGCTCCGGTCGGCCCGACCACGAGCATGTGGCCGACATCCCCGACATGGAGCGAAAGCCGGAAAGGGGTCGAGCCGCCTGTCTCCGCGAAGAGAAGCGGCGGTCCCTCGAGGTGGGCGTCGTCCGAGGGCCCGGCCCAAAGCGCCGACAAGGGCATGAGATGCGAGAGGTTGAGCGTGTGGACGAGGGGCTGGCGGACGTTGGCATAGACTTGACCGGGGAGGCTCGAGAGCCAGGCCTCGATGGCATTCAGGCCCTCGCGCTTCACCGTGAAACCGAGGCCGTTCACGACGCGCTCGAGAGCCCTTACCCGCTCGTCCGCTTGCTCAATGCTCTCGCCGGTGACGGTGATCGTCGCCGTCAGATAGCCGAACGCGACATCATCGAGGCCCAGTTCCTGAAGCGCGAGATCGGCATCGGCGACCTTGTTGTCTGCATCGCTATCGAGGAGCTGGACAGGCTGGTTGTACATGACCTCGCGAAGGAGCGCGGTTACGGACTTGCGCTTGTTGAACCAGATGCGACGCAGTCGGGTCAGCGCCTTCGTCGCGTCCGCCTTGTCGAGCGCGATGAACCTGGTGACCCAGCGATAGCTAAAGTCGAGGCGATTGAGGGCGTCGAGGATGGCGGGCCGGCTCAGGGCCGGGAAGCCGAGGATCGTCAGGGTCCGAAGGTGCACATCCCCGAGCATCGGCTCGAACCCGCCGGTGAGGTCCGTGTCAGCGAGAAAAGCATCGAGGTAGATCGGTGTTTCGGGGACACTGACGCGGTGCCGTTTTGGTGAAACGCAATTGTGGAGGAAGGTGAGGACCTCCTCGTCCCCAAGAGCCCGCACCTCGGGCATGATTCCGGAGAGAAGATCGTGAGCGCGGGCCGTTTCGGCGACGAACGACTGGAGGTCCTCGCGCCAGTTGCGCTCCCGCGGGGAAGCTGCCCCCTCGACAAGGGTACGGCCGGCACGAGCCTCGGCGTCCGCCGGAGGGAGCCACTGGAGCGTTAGGTGATAGCGGCTCTCGTGATGGTCTCGTCCGCCCTCGAAGCTTGCCTGACGTTCCTTCTCGAGGAGCCACGAAGCCGCGTCCGGGAAGCTCGATCGGGGATAGCCAAGCGCCTTGATCCGCTCGGCCTCGAAGAACAGCGCCCAGCCCGACCCGAACCTCTTGAGCATGTTGTTGACGCGGGCCGAGACGGCGACCAGCTCGGCCTCGGTCGCGCTTTCAAGGTCGGGTCCGCGGAAGCTCAAGGTCCGCTGAAAGCTTCCGTCCTTGTTGAGCACGACGCCGGGCGCCACCAACGCAGCCCAGGGCAGATGATCGGCGAACCGCTCGGAGCGCCTTCGATATTCGGCGATGTTCAGCATGAATAATGGCCCCGCTGCCTCAAATGGCGCAGGAGCACCGGTGCAAAGTCGGCGTCCTTCTTGGCAGCCAGCACCGCGAGGCTATGGCCGACGGCCCAGAGAGCTATGCCGGCCAGCCACTGCTGGAGCCCGAGACCAAGCGCGGCAGCAACAGTCCCATTCACGATTGCGATCGCGCGCGGTGCGCCGCCGAGGAGGACCGGCTCGACAAGCGCCCGGTGCACGGGTGCCTCGAACCCCGGCGGGTGCTCATTGCCCCCGCTCACGAGAGCAGTGCTCCGCCACCGAAGCTGAAGAAGCTGAGGAAGAAGGACGAGGCCGCGAAAGCGATCGACAGGCCGAAGATGATCTGGATGAGGCGCCGGAATCCGCCCGCCGTCTCGCCGAACGCAAGTGTCAATCCAGTCGTGATGATGATGATCACGGCGACGATCTTGGCGACCGGGCCCTGGACCGAATCCAGGACCTTCTGGAGAGGCTCTTCCCACGGCATTCCGGAGCCCGCTGCATTGGCGTGACTGGCAGCAAGGGCGATTGTCACGGCAAGCGTGAAGCGAGCGGTGGACGCGAGGCGGAGCGATCTTAAAATTCGCATCATCATTCTCCGATCGGGATTGGTTGGTTTGGAGCGAAGTGGCGCAGCGCGTAGTCGCCCGCGCTATCGAGGCCCTCGAGCGAGGCTAGCTCGGCGATGCGCCGGGCCGTTCCACGTCCCTCGATGAAAACAATGAGGTCGATGGCTTCGGCGATCAGCCGCCTTGGGACTGTGACCACGGCTTCCTGGACAAGCTGCTCCAGTCGATAGAGCGCCGACCTGGCGCCGTTCGCATGGACCGTAGCGATGCCACCCGGATGCCCCGTGTTCCAGGCCTTCAGCATATCGAGGGCTTCGGCCCCCCGAACCTCGCCGACGACGATCCGGTCAGGCCTGAGGCGGAGCGTCGAGCGCACCAGCTCGGCCATTGTGACTACGCCGGTTCGGGTCCTGAGGGCGACCGTGTCACGCGCAGCGCACTGCAGCTCGCGCGTGTCCTCGATCAAGATCACCCGTTCGTTGCGCTCGGCGAGCTCCGCCAGGAGCGCATTGGCAAGCGTCGTCTTTCCCGAACTCGTGCCGCCTGCGACGAGGATGTTGCGCTTTTCCGCGACCGCGAGCGAGAGCAGCCCGGCGAGTTCCGCGTCGAGGATTGCGGCATCGACGTAATCGGAAAGGCGGTAGATTTTGGCCGCCGGCTTTCGGATCGAAAAGCACGGTCCCGGAGCGATCGGCGGGAGCAACCCTTCAAAACGCTCGCCGGCGAGCCCCTCACGGTGCGGCGGAAGCTCGGCACTGACGATGGGTGCGAAACCATGGACCTCGGTTCTCGCATGGCTGGCGACGAGGCGGATGATCCGCTCGACCTGGAGCGCCTCGAGCAGGGTCCCCGTTTCGGTGCGCCCGGAACCCAACCGGTCGAGCCAAAGTGCTCCGTCCGGATTGACCATCACCTCGATCACATGGGGGTCGGCAAGCGCCGCCCCGACCTCGGGACCCATCGCGGTTCGAAGCATTGCGCGCCGCCGCTCGAGGGATTCGGCGGCGCTCACCGGCCCTCCTCGTTCTCCGGAAGGAGAGTGCTACGGCCGCTCGCGAGCTGTTGGCCGACACGCTTGACGAACGCCGCATAACGATCGCGTCCGATCGCCCGGGCCGCTTCGTCGCCCTCGGCTATGGGCGCGTTGACCGTCAGCATGTACCGGACGAAGAGGCCGAGGCTCTCGAGCTCAATATGGCTGTTGCGCTCAATCCGGGCGAGCTGGTTGGAGAGCCGGTCGAGGCGCCTTGCAAACCTGAGCTCGATCTCGTCAGTGCCCTTGCGATCGAGCCAGGCCGTGACCGCCTCGGCGAGGATCCGTGACTTGGACGCGCCCGGCCCCCGCGCGAGGGCCTCCACGCGATCGCTGAGTGGTCCGGGCAAGAACAACTGGTGCCGGACGGATTTTGAACGCGCCATCGCCTTTCGCCTTCAGAAACTCGGAACCGGATCGCCGCCGCGATCAGATCCCTGGTTAATCCCGTCGGCGGCGAGCGCCGGGGCGAGCGCGTGCATTTTTGCCAGCAGCGGTGCTCCCTCGAAGGCGTCCGCGCCGAGGCCCAGAAGGTCGGACGAAGCCGCCTCGGGCACACGCAGCTCGTCGGCTTGAAGACCCGGGTGACGCTCCTGCCGGAGGCCACCGTCCTCGCCGCAAAGCGCCTCTTCCGCGGCTTCCTCGACAAGGATTTCTGAACGAACCCGCAAGCCTGCCCAGTCGTCGGATCGCGGGTTTGGGCGATCTGCGAAGGCGCCCGCAGCGAGCACGGGCGGCGGCGCAACACGGGCCTTGAAACGCCGGTCCTCGAAATAGCGCAGCTTTCTGGCGCGGATTGGTGGCTGTCCCGAGAGCAGAACGAGCTCTTCGGCGGCGGGAAGCTGCATCACTTCGCCAGGAGTGAGGAGCGGACGCGATATTTCCTGCCGACTTACCATCACGTGCGCGAGCCATGGCGCCAGCCGGTGCCCCGCGTAATTGCGCATCGAGCGCTGCTCCGTCGCAGTGCCGAGGGCGTCGGAGATGCGTCTCGCGGTGCGCTCGTCGTTGGTCGCGAAGGCGACCCTCACGTGGCAATTGTCGAGAATCGAATTGTGCTCGCCGTACGCCTTTTCGATCTGGTTCAGGGACTGCGCGATGAGAAAGGCGCGAATGCCGTAGCCGGCCATGAACGCGAGTGCGGTTTCGAAGAAATCGAGGCGACCGAGCGCAGGGAACTCGTCGAGCATCATGAGGAGCCGGCACGACTCGTCCGATGCCAGGAGGCGCTCTGTGAGCCTCCGACCAATCTGGTTCAGCACGAGGCGAACGAGGGGCTTGGTGCGCGAGATATCGGAGGGTGGAACGACGAGGTACAGCGACACGGGCCGTCCCGGCTCAATGAGATCGGCGATGCGCCAGTCGCAAGCCGATGTTACCTTGGCGACCGTCGGATCGCGATAAAGGCCGAGGAACGACATTGCCGTCGAGAGCACGCCCGAGCGCTCATTCTCGGATTTGTTGAGAAGCTCGCGTGCCGCGGACGCAACGACCGGATGCGCGCGCGGCGAAAGCTCGGTGCCAAGGTGGTTCGTGGTCATCATGACACGCAGCGTCGAGACGAAGCTCCGCTCCGGATCGGAGAGGAACGTCGCGACCCGAGCGAGCGTCTTCTCCTCCTCGGCATAAAGCACATGGAGAATCGCGCCGACGAGCAGCGAATGGCTGGTTTTTTCCCAATGGTTGCGCCGCTCGAGCGCGCCTTCAGGATCGACGACGACGTCCGCGATGTTCTGAACGTCGCGGACCTCGTCTCCGCCGCGGCGCACCTCGAGCAGCGGATTGTAGCGAGCTGACCTCGGATCGGTCGGGTTGAAGAGAAGGCAGTGCGAGAAGCGCGAGCGCCACCCCGCGGTCAGCGCCCAATTCTCGCCCTTGATGTCGTGGATGACAGCCGAACCGGTCCAGCTCAGCAGCGTCGGGATAACAAGTCCCACGCCCTTGCCGCTGCGCGTCGGTGCGAAGGCCATGACGTGCTCAGGGCCGTCATGGCGCAGGTAACAGCCCTCGAGGGAGCCAAGGAACACGCCTGAATCGCCAAACAACCCGGCATCGCGAACTTCCCGCTCGGTCGCCCATCGCGCGGATCCATAGGTTGTGACCGTGCCAGCCTGTCGAGCCCTCCAGAGCGAACCCGCGATAGCGGCGGCGCAACCGAAGAAACCGCTCGCCCCGGCAAGCGCTCCAGCCTTGCTGAACACGTTCGGGGCGTAAGCGTCAAAATGAAACCACCAGGGGAAGAGCGCCCACGGATGGTAGACCGGAAGACCGCGAAACTCGAACCATGGTCGGCCTAGTTCCGGCTGGTAAGCGAGCATCGAAGCAGCCCACTCACTCGCTCCCCAGACGCCCAGAACCATGATCGCGAATACGATCAAAATCTGGCCGATCAGGAGCTTGGTGGGTGTCACGCTCGCGTCCTCCGCCGGCCCAGCGCCGGCACCACCCGATGGATCGAAGACAGGCGCGAGTCGGGACCAGTGTTCGGGCGGCGCACGAACAGTTTGTTCGACGAATCCCGGCACGCGGGCGGCCATGACGCGGATGGCGCACCTCCAACCTGGCGCGCCTTTTTGTCCATCGGCCACATCGCGGAACGACTTGTGTCGGAAGGGCCGTTGAGCAAGTCTCTTGCGCACGTCGACACAGGCTCTTCGCCTGCCTGGTCATCGCCCGAATGCGCTTCGGGCAACCCGCTTCCAATTGGCAGTTTTCCAGACCCGCAAAAAAAAGGAGTGCGATGTCCTAGAGTTCGAGCCCTCGTCCAACTCCGATCGTCCACGATATTTCGCCAGCACCCGGCACACCTCGAACAGCCCGCCCAAAGGCGCGGCCAAGAACCGGCTGCCAGGGAACGAGCGCGAAACTGTGACCGTCTTCGATCACGGCCAAGCGGCCTGATGCGAGCTCGAGGCTGCGGCGAACCATTCCTCGGATCGGAACTCCTTCTTCGAAGTCGACGAAGCGCAGCCCGGTCTCTTCGGCGATTGCGCCACGAACATGCGCTAGCTCCCGCTGGAGGAGCCGCTCGATCATATTCTTGGGATAGATCACCTCACCCACTTCAATCGAAGCGAAACCCCGCTCAACCAGCCACGTTCGCCTGAGCGCCAGAGCCGAGCGAACCTCCCGGCCGAAGCCCGAATCGCGCGATGCTTCTCGAGGCTCGACAAGCTCTCGATCGAGCCAGGTTGCTCCGTCATGGTCCACGAGCTCTGCAAGCGGGAGCGCAGAGAGCAGCTCAACTTCGACCGCTTCCGAACGGCATGAAACGCGAATGATCGCGTCTTTCGGAGCGGCCTCAGCGGCATCGCTGCTTGCGATCTCCACATAATGGCTTCGGCCATCGATGCCATCCACGATCAGGTAGGGCCGATCGTGGTCCTCGCCGCCGAACCCGGTTGAAACAACCCGCCCCGTGATGTTTCCGCTGCGGCCCGGATCGAAAATGAATCGCTCTGAAGGTGCTCGCTCCACGCCGGCAGCGCAAAGCGCTCGTTGCATGGTCCGCATGATGCCGCCTTGCTCACCAATTGCACGAAGCATTGGCTCAAGGTCTTCGCCGAGTTGCCAGCGTCCTCCGCCCACCGGCTCTGCAAGCCCGAGCGCCTCGAGCTTTCGTAGCCGGCCGACTTGAACCGCATGATCGAACATGTCGCGCCCAGCTACGGAGACGATCCCATCGGCATCCATCGCCTGAACCAGCCTGCGGTCGATCGACGTCAGCTGCTCGGCCGCTACATCGAGACCGAGGCTGCGCTGGATCTCGAAGTCGGTCTTGGGTCCAAGGTCGATCGACAGCAGCTCGCTTAGGCGCACCGGCATCCCTTGGTTCATGTAGGCCGGCGAGATGACGAGATCGTCCCCGCGATCCTCTGCCCCCCTCAGCACGATGTGCGTATGCGGATGAAGCGTGTCGGCGTGATCGGCCGCGACCCAGTCGAGACGGGTTCCGAGATCTTCCTCCACCCGCCCCATGAACCGACGGACGAGGGGGCGAAAGTCGTCGTACTCGACGATGTCGTCTGCAGAAGCGACGATGCGAAATTGATGCCGATCGCCGTCTGAGCGGGCGAGGAACGCCTTGCCGTCGGCCTCTTCCTCGAGCGAGGAATAGAGCTCTCCTCGTCCGCCCTCGCGGACTCCAGGGCGCTGGAGGTAGCGAAGGTGGAGCTGTGCAGCGGCCATCCCCCTTCCCCCAAATCGAACGATGCGTATCCTGACCAAACCCCGGCGCGTCCGAAGCCCGGCGTAACGGTCGGGAACAATGAGAATGCGGGCCGCGACACCGCCGCGCCCGAACTTGCTTCCAGTGAACCGCGGCCGACTAGCGCGCTTCACCATGCCGGCGCGAGCGGCCGCCCGAACCACTTCGCCTAGATATTTGCGCGGGCGCGCTTGGTCGCGTGCCCGCTCGCGTCCAAGCCTCGGTTCGAATTCGCTCTCGTCCATGGACTAGTCCAAGGCGCCTCGTTTTGCTTTCGGCTGTTGAAAGCTCGCGTGGACCTTCGCGGACGCAAAGTGCCTCTTGAGTGAATCTCGAGACAGTTCAGCGCGGTTACCCGACAACAGGATGGCCACATTCGTCCCGGTGCCTCGACTTCGCCCGGCAGAGCCGCACGACTGGTGACGAAGGACCTTGCAGACAGGGTCGAGATAGGCGCCTCGCGCGCCGCAATTCGCTAACAACAGTTGCTAATTGTGCTAAGCTAAAGGCTGCTCGGGACCTCGCAGGTTGATCCTTGTGGGAGGAGCGGATGCGTACTCCGAACTCGGTCGTTGTTGGAATTGTCGTCACATTAATAAGCCTGCCAGCCTGCCATCGAGGTCCCGCCCCAGTAAAGGACGAGGCCGCTCAGGCGGGCCTGTCAGACGATCACTTCCGCCACGCGAGCGAAGATTATTTCAAGGACATGGACAATGGAGTCCAACTGAGCCCTCAGGAGATCGAGGGCCGTAACATGTGGCTTGTCTGGTCCGGCGGTAACGACCGCTTCTGGGATTCGATGAGCGGCCCAACCCTTGGCGGGTTCGACCTGTTGAAGATCGTCGCTCCGGATCCCAACGGTCCGAACCGCCGCGACAATCGCTGGCACCAGCTCGGCCTCGTCAACGAACCGTGCTTCTCGGCTCCCACGCAACCCGACCAATATGGCCTCTGGCGCGATATTCGAGATCCGAAATGTGCCCCCGATCCGTTTGCCAGCGAGCAGAACTATCCCGGAGTGAAGATCGGCTCGAGAGGCCGAACCGTCGCTGTGGGCTCCTACTATGGCGAACCCACCGGCATCGTCGGCCTACGCCTTTTTCCGAACCCCGCCTTCGACGACAAGGCGAAGGCCCATTGGATGCAAAACCTCGGCAAATATTATAGCGACCCCCGCTTCTACAACGATCGCAATCTCGTGCGCCCGTACCGCGTCGGGATGAGCTGCGGCTTCTGCCATGTCGGGCCGAGCCCAATACATCCGCCCAAGGACCCCGAGCATCCCGCATTCGCCGACCTGAATTCGACGGTGGGCGCCCAATATATGTGGGTCGACCGCTTGTTCTTCTGGAAGCCGAACGAGCACAATTTCATGTACCAGTGGGTGAAGACTTACCGTCCGGGCTCAATGGACACCTCGCTCGTCTCGAGCGACAACATCAACAACCCGAGGACCATGAACGCGCTCTACAGCCTCTGGGCGAGGCTCGGGATCGGCAAGAGGATCGGCCACGAGACGCTCGCCGGCGGCGAGCGCAACAACATGCAGTTCAACATGTTCGTGAAATCAGGGCCCCTCACGGACTTCTACAAGGCGCCCGACACGGTCTGGACTCCGCACGTCCTCAAGGACGGGGCGGATTCGGTGGGCGCCCTTGGAGCGCTCAATCGAGTCTATATCAATATCGGGCTCTACAGCGAAGAATGGCTGAGGCACTTCAACCCCGTTGCCGGGGGAAAGCCGATATCGCCGATCGCAATCGAGGTGGCGAGGCAGAATTCCGCATATTGGCGCGCGACCGAGAAGGGAACGGTCAACACCGCCCTCTTTTTCCTAAAAGCAGCGCAGCCAGACAGGCTCGCTGATGCGCCTGGCGGGAAAGCCTATCTCACCGCCTCCGCGACGCAATGGCAAAGAGGACGGGACGTCTTCGCCGACACTTGCGCGCGCTGCCATTCAAGCAAGCAGCCCAGGCCGCCTCAGGGAGTGGGCATCCGCGACGGGATCGGGGCCGATTACCTCAAGCGCTTCCTTGGCTGGTGGCGCTGGACCCAGACTCCCGGTTTCAAGCAGCAGATGCGCGCGATCGCGGCACAGCCGGATTTTGCACAGGACAATTACTTCAGCTCCGACGCGCGCATTCCCGTGACGCTCCTTCGAACCAACCTCTGCAGCCCGCTCGCGAGCAATGCCATCGCCAATAACATCTGGGATAATTTCTCATCTAGCAGCTACAAGCAGCTTCCATCGGTGGGGAAGGTCACCGTCCAGGACCCGTTCACTGGCAAGGTCATGATCTACTCGATGCCCGCCGGCGGGCGCGGTTATACCCGGGTTCCCTCGCTCATCTCGCTCTGGTCGACTGCGCCGTTCCTCCTCAACAACAGCGTGGGACCATTCAACGGCGATCCCTCGGTCGCGGGTCGGATGAAGGTGTTCGACGCGTCAATCCAGCAGATGCTGTGGCCGGAGCGCCGAGAGCGGGACCGGATGACCCCCAACATGCTTGGCCTCATCGACCGGACGACGAGCAGAAGCTATTTCTTCGTGCCGACGAGCTTCGTTCCGAGGATCAAGGATCTCGCCGACCGGGATACCGCAAGAGCGCTCGACCAGCTCGCCGACAAGGACGGCAATATCGTCATCGGCCCCATCCCTGCCGGCACGCCGGTCGGCCTGCTCGCTTCGCTTCGCCCGCTCGCGGAAAGCCAGGACAAGAGCGTCATCGCCGCGCATTATGCGCGCATCGTCCAGCTCCTCGTCCGCCTTAAGGCCAGCCTCATCACGGTTCCAAAAGGCGCCGACGACACTGCGCTCCGGGCCCATTTTGCTTCGCTTCGGCTGCCGCTCATGAAACTCAGCAAATGCCCCGACTATGTCGTCAACAAGGGCCATTATTTCGGCACGGCCATGTTCAACAGCCAGAGCTACCTTACCGCCGATGAAAGGAGCTTCGGAACCGAACCCGTGCTGAGCGAGCCCGACAAGATGGCACTGATCGCTTATCTGAAGACCTTGTAGCGGCGCCCGGACGTGGCGCCGCCCGACCGCCAGTATGATCATATCGTCGTCGGTTCGGGAGCGGCGGGCGGAACCGTAGCGGCCCGGCTTGCAGAAGGGGGTCGGCGGGTCCTCGTCATCGAAGCCGGGCCAGATCCGCTTGCGCCGGGATCGCCCGGCGCAGATCATTATTCCGTTCCTGCCTTTCACGCGCTCGCAAGCGAGGACCCTTCGTTCTCGTGGAACCAGAAGGTGAGCCATTTCGAAGACGCCGCTTCGGCGGCCAAGGACGGGAAAGCAAAGGACGGCCAAATCCTCTATCCCCGGGCTGGAGCGCTCGGCGGCTGCACCGCGCACAATGCGATGATCTTTCTTACCCCGCCCGATGAGGACTGGGCAGAGATGGAGAAGGAGACAGGTGACTCGGGGTGGTCGCCTGCGGCGATGAAGGTTCACCGACGCAGCATCGAGCGATGCCGGCACCGCCCGTTCTGGCGCCTCCTTGCACGTCTCGGGTTTAACCCGACCGGTCACGGCTGGGACGGCTGGTTGCCGGTCGAAAAAGCAGTGCCGGCGCGGGCGGTCTCGGATGCCGCGCTGATGCGCTCCTTGTTCCTGGCGAGCCTCTCGGAGCTCGGCCGGGCTGGCCTCAGCGACCGGCTTCGCGCGTTCATCAGCGACTGGGGCGACCCCAATGACTTGCGGCGGGCTCGGGAGGACCAGCTTTGCTACCTTCCTCTCGCGACGGATCGCCATGCCCGTTACGGCACGCGCGAGCGACTGCGCTCGGTCAAGCCCGGCCCTGAAGGCGCGCTCGATATCGCGACGGATACGCTTGCCACCAGGCTCATCTTCGCGGGTAAGCGTGCCGCGGGAGTAGAATGGCTCGCTGGCCCCCACCTCTATCGGGCATCGCCTTTGTCTCCTGGGACCGGGCCCGGTAAGGAAGGACATTCGCTCGCTGCTCGGAGTGTCATCCTCGCGGGCGGAGCCTTCGGAACTCCCCAACTGCTGATGCTCTCGGGCGTCGGCGACCCGGACCACCTTCGCTCAATCGGGATCGAGCCCGAGTTTGAATTGCCGGAGGTCGGACGCAACCTCCAGGACCGCTACGAGATCTCGATTGTGCACCGCATGGCGCGCCCCTGGAAGTCGCTCGTGGGCGCGCGCGTCTCGAGCGACGATCCGCTCTACAGGCGCTGGCGGCGCTGGCGGCGGGGCATGTACGTATCGAACGGGACAACGCTCGCGGCGCTGCGTAGATCGTCCGGCGCAAGCGGGAGCGACCCCGACCTCGTGCTCATGGGACTGATGGGCCGCTTCTCGGGTTACTTCCCGGGCTATGCCGACACGTGCTGGCCCGGCCTCGACGCGTTCAGCTGGGCCGTTCTGAAAGGCCGGACTGGTAATCGTAGCGGGACAGTAAGGCTCGCGTCGAGGGATCCGCGCGATCCGCCCAAGGTCGAGTTTCGCAACTTTGGGGAACATGGTGAAAAGGACCTCGACGCTCTCGTTGAAGGCGTCGCAATGGTGCGCTCCATGATGCGCCCGCTGTTAGAAACGGGCGAAATCGCCGAAGAGGAGATCCCGGGCCGCAGCCTCGATGGCGAGGCGTTGAGGAACTGGGTGCGCTCCAATGCCTGGGGACATCATGCGTGCGGATCCGCGGCGATCGGACCGGTCCTCGACGCTCGCGGGCGAGTCCGTGGAGTCGACGGCCTTCGCGTCGTCGACGCCTCGATCTTCCCCCGGATACCGGGGCTGTTCATCGTCGCTGCGATCTATCTCGCTGCCGAGAAGCTCGCGAGCGACATATTGGCGGAACCATGAAGAAGCGGAAGGTCTGAACATGCTTCGCGCATTGCAACGGATGACCGAAATGGGCCTTCACGCGGAACGGCGCTTCGACCCTTTCTTCAGGCCCGCCGTCGACAGGGTCCTACGCTGGCCGCTGACGCGGCTCGTCAACTTCACGATCAACCTCACTCGAAGCAGGGACGTCCCTCCGATCGCGAAAGAGCGCTTCTCGGACGATGAGGACGAGAGCCTCGACAATATCGTCGCCGAGATGGCGAGGCATCTCGATCTCGACTTCACGCCCGGGAATTACGAACGCGCTGGAAACACCAAGACGCACGGCCTGGTGCATGCGACTTTGACGGTTCTGCCCGGCATTCCCGAGCATTTGCGGCACGGCATTTTCGCCGAGGAGCGCAGCTATCCCGCGTGGGTCCGCTTCTCGAACCCGGGGCCGCATGTCGAACCCGACATCAACGACGTCGGTTTTGGAAGCATGAGCGTCAAGCTGATGGATGTTCCGGGCGAGAAGCTGATGGAGGACGAAAGGTTCACGCAGGATTTCACCTCGGTGACGGTGGTCACGTTCCCGACGCCCGACACGCGCGAGAACCAGCGGCTCCAATATTGGAGCCGGAGGCATCTCGCGCTCTTTTACTTCCTCAATTTCAAGCGCCCCCACATCCGTGACTTTCTGATGCAGGCGCTTTGGAACCGGACGCTCGCCAACCCCCTTGCGAACGAATATTTCGGCTGCACGCCCTACCTCCTCGGAGAGGGCCAGGCGATGCAGTATAGCTTCCATCCGCTTACGAAGGTGACGACGCGCATTCCGCGGCTCCCCTTACGGCCTCCCGACAATTACTTGAGGGACAATATGGCGGCGAGCCTTCGCGAAGGCGAAGCCAAGTTCGAGATGCGCGTGATCCTGCAGAAGGATCCGTTCAGGATGCCGATCGAGCAGGGCGCGGTCCTCTGGGACCCGAAGCTTTCGCCGAGGATCCCGGTCGCGACGGTCACCATCCCCGCCCAGGAGTTCCAGTCGCCTGCGCAGTTCGAGTTCGCGCGCCAATTGACGTTCAACGTCTGGCATTCGCTTGCCGAGCATCGGCCGCTCGGTAACCAGAACCGTGCGCGCAAGCGAATGTATTACGAGCTGTCGCGCTACCGCCAGGCGAAGAACGGCGAGCAGCATGTCGAGCCCAGAGGCGACGAACGCTTTGGCTAGCGTTCCTGCTCTTCGAGGATGAGGCCGAGGCCGTCGAGGCCGGGCAGGAAGAAATAAGCGCCGCCTCTTACCGTCACGAACTGCGGAAGGCCGCCGATGAGCCTCGGGCATCCTTCATCGTCAACATAGGAGAAATTGTCCGTTGCCCGTGCGCCATTGTCGGGAAGTCGATTGCCGAGCATCGGGTCCTGCTCGCACGATTGTCCGGCGAAATAGGGGCTCGAGATCCACGCGCCCTGGACGAACTCGAACTGTCGCGCGAGGCTTGCGCCGAGGCAGATGAAATGGAGACCTGATTCTTCTTCGCCGGGCGGGCCCTCGCCCGCCATCGCGTCGCTGGGATCGATCACCGGGCCGTACCCCCGTCCCCGTCGAAGTATCCTGTGAAACCTCGCCGAGGCGACCGCATCGTGGATGGCGCTCCCCTCGAGCGCGAGCGATGAGACGAGATTTCGGACAAAGCCGCGGTCCCCGAGCGGGTCGTCCCCGCTCCTCGGGTTCGCGCGGCGGATATGCGCTCCAACGGGGCAACAGATACCGTCAGGATCAGCGTCGAACCCGAACTCGTTCTTTGGGCCGGGTTTCAATGCAGCGAGCGGATCGCCGTTTACCCCGCGGCCGACCATCAGCTCGGCAAGCCTCGCCGCTCCATCAGGGCCAGCCCGAGCCGCGAGCCAGCGCCACAATCCCCGAACGTCTTGGGCGAGCTGGCGATAGACGAGATAAGTTCCATTCCGGCCGACCTCCCGCGCCGCGGGATAATCGGCGATGAAGCCATATTCGTTGGGATGTCCGAGGAGGAATTCGCCGGCTGCGATGGAGTTTCGGTAGGCGCGGTCGGCAGCCCGGCCCGGAACGACCTTCCCATCCCAGTCGGGCTCGGGCTGGGAAAGGCCGTCGGCAAAACCGAACGGCTCGTTGCCGATGATCCCGTTGGTTCGCCCGGCGCGCACGAGCTCCAGGCCCGCGTTCATGGCTGCCGCAATATAATCCGCCTCGAGCCCCGATATGTCGGCCAGCGGGGCAAGCACGATGATAAGGACGTGAGGTTCGTTCGGTCCGAGGCCCCACTCCCAATTCGATGGCGCATTGGCGCCTATGTCTCCGAGCTGCGCGGACTTGCGCTCGTTCCCCGCCATTCCGTCGAGGAACTCGGGGGCAAAGCCACCGATCTCGCCGGGATCGAACCCCAGAGCCTCGAGTCCCGGAGCAGTGAAGGCCAGCTGGCATACGCGCTCGAGTTTCGAGCCTTTCGCCTGCTCGAGGCTCGTCACTGGAAGGCTCCTCAGCCAAGCGCGGGCGGCTCGTGGCTCGATCACTCGAAGGAGCAGATGGGTGGCGCCCGCGAGCGATCCGAAGCCGCGGTCGACGATCGCCTGGATATCGCCTGCGTCTACTAGCGCCATTTGCCTCAGATCTCCGCGATCCAGCGGCGCAGGGCCTCGCCTGAAAGCTCTCTCCCCAGCCCGTCGCGAATCCTCGAGTTTCGGGCCATGTCGTAATTGCTGAGGCCCGGGAATGCCTTGTACCAGGACTGCGTCGGCACCTGGTGGTGGAACAAATAGCGCTTGAAATCCTGCTCGTGCCAGGCGCCGTCGAGGATCAGCCAGCGCGTTCTTGGATAGCCAAGCCCATTCGAAAAGGAGAGGTTGAGCCCGAATGCGACCTTGTTGATGAAGTCGTCGTTATAGGCTTCGCGGCTTCCGTCGTAATTGCTCGCGAAATAGACGCGGCGCTTGTCGTCGAAGAAGGTCCAGCTCGCAAAATGGATGGTGTTGACCCGCGCCAGCCGGCCCTTGGCGTAGATGTGCCTCGCGCCCCAGTTGATGACCCACAGGATGGCGACTGTAAGCCAGCGCCGGAAGAGCCCGGGCTTCAACGAGCCAATCGCGCTGTACTGGTTGGTGATGTCATGATCTTCCTGGGCGCGAAGCTCGCGGTTGCGCTCGCGGGATGAAACGGGTGCGAGAACCGGGTCTTTCTTCTCTCGAAAGCGGAGCAGGAGCGCCAGGAAGGGAAGCAGCAGGAGGAGGAAGGGCGCGAGTACCAGGGCGACCAGCGGCAGCAGCAGCAAGTGGAGGAAGTTGCCGATGCGCTCCGCCGCCGAGAGCCCCTCGAGAGGGGTAAGCTCGACCCTTTCGCCAGCCTTCTTCAGGATCGGCACAAGCTCTTTCGCCGACATCGCGGGCCTCGCGATGCGCACCTCGCGAAGCGCATCGTGAAGAGCGGCCTCCTCGCGGATCTGGTTGAGGCTTCGTCCCCGCCAGTTGACGTAATTGGCGGCCGTGGCGACGCGGTGAGCCTCGATCCAGGATCCGAGGTCCGTCGCGGGATAAAAGTCGCGGCAATGACCGAATATCTTGCGCAAGCCGGGTTCGGCGATGTCCACGAGGGCATCCACAAAATCTTCGGCGGACCCGTCGAAATCAGCCACGAAAGCAAGGTAAGTCGGCTCCCTCACGGGAAGCACCGGCGCGATCGTCCGGTCACCCAGTGAATGGTCGTCGAGGATGACGAACCGGGCGACATGGATCCGCCCGATCGACCCGAACGGCACGAGGTCGTTTTCGGGCCGCGCCTGGCCTTCCTGTCCATTCATCGATGCAAGCAGCGGTTCCAGCGCCGAGGCTGCCCCGTGCCTCAGCACTCCGGCAATACACAGATGCTCCTGGCGGATCACGCCGCTGGCTGAACGTTGAATTCCAGCGCGAAGTCGATGAGCCGCTTTTTGTCCCAGTAAACCTTGCCGAGATAGGCGCCCGGTTCGATCATCCGGATTTCATCGCGGATGTGGCTCGCAACGAGCGATGTCTCCGAATAGTCGAGGACAATGCACTCCTTGCCGTCGAGCCAGCTGGGGTCCTTGTAGACCTTGGCGACGATCGCCTTGAGACCGAACGGGAGGATGAGGTTGCGAAGAAAACCGTGCTCGGCGTCGAACACTTTCCCCTGCCACGCGAAATGATTGATCATCTCGGCGATCTGCGAGGAATAAGGCGTTCCTGGCGCAATTATTGCGGTCCCCTTCGCCTGCCCGCTCGGAATCGGGCCCGCTTCATGGGCTGAGAAAATCTCGTCGAGCTCATGCTGCGGCTTTGTGAGCCACTCCGAAACGACACTTGCCATCTGCCCGTCTCCTTTGAACTCGAGAGCGTTAAAATCGGCTTCGATCAGGCGAGCGCTGGATTGGACGCGTTTGGGACAGCCGAGTGGCCCGAGACGAACCGGTCGGCGAGGAGATTGACCTTTCCCCAACACCATTTGTCATACTCGACATTCCCCGCCTCAACCTCCGCGCCCGACTGTTTGCCGCATCACCCATTCAAACCGCGCCGCTCCTCCCGTTCGAGCTCATGTTTGTGCCTCCCTGATGCGCTCCGATCAGGTCTTCGCCGTCACCGCCTCGCCCGGCACCGGCGCACCGATTGGGCGGTCCTTCGAAGCTTCCCTCGGGCTCTTCTCTTGCGGCTTCACGGTCGATCGGACGACCATCATCTTGTTCAAAAGATCGAACCAGAAGGGTGCGCCGAGGGACAATGCGAAAGCCGTGAGGAGCCAGCCTGGAACCGATATCCACGGGAACGCCGACAGTCTTTCTTTCCACTCGTCGGGGCTCATGAAATTCTCGGGAAGTGCCGGCCGAGAGCCGTTCCAGCCGACGGGATAGCCGATGTTCGCGAGCTGCCGTCGCGCACATTCGGTCGCACCTTGCGGCTTCCTTGCAGGCGATGCTGAAATCTCCTGCGATGTGCAGCCGACGTCTGCGAGTGAAAGCTGGGCGGCGCTTGCTGCATTCTGCCGCTGGGTCACGCCCTCTGCTTCATTGACGATGACCGAGCGCAGGGCGTCATTCTCGTAGAGCGCGGATGCGATCCGCAGCGTGTCGACATTGAGCAGGATGGCAAGCGCGAGGCCGAGGCCAAGAAGGATCCACTGCGTCTGCTTCTTGTACCAGCCGGAGACCCTTTCCATGCTGCTGTCGAACCATTTCTCGACATTCTGGCGCGCCGTTTCGATGTTGCCGCCGGAGTCGTCGAGAGCGATCAGGAGGGCCCTTCGGACATCCTTGTTTGCGAGCTCCGTCACTTTCTTTCTAAGGTCGTCGAAGGTCGGGGGCGGAGCGGCCTTGTCGGCATCGCCGGGCTTGCCGCGGGCAGCGGTGTCGAGAAGCGCCAATGCGAAATTGCGCGCCGGAATATAGGCTGGGAGGTTGGAGCGGAACTTCAATCGCTTCCACGTATCGACGGACCTGCGCTGCCAGTTGAATAGCTTGATCCACCAGTTGGCGTGATTCAGCTGGGCTTCGGGATTGTAGAGACCCCGGTAGAGATTGCCTACGTAGGGATGGTCGTAGATTTCCTTGGCGAGCCTGGTCCCGTCCTCGTCCTGGAGCAGCTCACGGATACCGCGCTCGAGATGGATTGCACGGGTCTGGAGAAGCGCCTCGAGCGCCTCCCGCGCGGAGGTCGCGACAAGACTGAGGATCGTATAAAGGAGCGCGAGCCCGATCGCGACTTCAAGGGCGGTCGATCCGAAGATCACCAGACCCTCCGAAATGCTTTGACCAGCTGAAACAGACGCGTGCCCATGTCCGCCCCCTACGAACGACCGAGCAAACAGCATTAGATCACAACGAAGGCGATTCGGGAAGCGCACGCGTCGTGGCGTGCGCGGCCGCATGCCTTTTTGGGTGCTTTGTGGCCTTGTCCGAGCGAGCATGGCAGCTCTCGAGCCGTCGCGGGATTGGAAGCATGGACCAGCAGGCATAATGTGCCGGACGCGCCACCTTTGGCCTGCTTGCCTTGAAAGGTGGACTGCGGCGGAACGGGGGTTTGCATGTGGACTTACAAGACAGGCGTCTGGTTCTGGGGCACGGTTCTCGCTTTATGGCTCGCCTCCGTTCTAGTCGGACTGGCCTGGGCGGGTACAATTTGGTCTGAAAGCCTCCACGCTCACGACGGCCTCGCAGCTGCGGTGACCGCCGTGCTTGGGCTAATCTGGTCGTGGTTTTTGGAGTTGCACAGCCGCCCGAGACCCTAAGGAAGAAACCGCGAGCGCGTTTCTTGGGGGGAACCAAGCTAGGATTCCATTGCTGGGTGCTGTCGAAAGCAGCCTCGCTTTAAACGCCGAGGAACTGTTCAATCTCGGCCCAATGCTCAGCGACGTAGGTCCTGCCCATGACCATCGCTTCGGTGATCAGCTGGCTGTTGAAGGCAAGGGTGTCGTAGAGGTTCTGGGGCGGCTCGATCACCTTCACGG
>JBJMVK010000009.1:0-7738 GCA_045810725.1 Sphingomonas sp. | reverse complement strand
GTGGGCTGCTTCCTCGCCAAGGACATATTCAATGCCAGCCTCGAACGCCCGCTCGACCAAACGCCGGAGTGGCATTGGCGGCTGGCCCTGTCCGAGCTTGGTCTTGTCCTCGGCCGTGAGAGGTCGGCGGATCCCGTCGGTATCGACGCTTTCGACCGTGACGATTCGTCCTTTCGCAGTGTCGATCGTGAAGGAATAGACGCCGCCTGGCGGCTTCTCGGCGGGGCTCTTGGTCTTCCGGACTTCCGGCGGCGCCTTCGGCGCCGGGGTAATGGGCTCGTCAATTTGGGGCATGGTCACCTCGACTTCTGGTCGCAACTGACGCTTTCCCCCTTAAAAGGGCCGCCGGGGCCCGAGGGAAGGCCCCGGGGCCGAAGACTCGTCTCCGATGGCCCGTCACGGCAGCGGAGGGGAGGCCGCGACCTAGTGGGCATAGGATTTCGGGTCAGGCGGAAACATTCGGGGAAAAGCTGATTTGGGGGGAGGCTGAAACCCTCGTGGTCCCTTAGGGGAGCAGCGGCCAGTCCGAGTCGTTTCGCCTTGGTATCACCAAAAATTATCGGCTAAAGGTGGGCTTCAAGTCAAAACGCAGGGGTTAAGTGCAAATGGCCAGGAATATCGGACCGGAAGACCGGGTCGTTCGAATCGTCGTCGCTCTGGGCCTCGCTGTCATCGCCTATCTGGGCGTTCTGCCGCCTGTGGCGTCCATCATTGCCGGCGTAATTGCCGCGTATCTTTTCATTACAGGCCTTCTCGCGCGGTGCCTGTTCTACCGGCTGATTGACGTCGACACGAGTGTCCAGGAGCAGCCCTACTCGACGACGGACGACCGCGCCGGGTTCTGACCGTAGACCGGATTTACCGAAGCTCGTCCTCGCCCGGTTCGGCACGTGGGGTGATCCAGGTGATCAAGTCCCATTCATTGCGAATGGCGAGCAGCAGGGTGAAGGTGATCACAGCCGCAAGGCCGTAATGGGCCCACCCCCAGTTTAAACAAAAGGCGAGCGCGACAGCGCCAAGCGCCACGTAGATGGCGCATGGATACACTCCGTAGAACCAGAAGTCGGTCCAATGCACCTCCTTCAAGCGGCCGATCCCGGCGGTAGAAATAAGACCGCGACCCAGTCCCCAGAGCGCGACCACAGCGGTGATCCCGGAGAAAGCACAACGGCCGATCCCAGGAGTCAGCGCCGCCGCGCTCAGCACCAGAACAAAGCTCACGCCGAGGACGATGGGGCCCATGTAGAGCTTCGATCCGGCGAGCACCTGAGATCTCGGCCGGTCCTGCATCAGGCTGATAACGACGAAGATGAGGCCGATGAGCACCGCCGCTGCTCCGCCAACCATCAGGAAGAAGTCATCCCAGCCTTCAAACATTGCTTCCGCCTTTCCGGTCAGCGCTGTGCCTCGGTTAAAGACACCAGGATTTGTAATCTTCGAGACATTGGCCCTTGCGTTCAAGCTCGTGGCCGGATGAGAGGGGGACAAAGCAGCACATTCATCGCGGGTCCCGACACCGCAGGCGAAGCGGTCGCGACGCAAATGGCTCAGAATCGTCGAATGTGAATGGTGGCTAGTTCGTGATCGCCTGGCGCGCAGGAAGCGTCCCAGGCTTGGAACGGTCGGCCAACGCGCGCCTACCGCGCCGGCGAAAGGCTTCTATCTGCCGCCAAAGGTTCAAGCTCTTGTCGTCCATAGGTGCGGCGAGCGAAACGTCGGCTCCCAGACAGAGTTCCGGGAATCTGGCGCTCGCCGCGAAAACAAGGGCGGAAGGACGGCGCGGCCCTACTCCTCCTCTACCTCCAAACGAGGCTCTTCCACACGCGTGGGAAAAATCGGAACGGTCGAGACCCGCCTGCATGTGGTGCGTTACGAAAGACGGGCCTCGATGTACCACTACCATGGACGAGGGAGCAGATACGGGGTCGCCGGCAAGATTGATCTTGGTCAACCTTCTTCCCTCACCGCCGCGAGGTCATTTTAGATCCGCTCGCCGCTCGAGGGGGATGTCCAGCAAGCGCTTCGAAAGCCCGTCCTGCCCAACAGTGATGGATCGGGTTCTTCCATCCCATCCACCCGACAGCATCCATGAGTGGAGTTTTCAGGAATCGATTGACGGCCAGGGCGGTCCGAGGGAGAAGGGCCACATCCGCTTTTAAAGCGTTCACTTTCACTCGCGGTTCAAGTTCCACGCGGCTAAGGTCGCCCCGCACGCGACGCAGATTTAAGCCTTGGCCACCTATCGATCTTCTGCGCCCTACGAGCGCCCGCCATTGCAGCGCCGTGTCTCCGGGCTCGCGCTCGCGTTCGCGGTCAATCTCCTTCTGCTGTTCGTGCTTTGGGGACTGGGCAAATTTGCGCCGATTTCGGAAAAGCGATCGCATTCGCTGATCATCGATCTCATGCCCGAGTCGCGGAGCGCGGAGGCGCCGACCAAGTCCGAGGTGGCAATGAAACCCGTGGAGCGGCCCAAACCAAAGCCGCGGCAAAAGCCGCCGCCGATCCTGCTTCCAGCCAAGCCGACCATCGCAGTACCGCCGCCGGCCCCCCCCGATAAAGCACGGCCCTGGATCGAGATGAGCAAAGACGAAATGGCGGCGGCAGACGTCTCCAACCTTGCCAAGGCCGGCGCTGAGTCGGGCGCCGGAGACAGCGAGGTTGTCGGCCACGGCCCCCATGGCGAGTTGCTCTATGCCGCTGAATGGGCGCGCCATCCAACAGACGCCGAGCTCGGGGGGTATCTCCCGGCGAACGCCCCCGACGGATACGGCCTGATCGCCTGCAAGACGGTTGCCGGCGACCGGGTCGACGATTGCATCGAGCTCGGCCAGGACCCGCCCGGCTCACATCTCGCCAGCGCCGTTCGCCAAGCCGCATGGCAGTTCCGGGTGCGCCCACCGCGCAAGAATGGCGTGCCGCTTGTGGGCTCCTGGGTCTCGATTCGGATCGACTATGAGCACTTCGGCCGAGCCCACGGATTCTAGGCCGTCGCGGGTTGTGGCAGCCGGCGCTTTAACCAATTTTCCTCACGCGCTGCTAACCGGGAGAGGTTTAACCCCGTTGTCGGTAGCGCCGCTGAACCTTTAGCGAGCTCCGGCGGTGCTGCCACCGCGCGGCCTGGACCAGACACCGGTCTCGCAAAATGCGTAGGAGCCCTGCCGCCCAGCCTAGCGCTTCCCCTCGCTCCCGGCGGCGGGGCTTCGCGCGCTCCTACGCTCACTCTCGGAGCATGAAGCTTCCACTGGTGCACCGCTCCAGCTGCGCCTCGTAGTCCTCCGCGAGATCCTCAAGCGCGTCCCTCATCTCATCATCTGTGAGATCTCTGGCAATACGCCGGCAGCGCTCGATTTTCGTCATCAGATCAATGCGTTTCTGTTCCTTGGACCACCGGCATCGACAGCTCCCGCGCTCGTTTCTGGCAACGTTGTGGCTCGACTACGGGTTCCAAAAGCTACGGAAGCGCAACGATAAGGCTTCGAGCGCCGCTCACGTGGAGTTACGGGCGGGCTGCCCGCTGCTCGGCCTGCGCGAGGATCCTTTTTACGTCGTTGCTCGGGATTGCGAATCCGATACCGACACTTCCGGCTGACATCTCGCTCTGGCTGGGACTGAATAGCGCCGAGTTGATGCCGATCACCTTGCCGTTGAGGTCGATAAGTGGCCCGCCCGAGTTCCCGGGGTTGATCGGTGCGTCTGTCTGAAGAAAGCGGCGCGAGTCTCCACGGCCGAGTGGGCGGTCCGTGGCGCTGATGATGCCGCTGGTGACGGTCTGCCCGAGGCCGAACGGATTGCCGATCGCCACGACATAATCCCCGACCTGGAGCTTGCTGCTATCACCCAGTTCTAGCGTCGGAAGGTTATTGGCGCCGATCCGGAGCACCGCAATGTCGAGCGCGGGAGCGAGCACGACGGGATCCGCCGGCAGCTTCCTCCCGTCTTTCAGGCCAACCTCCACTTGCTCGGCGTTTCGAACGACGTGGAAGTTGGTGATGACGAGCCCGCGCTTGCCATCGACGATGACGCCCGAGCCAGCGGCAATGGCGGGCTGAAGCGCGGCGTCGGGAATACCGAAATAACGACGGAAGAATGGGTCCTGTAGCAGGGGATTCTGCTCCGCCGGCGAAGGCTGGAGGGTCGCGATGTTGACGACCGCCGGGGCGGTCTTCCTGACGAGAGGCGACAGGCTGCCCTGCGCCGGTGCAGCAAGTGCACGGGGCTCATCCGCGCTGCTCGACCCAATGGGCAGCCTCTTTGCGATGAGCCCACCGACCACGGCTGCGGCGAGAAGCAAGGCGATAAGCAATAGAATTGGAATCCGCGTGTTGGCGGAGCGCGGGTCGGCCATGTCTTGCTTTTATCCTTCGACCAATTCGCCTTCAGGAGCGCCCCTGCCGAGCTTGTCGGGCAGCCGCTCTCCCGCTGGAGTGAACGCGAGGCTCACCGAATTGATGCAATAACGCTGCCCGGTCGGCGGCGGACCGTCGGGGAAGACATGGCCCTGGTGAGACCCGCACCGGGCGCACACGATTTCCGTGCGGATCATTCCGTAACTGTCGTCGCGGATATATTCGAGGTGCCCTTGCGCGAAAGGCTCGGTGAAGCTTGGCCAGCCGGTGCCGCTCTCGAACTTCGTTCCGCCCTGGAAAAGTGGCAGTCCGCAGAGCCGGCACGTGAACACTCCCGCGCGCTTCTCCTGGAGGAAAACGCCGCAGAACGGCGCTTCGGTGCCATGCTCGAGAAGAACGTGTTGCTCCTCGTCGGTCAAATCCGTGACAAGAGACTCGAACTCCTCTTTGGTCGGCGGCGCGAGATCGAAGGCCGTTGCGGCCGTAGTTGCCATTGTCGAGCTCCTTCAGTTGCCGTTTAACATGGGAATGCAAAGTGCGCCTGTCGATGCGATCGATCTTCGCCTTTTTCCTGTTTGTCCACGCCGCCGCCGCCGCCATGGCTCAGTCCGTTGAAACACGGGACGACGCGCTGCTTGAGGATGCCGGACAATATGCCGGCCAGTTCAGGGTGCCGCTGAACGAGGCGGCGAGACGGCTGAAGGCGCAACAGGACAGTGTCGAAACGACCGACGCGATCAGGCGCGAATTCGCTGACCGTCTCGCAGGGATCTCGATCGAGCATGCGCCCGAATTCCGGATCGTGGTACTCCTGACGGGACCTGAGCCGGTCACTCGTCGAAGCGCAGGGGGCGTGCTCATCGAATTCAGGACCGGCGCCAAAGTGACGCACGATCAAGCGGTCGCGGCGATGCGCCGCCATCTCATCGACTTCCGCACCGAACTGCCAGCAGCGCGCGGCGCCGGTTACGACCAGCGAACGGGGGAAATCGTTCTCCTTGTTACTCCCGCGGACGCCTCTCGCCTCGGGATCGAAACCATCAGGGACCGCGCCGCGGAAATCAGCGGGGTGCCCGTGCGGGTCGTGATCAACCAGCTGATCGAATCGAACATGAGCGTCGATGGCGGAGGACGGGTCGAGGGTATGAACACCCTCACGCACCGGCGTGGGCGGTGCACATCAGGGTTCGTGGTCACTAACGGTGAGATCAATGCCATCACGACCGCGGCGCACTGCCCCGACCAGCTCACTTATGTCGATCTCGATGGAAACAGCAGCCAGACCTTGCCGATGATCGGCTCCTGGGGACTCGGCTATCGTGACGTGCAGATCAACGGCAGCGCGAATTCACCCGACGCACTCTTCTACGCCAATCGTGCCGCGGGGGCGTTGCGCGAGGTCGCGACGTGGCGGAGCGCCGCAAGTACGCGCGCCGGGGACTTCGTGTGCCATTATGGGGAGAGTTCAGGATATAGCTGCGCCACCGTCGAGCTCACGGATTATGCTCCGCCTGGGAAACTCTGCGGCGGACCCTGCTCACCGACGTGGGTGACAGTGAAAGGCCCCTCCTGCATCCCGGGCGACAGCGGCGGGCCGGTGTTCAGCGGTAATGTCGCATTCGGCCTGGCCAAGGGAATAAATCGCGACGATGCCGGCCGCTGCCTCTTCTATTATTATATGTCGACCGACTACCTGCCGCCGCCATGGCGTTTGCTGACCGCTGGCGATACTATTTCGCGGCGACCAGATCGCCCCTGACCTGGTCCGAGCCCGGCACCGGCTCGGCGGCATCGTTGCCGAGCTTCAGGACGCGGTTTTTCTCATCGACATGCACGATCCGCGGCTCGAGGGCGCGCGCTTCCGCGTCCGTGACGAGCGCGTAGCTCATGATGATCACGAGGTCGCCCGGATGGACGAGATGCGCCGCCGCGCCGTTGATCCCGATGACTCCGCTGCCGCGCTTGCCTGGGATCACATAGGTTTCGATCCGCGCCCCATTGGTAATGTCGACGATAGCCACCTGCTCGCCTTCGAGCAGGTCTGCGGCCTCCATCAGCGAAACGTCCAGCGTTACCGATCCGACATAGTCTAAGTCGGCCTGGGTCACCGTCGCCCGGTGGATCTTCGACTTCATCATGATCCGCATCATCGGATCGGCTGCTCCTATTGCTGGACTGTGATGGGCGGGCGGCGGCGCGTACTAGATTTGCATCCGTTCGTCGATAATCAATGCTGCACTGCAATATCGCACTTGCAGCACGAGGCGCAAATTCCCAAATCTTCGGCGCCGTCGTGGCGAGATTTCCCAACGAGGGAATCACGCAATGCTAGTAGTGCGTTGATACGACTGAATTTTATGGTTTGGCACGGCTCTTGCTCAGTGAAGAGCAAGAAGATTTTTGCCAGGTGGAGTGAGCAATGGAAGTGCAAGAAAATCGGATCGCTTTGCCCCTTCGGTCCCATACGATTTTGGGCGTTTGCGAAGCAGTCGGCGAAGATTTCGGATTCAATCCGACGCTCCTGCGCGTTCCATTCGCCGCGATCGTCCTCTACAGCCCGCTCCTGGCCGTCGGTGCCTATTTCGCACTTGGCGTGGTCGTGCTCGCTTCGCGACTGCTCTTCCCCAAGCCAAAGAACGAGACCGTCGAGGCAGCTATCACCCCAGCCTCCGTCGACGAGCAGCAGGAATTGGCGAGGGCTGCTTAAAAGTCGCCGCGGGCCTCGGCCCGGGCTTCGAGCAGATCCAGCAGCGCCCGGTGCTGGAGCAACAATTGCTCTCCCCCGAACGCCAGCGCCCGGGAAGTCCCGCTGCTGTGCGCGGACGCGTCGATGATCGCCACGACCGAAGCCTCGTCGGGAAGGGACGGCGCGGGAGCGTCCGTGCCCGCGCGGGCCGCAGCTCGGTCGAGGAGTCGGCGGATGGGCCACCAATCGCACACCAGCGCGGTCGCGGCACCAAGCGCGCAGCCGTCGCGCTCAGACGTCGCTAATGTTTCAAGGGCATGGCGGGCAGCGACGAGGCCAGCTTCGGTTTCGGCCGCGCCCGGTGTGCTCGGAAGGGGGCCGACCGCGGAGGTCAGCCGCACAAGATAGAGTCGCTCGCGCTCGAATGCGTCCGATGCCCGTTCGAGCCATTCGTGAACCGGGCCCTTCGAGCACCGCTGAAGAGCAAGCTCGATCAGTCCAGGATAACGGCCGTGAAGGCTGCAGAGCAAATGCACCGCGTCAGCCATGTCGCGACCAGAGTGGCGTCCGCCGGCGTCAAGCAAGGCCGAAAGATGTGAATGACGCGCGCACCCCTCGCCTGCCACCCTCGCGAGCTGGGCCGAAGCAACGCTGACCGGCTTTTGTTCGACCGACGGGTTAATCGCCATTCCTTTCACCTCGTCCG
>JBJMVK010000008.1:0-10893 GCA_045810725.1 Sphingomonas sp. | reverse complement strand
TCTGATCGCCGGCGTCTATGGCGCAAAGGGTGGCGCAGCGAACTATGGTGGCGATCCGTACGGCCACGTCTCGGCTCTGTACGACGTCACGAGCGGCAGCAACGGCAGCTGCGGTGGCTCGTACCTGTGCACCGGCGCCGCCGGATACGATGGCCCGACCGGCCTCGGTACTCCGAACGGCACCACCGCGTTCTGAAGGTTGCTCTAGGTAAATGACGTGTGCGGGCGTCCGCTGGGCGCCCGCACATTCATGTTTGGGTCACCTGTTTTTCCTGTAAAGTCCGTAGCTTCATGGGTGGGGAGATTCGTTGAAAGCTGTGCTGCTGATCGCGCGCGAATTGGCGCACGCGCTATGCGCACTGCTGCTCGCCGCCTCGCTCAGTACGGCTGCTGGTGCGTCGGCAGCCGCGGCGCAGCTTCGGCCCCAGCCTGTCCCGGCCGTTTTGACCGGCATTCGCCTGGTGAGCGAAAACGCCGACGAATCCCACTTCGAGATCAGCTTCGATCCGAAGGCGCCGACCTTCGCTCCAATGGCCACTCAGCAGCCGACGCTGCCCTCGATGGGTTTCGCACTCACCAATCGTGGGCCGCGTGCGGTGCAGCCCTCCAACCTCAAGGGCCTGGTGCGCTCGCTAAGCTTCGAAGCCGTTGACACCTTGCTCGTCATGCGCTTCGCCACGGATCGGCCCGCGGCCCTTTCCGCCGTTCAAACCGGCGACCGCACCATCGAGGTTACAATCGGCTCCGGGAGGGCCCCGAAGCTCGCCAACGACGTCGTCGAGGGGCCGACCGGAGGACTGCCCCCCGCCTACGCACCCCCCCAGAATTTCGAGATGGTGATGCTTAAATATGCCGATGTGTCGGAGGTGGTGGGACTCCTGACTGACGGCCTGACCATCAAGTCCAACGACGTCTTCATTCCAAGCGAGCCGCAGTTCGGCTCGAATAGCCTCACTGGCAACAATTATACGCCACCGACGGTCAGCCAGGCACCTGGCACAAGCGACGAGCCTCTCGGGCAATCGGTCGACGCGTCGATCGGCGTCGATCGCCGCCTCAATGCCGTCTGGCTGAAGGGAACGCCGGAGCAGATCGCGCAAATGAAGGCGATGATCGCCGCCATCGACATACCGCTCGACAGCGTGGTTCTTGAGACCCAGTTCGTAGAGCTCACCGAACAGGGACTGAAGGCGATCGGAATAGACTTCAGCAATGCCAACGGCCAGATCGGCGTCGTGACCTTGCAGTCGGGGCAGTTCATTCCGCCCGGCGTTCCTGCTGGGGCGCACCTCTCGAGCGCGCAGTTCCAGGCCGCGCTCTACGCTCAGATCCAGAAGGGGAACGGGCGAATCGTGTCGCGGCCGCGCATTTCCGCGCAGAGCGGCTCGACCGCCAAGATCATCACGGGCGACGCACTACCGATCCTTACATCCATCGCCCTTTCGGGCGTCAACGGCGTTTCGCAGCAGGTCCAGTACGTGAACGTGGGTGTCACCCTTCAGATCGCGCCGCGAGTGAGCGGTGATGGATGGGTGTCGAGCCACGTGTTTGCCGTCGTGTCGAGCGTCACCGGCACGAGCCAGGGGTATCCGACGATCAGTCAGCGGGAGGCCGAAACGTCCGCGACTGTTCGCGACGGCGATTCGTTCGTGATCGGCGGCCTCACACAGGACGAGACGATCAGCACCAAGTCGAAGGTCCCGCTCCTCGGTGATATCCCGGTCGTGGGCGAGGCGTTCCGGAACGAGCGGACGACCCGGTCCAAGACCGAGCTCTATATCATTGTGACACCGCATATCGTGCATCGGGTCGGCAGCCGTACCGATGTCGTCCCGTCAAATGCCGCGCTCTATGCGCCGACGACCACGACGACACTTCCGATCGTTCCGGAGCCACCGCACCGCCAACCGGAAAATCGGTAGATCAGCGACCGGGCAAAAGAAAAGCGGCGGCGCCCGAAGGCACCGCCGCTCCTCCCACCTCGACTAAAAGATTAGTTCAGGTGATTCGAGACGTTGTTGAACGTCGTGTTCAGCTTGTTGCCGATGCCCTGCATCGCAGCGATAGCAGCAACAGCGATAAGAGCGGCGATGAGGCCATATTCGATGGCAGTCGCGCCCTTGGTATTCTTCAGAAGCTTAACAAACTTCGCCATCTCTGGTCTCCCACATGGCTCATCAGTAAAAACACCCCATCCACGCAAAACAGTCGTTGGGGTGAGCCGCTTTTTGGGCCCAAGTGGTTGAAGAAGGATTAAATTTGGAAGTTTTAAGATGAACGCGCGGTAACTATCTTTTTGCGCTTCCGAGGAGTTCGCGAACGCGATCGGCCATGTCCCGCAGCGGCTTGGTAGAATTGCTCCATTCTGGCGGCAGAGGGCTTTTCAACCGACGCTGCTGCTGCTGAGCGATTGCGATTGGTAGTTCCGGGCCGCGTTCGTGATCGACGGACAAGGCCGAGACCATGAAACTCCTCCAGATCTGGGCTGGGACGGTTCCTCCGCTGACTTTTCCAAGTGAGCCATTGTCGTCCCGGCCCACCCACACGCCAACGACGAGATCGCCGGCGAAGCCGACGAACAGGGCATCGCGGTTCTCCTGGCTCGTGCCGGTTTTCCCAAAGGTCGGCACTTCCAGCGCGGCGCGGCGACCGGTGCCATTGTTAGCGGCAGCGTAAAGCAGATCGAGCATTGGAGCGCGGTCCCGCCTCGGATCGAGTGCGCCGCCGCGGTGGAAGAATGCCGAAATCCCTTCGCGCGCAGCCGGATCGGGGAGGCCTCTCGCCACAACCGGATAATGGCCTTCCGCAACGGCTGCATAGGCAGAAGTCAGCTCAAGGAGGCTGACCCCGGCGGTTCCAAGCGCCAGGCTGGGCTTGTCCGGGAGCGGCGTCGAGATCCCAAAGTCGCGCGCGGCGCGGATCACGTTGTTGCGACCCACCTCCTCAGAAAGGCGAACCGTTGCCGCGTTGCTCGAGCGCGCGAACGCCTCACGAAGGGTAATCCGCCCGCGATAAACGCCGTCGCTGTTGGCGGGTGTCCAGCCATCGACGGTGATCGGCTTGTCTTCGATCAAGCTGTCCGGCGTCCATCCTGCTCTAAATGCTGCGAGGTAGACGAACAGCTTGAACGCCGAGCCTGGTTGCCGGCGGGCCTGGGTGACCCGGTTGAACGGCGAGTTCGCGTAGCTCCTGCCCCCCACTAGAGCGACTACCCGGCCGTCAGGACGCATCGCGACGAGCGCCGCCTGGGCGCCGGGGGGTGCATGGTTCACGGCGCGCTGCGCGATGCGCTCGAGGGTCCAGTCCAAAGTCGTGCGGACCTTCACCTCGCCGAAGTCAGGATCCTGCGCCTGCTGGGCGTAAGGCGTGACCCAATCAGCGAAATAGGAGCCGGTCGGCACGCTCGAGGACTGCACGACCGGCCGCGCTGCCCGCGCAGCGGCGGCGCGTGAATGGCTGATGACGCGCGTATCGGCCATCGCCTGCAGCACCAGCCGGCTGCGCGTCTGCGCGCCCTCGAGATTATGGGTGGGCGCGAGCCTCGAGGGGGCCTGCACCATCCCTGCGAGCATCGCGGACTGCGCAAGGTTCAGGTTTTCCGGGTCGCGGCTGAAATAATGGTGGGCAGCCGCGCGCAGTCCGTAAACACCATCACCGAAATAGACGCTCGAGAGGTATCGAGAGAGAATTTCTTGTTTGCTTAGCCACGCCTCGAGCCAGAAGGCGATGATCACCTCCTGCACCTTGCGCTTGATCGTTCGGTCCCCCGACAGGAAGTTCGTCTTGGCAAGCTGCTGCGTGATCGTACTCCCGCCTTGACGGACGCCATGCCCGCGAAGGTCCATGATCATCGCGCGGCCGATGCCGCGCGGGTCGATCCCCCAGTGCCGGTAGAAGCGCCGATCCTCGATCGCGACGAAGGCTGCCGGAGTGAGCGGGTTGAGCTTCGTGACATCGACGGGGGCTTCCTTGATCGCGCCGCGACGGGCGATCGCGTGCCCATCCTCGGACTGCAGCAACAGCGCCGGGTCCTGGAGCGGCTCGAGCGCGCGAGAGAGCGGCGCGGTTACAATCAGCCACACGAGCGTGACGAGGATCAGTGCCGAGACAGAATAGAGGTAAATCGGCCACCGGCGGCGGCCCTTCGGCCTTTCCTCGTCGGGCGCGAGCCACTGAGGTTCTGGCCCCGAGGCGGCCACGAACGGATCGGGCAGGTCCTCGACCGGTACGCCGCCGCGGCTCCAGATTCCGTCCCTGTCGGCCAATGCTCGTTCCCAACTGCCTTAGTTTAGTAATACAGCTTCAGCGATATATCCAGAGACTTGCTGAATAGTCGCTTGCAGGTAAACCGCTCAGATGCGTCGCCTTGCCGCATTCCTATTTGTCGCTGCGCTCGCATTGGTCCCGGCGGCCTGTCGCAAGCAACCCCAAGGCGATCTCAAGGTCGTCGTTATCGGTGGGGCGCCGGCGCTTCGCGATCCGGCTGAAGGACCATTGTCCGCGCCGGACCAGGTATTGCTTGCGAACGTCGCCCAGGGGCTTGTCCGCTTCGATGCATCCGGGAACATCGTCAGCGGGCTCGCCGAACGCTGGACCGTCAGCGACGATGGTCTCAGCTATATCTTCCGCCTCGCCTCGGCGAACTGGCCCGACGGGCGCAAGATCACCGCCGAGCAGGTGGCCCGCCTGCTGAAGCATCAGCTCGCCAGCCGGAGCAAGAACAGCTTCAAGGACAATCTCGGCGCAGTCCAAGACATCGTCGCGATGACTGACCGCGTCATCGAGATCAATTTGATCGCGCCGCGGACGGATCTGCTTTCTTATCTCGCGCAACCCGAAATGGCGGTCCTCCGCAACGGCCTGGGCAGCGGGCCGTTCAGCGCTGCGCTGGTAGCTGGCAGTGCCGATCTCAAGCTGAGGCGCGAGATCGTCTCTCCCGACGAGGAGACAACGAACCGCGAGGAGCTGATGCTCCGGGGTTCGGCGGCTCCAGGCGCCGTCCAGGCATTTGCCGCCGCGGACGCGGACCTGGTGCTTGGCGGCACCTTCCTCGATTTGCCCGTGGCGCTTCGAGTGAAGCTTCCGCGGAACAGCCTCCAGTTCGATCCCGCCTCGGGCCTCTTTGGCCTCGTTCCGACGAGGACCGACGGTGCGCTCGCCAACGTCGAAGCGCGCTCCATTCTTTCACAGGCGATCGACCGCGACGCGCTCGTCGCTGCTTTTCGTGTTCCGGGTCTCGCCGGGCGCGCAACACTGCTGGAGCCGGGCCTCGATGGGCTTCTCCCTCCGGCTCAGCCATCCTGGACGGCCACTCCCCTCGCGCAAAGGAGAGCCGCGCTCGCAGCCGCCGCAGGCCGGATTTTCGACAATCCTAAGAACAAGACGGTGACGTTGTTCCTTCCTGCTGGGCCAGGATCGGACATCCTGTTCAACAGAGTGGCAATGGACTGGAGCGCGCTTGGGCTCACGGTCGAGCGTGTCCCCTACTTGGCGCTTGCCGACTTCAAGTTGATCGACGCTGTTGCGCCCTCGACTTCCCCGGCCTGGTACGTGCGCCAGTTCCGCTGCGGCATCGCGACCTTGTGCAATCCCGATGCGGATGCGCTGATGGACGCCGCGCGGACGTCCCCGGTACCGGCACAACGCTATGCCTTGCTCGGCCAGGCCGCGGCGAAGATCGATGGGGATCAGCTCTTCATCCCTCTCGCCGCCCCCGTCCGATGGTCGCTCGTTTCCACTCGAGTGCAGAACTTCTCGGGGAACCGTTACGCCCGCCACACGCTCACCGACCTCGAAGCAAAGCCGTTTGGCGGAGACTGAGACCAATGCGCATCGAAGAAAAGCTCTCCTCGCTGCCGGTCGGGACCGACGCCGAATCGGTGCGGCAGCGCGTAGAGGCGATGGAGAAGCTGCTCGAAGGGCTTGTCGTCATTCCAGGGATCAAGCGGCCGGTCGGACTTGACGTCATCCTCGACCTGGTCCCGGTCGTTGGCGACATCGCCGCTGCGGCGCTCGGTTCCTATATCGTCTGGGAGGCCAAGAACCTTGGCATGTCCAAGTGGCAAATGGCGCAGATGAGCGGTAATGTGGGGCTCAACTGGCTGCTTGGGCTATTCTCGGTGGTTCCGGTCGTGGGCGTCATTCCGACGCTTCTCTTCCGCTCGAACAGCCGCAATCTGAAGATGATCAAGAAGCACCTCGCCAGGCACCATCCCGCAGCGCGAGTGATCGAAGGTGAGGCAAGCCGCGCCTAGCGGGGGCCGGCCGTCCATTCATGCTCCCCGTCGACGACGTCGGAGACCGGGCGACCGAAGCGGTCGGTGCTTGGACGATAGCGGAAGCGCTGCATGATGAGGCGGCAGGTGATTGCGTCAAGCTCGGGCACGCCGCTCGAATGCGTGACGGCGCAGCGAGTGACGCGGCCGTTCACCCCTACGGTGAACGATACGCCGACCCGCCCTCCTATCCCGGCATTGCCAAGGTATCGCGGGTAGTCACGCGCCGTGATTTCGCCCGCGACCTGTTCAAGTTCGGTGCCACCGCCGGCACCGGTTCCGTTAACCCCGTTGCCCTCGCCTGAACCCGCGCCACCGGCCGAGCCGGAAGTCGCTCCACCTCCCGGTGGAGCGGCCGGCGACTGAACCGGAACGAATGGTACAACTGAACGCGACGCTCGCGCAGGTTTGGGCGCAGGAGCGCTCCTCTCGCGCGCTGCTTGAGGCCTGTCTTGCGGTGCCTTCGGTGGGACGAATAGCGGCTCGATCGCAGGCGGTACTTGGGGCAATGTGATGCGGATTAGCCGCTGCACGAGGTCCCGTGGCCGATCGATCTCGACCCGCAGCCCCTGGAACAGAGCGAACGCCAGCGCCCCCTGCACCAGGACAGCCACGAAAAGAGCGCGCAGGCGCTCGAGCGGCCGATCCAGTTGCTGGCGTTCGCCATAGGCGGGCACGGCGCCCGCTCAGCCGCTTACTTGTAGTAGCAGCGCTTGTGTTCGGTCATGGTGCGGTCGACCGCGCCGCCGGCGACCACTCCGCCAACCGCGCCCGCCGCAACGCCGAGGATCCCCCCGCCAAGGACTTTCCCGCCGACGACCGCGCCCGTAACTCCGCCGGCGACCTTGCCCGCGGTCGCGCTCGAGTGGCGGCAGTACTTCTTCGCGTAGTGCGTATGACCGTGGTACGTATGGTGGTGAGGATAGCTTGTCTCGTGCGCAAACGCCGGGGCACACGCAGGGCCGGCAATGAAGCCGCCAAGAGCGCCCGCCACGATAAATTTCGAAATCACATGCATGTCTCACTTCCTCTGTTTCGCGGATACAACGAGTTCGGCTTACGCATGTTTCCGGGCGCAAGCTGGAAACGGCAATAGGTGGGGTACCAGAGACGGGCGTGGCAGGCGATGAAGTGATGCCATGCATGCAGCTCGAGCCTGACCGCGGATGGGCACGAGTTCATGAACACCGCGCCGCTGCCGGGTCGAAGATCAGGGTAGGCGTATTTCCGCTCACCGCGGCGAACGAAAGCCTGGCGGCGCTTCGAGCAGGAGCAATCGAGGGGAGCAGCGGTACTGGTGCCCTAGGGAACGAGGCGCCCGTCGATGTTGCCGGCAGAGGCATAGCGGCAAACGAGAAAGTCGTTCGTCGCGTTCGATGCGACTGCGCAACCGACGCGTGTCGTCGTGGGCCACACCATCTGTGTATAGTGACCAACGTCCTCCCACTTGCCACTGCGACTGACCGCTGGAAACACGCCCGGAACGAAGTAGCGACGCTCGGATGACCAGCCGCCGATCATGGCTTCGTAACTGAACGCGCCGCGGGTGCCCATCCACAGGTTTTCGCCCGTGCCGCGCCGTTGACTGCGGTCTGAATGGTGGAAGCTGTTGGTGAGGGCGAGTTCCATCGCATAGCTCGCCGCAGCTTCGCCCAGCGCTTGATCCCATGCGAGTGGCTGGACGCCCGCCCGCACCCGCGAGGCGTTGTGCGCCGCGAGAATTCGCGCCGGGAACTTGCTCTCAAAATTCGTCGATGCCACCGCCGCGTTCGCTGACGTTGCGCTAAGGCCAAGGCCAACAAGCGCCGCAATCACTGGCGCTTTCATACGCCGCATTGCAACAATCCCTCCCCGCCCCGTCACTAAGATGAACGATAGCCGTTCGAAGACAACGGCTTTGAGCGCCCTGCGACTCAGGTCATCGCGACTAGGACTCATCAGGGCGTGAACTTGCGCCCGAAGGAGTTACTTAACGGTTATTGAGCACCTCGGCTGGACAAGGAGATCTTCGGCGCTTCCACCAGGTGCTTGGCCGGAAGCTTCATCGTAAACAGGAAGCCATCTGGATCAAACTCCACGCTCGTCCTTGCGCCAAGGTCGTAGGGCAGGATTCGCGTCAGGAGCTCCATCCCGAACCCCTTGCGCTTCGGCTTGACGACCGTCCCTTTAAGCCCCCGCTCGGCCCATTCGAACTGCATCACGCGTCTTGCGCCATTCCCGTCGAGGCGCCACCTGATCGCCACCCGACCGTTTTTGGCGCTCAAGGCGCCATGCTTCACCGCATTTGTTGTTAGCTCGTGGAGGGCGAGACTTACCGACTCGGCCGCCTTCGAATGGAGCGCGATATCCGGCCCGTCGAAGGAAAGCTGCCCCCCCTCGTGGACAGCGTGCGCCAGGAGCTCGTCGGCAACCATCGAGGCTAAGCCGATCCCGCCTTCTGGATTGCGCGTCACTGCTGACTGAACGCGAGCAAAGGCGTCGAGGCGACCCGCGAGGTGCGCGGCCATGTCGTCGACCGACTGGCTCGATTCAGCTGTGCGCTTCGTGATGGATTTCACCAGCGCGAGCGTGTTGCGCACGCGGTGCTGGAGCTCGGCGAGAAGCAGGCGCAGCCGAGCCTCGCTCTCGCGAAGCGCTGCTTCCGCTTTCACTGTCCGGGTCACGTCCAGGAAGGTGAGCACTGCGCCGGCGATGAAATTGCCGACGCTTCGATAGGGATGGACGCGGGCGATGTAATGGCTGCCATCGCGCGATTCCACGTCCCGCTCGACGTAACCGAGCTTGGTCAGCACCTTGCGGACGTCCTCGTTGAGATCCGGGTAGGAGATCAGCGAACCGAGATGGTCGATCGGCCTCCCGATATCGGTCTCCAGTAGATGGAAGATCTCGGTCGCGGCCGGCGTGAAGCTGCGTACGCGTAGATCGTTGTCGAGAAAGATGGTGGCGATCTGAGTGGATTCGAGAAGGTTCTTGAGGTCGCTGTTCGCCTTGGCCAGATCGCGCACCCGATGGTCGAGCTCGGCATTGACGGTCTGAAGCTCCTCGTTGACCGACTGAAGCTCCTCCTTTGACGTTTCCAGCTCCTCATTCGAAGACTGGAGCTCTTCATTGATCGACTGATATTCCTCGTTCGAGCTCTTCAGCTCTTCGTTGGTCGATTCCAGCTCTTCGATGGTCGCCTGAAGCCGCTCCTTTGTGAGCCGAAGCTCTGCTTCCAATCGCTCGACATGGTCGCTCTTGGCGGCGCCACGCTCCTCGCGGGCGGCGCTTTGCAGGACTTCGCCGGCCTCCTGGAACAGCACCACCAGCGCTGTGACGTGACCGCCGTCGATAATTGGCTCGACCGTGAGATTGACGAGCGACGAAGCGCCGTTGGTTCCGACCGGAATGCGCGCGTGCTCGGCGCGCTCCCCCTTTTCCATCGCTTCGTGGATTGCCGCACGCAGATCCAGCCTGAGATCCCGCTTCACGAGATTGAATAGGTGGAGACTGGCGGCGCCGCTGACGGGTTCGAGGAACTTTCCGGTGCGCCCGGAGAAATGCAGCACTTCGAACTGCGTATCGATGATCACATATGCCGGCGCGTATCGTTCCGCGATGACTTCGGCGCGGCGCCCAACGGAGGCCGCGATCGCAGACGGGCGAACGGCGGAAAAGCTTCTTTCCTCAAAGGCGTGATGCCGCGCAGCCCGCGCGACGAGCGGGAATTCTGGAAGGATCTTCGTCGGCGCTTCGACCCTCCGGAAGAGCCTGCTCTTGCGGTCGATCGGTGCGAAGAGCTTCTGATGCCGGGTCACGTTCTCGGATGCACCGAGAAACAAGAGGCCGTTCGCCCGAAGCGAGAAGTGAAAGATCGGAATGACTCGGCTCTGGAGGTCCGCGTTCAGGTAGATGAGCAGGTTGCGGCACGAGAGCAGGTCGATCCGCGAGAAGGGCGCGTCCTTGATAAGGTTGTGCGGCGAGAAGATGCACATCTCGCGCAGCTCCTTCACCACCCGATACGTATCTCCTTCCTTGATAAACCAGCGAGCGAGCCGTTCCGGTGAGACGTGATCGGCGATCGCGTTCGAGTAGCGACCTGCGCGTGCCGAACCGAGAGCCCTCGCGTCCAGGTCCGTTGCGAAAATCTGGACCCCAGGCCCATGCTCGATCTTCTCGAGGCATTCGGAGAGGACGATCGCTATCGAATAGGCCTCTTCGCCAGTCGCACAGCCGAGCACCCAAACCCGGAACTGGTCGTTGGGTCCCTTGCCTTCGAACAGCTTTGGAAGCTCTCGTTCAAGCACGTCGAATTCCTGCGGATCGCGGAAGAAATGCGTCACGCCGATGAGGAGGTCCTGGAACAGGTGGTGGACCTCTTCGCGATCCTTTTTCAGTCGCGCAGCATAATCTTCGATTTCTGGGACCTGGACGACCTGCATTCGACGCTGCACTCGACGCAGGAAAGTGTTGCGCTTGTAGCCGTGAAAATCATTGCCGGTGACCGTTTTAAGCGTGGCTGCAATCTGCGTCAGCACGTTCGCGACCTGCTCGGAAATCTCCCCCTGAGCCTCAGCTGCTCCGACGGTCTGAAGTCCTCGATGGTAGAGTGCGATCTGCGGCGCGATCTGCTCGATCG
>JBJMVK010000007.1:0-8336 GCA_045810725.1 Sphingomonas sp. | reverse complement strand
TCCAGGTGACCAGCCGTACCCACCGGCGGGTCCACCATGGGTCGACCCACTGGTGAACCCTGTTGTTGAAGGCGACCAAATCGGGAAGCCACCCGGGAGGAGTCAGACGCTCGAATTTCATTCGACGCAGCGTCTAGCCTTTCGCGACTTGTGCGAAAAGCCAGTTAATCGCCTTAACGCCGGCCACGGGCGGCAACGTCTGTTTCGATGGCCTGCGCAAGTGCGAGGGCGATACTTGAACGCTGCTCGGGCGAGCGCAGCAGCACTTCGTCGTCCGCATTGCTGATGTAGCCCGCCTCGAACAATATTGCCCGAGTTCCGGAGCGGCGAAGGACGTGAAACGAGGCAAAGCGGTGCGGGTTCGGCCGGAGCTCGAACCGCCCGGCAGACTTGTTGACGAGCCGAGCCGCAAGATCCGCCGATGCGCTCATCTGGCTCTCCATCGCGAGGTCGGAAAGCATCGCCTCGACAGAGCCACCCGTCGCTTCGGCCGCGGCCCCGCCATTTTCCTTCGCAGCTACCCGCGCGGCCTCGGCGTCAGAAGCGACGTCAGACAATGAATAAACGGTCGCGCCTCTCGCCAGTGGATTGGGCGCGCTGTCCATGTGCAGCGAGACGAACATGCCCGCATCGAGGCGCCGGGCGACGGCGGCGCGCTGCTCGAGCGTCAGATAACGGTCATCGGGGCGCGTCATCGCGACCCGGACTCTGCCGCGCTTCACGAGGTCGTCGCGAAGCTCGCGTGCGAGCGCGAGAGTGAGGTCCTTCTCACTGACCTCGCCGGAGACGCTCGTCGCGCCCGGATCGCGGCCGCCATGGCCCGCGTCGATGACGACGATCGGGCGACCGCGCGCTTCTTTCGCTCCGTAGATCATGTCGGTGACCGCCGGCGGGACGTCGACGGTAAGGCTCGACTGCGCCGCCGCGCCGCTCCGGCCGAACGAGAACAGCATCGCCCCAGCCGCGAGCACCATGCCCGCGCCGGCGATTGCCCCTTTTTTGCCGAACACTGGAGTCATCCACCAACCCATTGACCCGTAACACAATATATCACGGGAACATGGTTAAGAAGAAATTTAAACGCGAAGCGCAGCGGCCGCCCTCGCCTGCTCGGCGACCGCATCCATGCTGTCGCCCGGGCGATAGAGCCAGGTGCCGCCAACGCATAGCACGGTGTCGAGCGCGAGCCATTCGGCAGCATTGTCGGGCCGGATGCCGCCCGTGGGGCAGAACCGAATGTTGCCGAATGGTCCGGAGAGCGCCTTCAACGCGGCGATTCCGCCCGAAGCCTCCGCGGGGAAGAACTTGAAACGCTCGAGGCCGAGGTCGAGCCCACGCATGATGTCGCCCGCACTCGAGACACCGGGAAGATAGGCGACGCCCGAGCGCTCGACTGCCCTGGTAAGCGGCTCGGTCAGTCCTGGAGCGACGATGAATTGCGCGCCCGCCTCGAGCGCCTGGTCCAACTGTCGCTCGTTCAGCACCGTGCCGGCGCCGACGATCGCACCTTTGACTTGTGCCATCTGCGCAATCGCGCGGAGCGCTCCCGGGGTGCGCAGGGTCACTTCGAGAACCGGCGCGCCGGCGCTTACGAAGGTCTCGGCGAGCTTCCCCCAATCATCGTCGCCGTCGAGGACGAGGACCGGGATCACGGGGGCGGCGCGCATGATTTGATCGATGGTCATCCGTGCTCCTTGGCGAATGCCGCCGCGCCGCCAAAAAGGCCGGGCTGGGGATGGGTGATGAGCTTGACCGGTATCTCGTCCATGCGCCGCTCGAAGCGGCCCTTAGCGATGAAGCGGTCGCGAAAGCCGGATCGCGGCAGATATTCGGCGAGCCTCAGGCCCACTCCGCCCGCGATCACCACCGCGGTTGCCCCCTGCGCGAGTGCGAGATCGCCGGCGACTGCGCCAAGAGTGAGGCAAACACGGTCGAGCGCCGCGTTCGCGAGGCTGTCGCTCTCGCCAAGCGCGGCACTCCAAAGCTCTTTCTCGTCATGGAATCTGAGGTCCTGTCCCTCGATGGCGCCGAGCGCCTCGTAGACGTTCCAGAGCCCCCGGCCCGAAGCGATCCGTTCGATGGAGACGCGGCGGAAGTTGCGGCGGAGCTCGACGAGGATGCGGTCCTCGAGAACGTCGAGCGGTGCAAAGTCGATGTGGCCGCCCTCGGTCTCGATCACCTCATAGCCGTCGCGAGTTCTCAGGAGCGCTGCAACGCCCAGCCCGGTTCCCGGGCCCACGATGCTGACCACCCCCTGGTCGGGAAGCGGCCCACCGGGTCCGCACAGCTGCTCGAAATATTCATCCCCGAGTGTCGCGACCGCATAGCCAACCGCGCCAAAGTCGTTGACGATCGTGTAGCGGTCAACGCCGAGCCGCTCCTTGATCAGCCCCGGCCTGATCACCCACGGATTGTTGGTCAGCTTCAGGACCTCGCCGCCGACTGGACCTGCAAAGGCGATCGCGAGCTCGTTGGGCAAATCGGTCCCGGCGTGGCGGCCGAATTCCTGCCAGGCGAGCTGGAAGCTGCCGTGATCCGAGGTCTTGAGCGTGACCGGTTCGCCAAGTGCCACTACCCGGCCGCTTTCTATATCGGCAAGCGCGAAGCGTGCGTGAGTCCCGCCGACATCGGCGACGGCGATCTGACGGGTCATGCTTGCTCCGCGTCCATTGCCGCAAGCATCGCCGAAGCGCCCGCTTCGGCTTCGTCGCAGTGCATTCGCAAGAGCGCGAACAACTCCCGGCCAGTGCCGGCCGGAGGCGCCGGCGAATTGGCGCAGGGACGGGCCGCGAGATCGACGTCGAGCGCTTCCAATGTCCCGTTGCGCGCGTCGAGACGGATTAGGTCGCCATCGCGGAGCCGCGCGAGCGGACCGTCCGGAAGGGCCTCGGGCGAACAGTGGATCGCCGCCGGAACCTTGCCGCTTGCACCGGACATGCGCCCATCGGTGATGAGCGCGACGCGATGGCCGCGGTCCTGGAGGACACCAAGGGTCGGCGTGAGCTTGTGAAGCTCGGGCATGCCATTGGCGCGCGGCCCCTGGAAGCGCACGACGAGGGCGCAGTCGCCATCGAGCTCGCCGGCCTTGAACGCGTCGAGCACTTCGTTCTGATCGGAAAAGCAGCGCGCTGGAGCTTCGACGAGCCAGCGCTCCTCGTCCACCGCGCTCGTCTTGAACACCGCTCGACCAAGATTGCCCTGGACTAGACGGAGGCCGCCGTCCGACTGAAACGGATCTGAGGCTGGACGAAGCATGTCTATGTCGGCGCTTTCCTCGGCGCTCTTCCAGACGAGCTCGTTCCCGTGGAGCTCGGGATTGCCGATCCATGAGTCCATCGAATCCGATCCCGCCGTCAGTGCATCGGTATGAAGGAGGCCCTCGCTCGAGAGCGTATAAGTGACGAAGGCCATCCCGCCCGCGTCCTGGAAGTCGTTCACGTCCTTCGACCCGTTCGGATAGACACGGGCGACCAGCGGAACTGCTGACGAAAGCTCGGCGAAATCCTGCCAGTCGATGATGATCCCGGCGGCGCGCGCAATTGCCGGCAGATGGATGAAATGGTTTGTCGAGCCGCCGGTCGCGAGCAAGCCGACCATGGCGTTGAGGATCGCCCTCTCGTCAACGACATGAGCCAGCGGCCTGTCGCCGCTTCGCGCAAGTTCGGCAAGGCGATGCACTGCCGCGCGGGTGAGCGCTTGCCGCAGCGGAGTGCCCGGATTGATGAAAGCCGCATTTGGGACGTGCAACCCCATCAGCTCCATCATCATCTGGTTCGAATTGGCGGTGCCGTAGAAGGTACAGGTTCCAGGGCCATGATAGGAGCGGCTTTCCGCCTCCAAGAGTTCGTCCCTGCCGGCCTTTCCTTCGGCATAGAGCTGGCGAACCCGCTGCTTCTCCTTGTTCGGAAGCCCTGACGGCATCGGCCCCCCTGGCACAAGCAACATCGGCAGGTGCCCGAAGCGCAGCGCACCGATGAGAAGCCCCGGCACGATCTTGTCGCAAATGCCAAGGAGCGCCGCCGCATCGAACATGCCGTGGCTGAGCGCGATGGCGGTGCTCATCGCGATCACGTCCCGGCTGAAGAGCGAAAGGTCCATGCCCGCCTGCCCTTGAGTGACGCCGTCGCACATCGCGGGGACGCCGCCGGCGACCTGGGCCGTTGCACCGGCTTCGCGAGCGAAGATTTTCATCTGCTCGGGGTAGCGGCTGTACGGCTGATGGGCCGAGAGCATGTCGTTGTAAGCGGTGACGATCGCGATATTGGGCCCGCCAAGACTGCTGATCGACGCCTTGTCCTCGCCGGCGGCAGCGAAGCCGTGCGCAAAATTGCCGCAGGATAAGCGCGGACGGCTGATACCCCTTTCCTTCTGCTCGGTCATGAGGTCGAGATAGCGGCGGCGCGTGGGCTTCGACCGCTCGATGATCCGATCGGTAACGCTCGAGATGGTGGGATGGAGGGCCATGGCTCCTATCTGGTCCTTCGCGTCTATTCGTGCCAGCTGATCCCGTCGCGCTCGGTCAGCGCGATGGCCGCGGACGGGCCCCATGTTCCAGCGGCGTAGGGCCGCGGTGTCACGCCCTTCTCGGCCCAGGCGGCGCGGATCCGATCGACCCAGGCCCATTGCGCCTCGACCTCGTCGCGCCGAACGAACAGGGTCGGGTCGCCTTCGATGAGGTCCAAGAGGAGACGTTCGTAGGCGATCCGCCGGCGATATTCGCTAAAGGCGTTGGCGAGGCCGATATCGAGCGGGATCTCGCGCAGCCGCACCCCGTTTCGATCGAGTCCCGGGGTTTTCGACATCAGACGAAGCTCGATGCTTTCCTCGGGCTGAAGGCCGATGATGAGCTTGTTCGGTTTCGTCGTCGCGCCGCGCGACGCGAAGATCGAATAAGGCACGTCACGGAACTGGATGAAGATCTCGGTATCGCGCATCGGCAACCTCTTGCCGGTGCGCAGGTAGAAGGGAACGCCTTTCCAGCGCCAATTGTCGATTTGCGCTTTCAACGCGACGAAGGTCTCGGTCGTGCTCTCGTGCCCGACCTCGTCGATATAGCCGGGGACCGTCGCGCCATCGATCGCGCCGCGCGCATATTGCCCGGTCACGGTCATCGCTTCGGCATCATCGGCCGTGATCGGGCGAAGCGCGCGAAGCACCTTCACCTTCTCGTCGCGGACCGCAGTCGCATTGAAATCGGTCGGCGGCTCCATGGCGACCAGAGCCAGCAGCTGCAGCATGTGGTTCTGGACCATGTCGCGAAGCGCTCCGGCCCGGTCGTAATAATCGCCGCGGCCCTCGAGCCCGATCGTCTCGGCGACCGTGATTTGGACATGCTCGATATGGGCGCTGTTCCACAGCGGCTCGAACATCGAGTTGGCGAACCTCAGTGCGAGCAGATTCTGGACGGTTTCCTTTCCGAGATAATGATCGATGCGGAACGTTCGGTCTTCGGGAAAGGCGGCGGCGACGGCATCATTGATCTCCCGGCTCGATTCGAGGTCGACACCGAGCGGTTTCTCGAGCGCCATCCTGACCGTAGGGCAGGCAAGGCCGGCGCCCTGCAATCCATCGATCGTGGGCTTGAACAAAGACGGGGCCGTCGAGAGGAAGATCGCGACGCCGTGGCAGGGATCGCCGATCGTCTCCGCGAGGCTGGAAAATCCCTTCGGATCGTTGATGTCCAGCGGGACATAGTGAAGGCGCGCAAGGAAGCGCTCCGCGATCCCTTCCGAATAGAAGCCGGAAGGAAGATGCTCCTTCAGAGCTTCGACGGTCCGCTCTCGAAAGGCGCCGTCGTCGAGATCGGTGCGTGCAGTGCCGATGATCCTCAGGTCCGCGGGAAGCAGACCGTCTGAATCGAGGCCGTAGAGCGAGGGCAGCAGCATGCGACGGGCAAGATCGCCGGTCGCGCCGAACATCAGCAGGGTCGAGGCCTTCTCCGTCATCGGGCGCTTGCTATAGAGCGTGAAGCGCTACGGCAAATGGCCGAATACGTATGAGGTGCGGCTACATGCCGGTGGCGGCGAAGGTGTGGCCATCGGGATCGAGTTCCCGCAAGTCACGGCCGCGGGTCTCCTTGCCGAACAAAGCAACAAAGACGAGTGCTCCAACCGTCGGCACCATGATCGCCATAGCCACGATCGCGAGCGGCGGGATGAGCGCGAGGATCGCCAGCAGCTGTGCGAACATTCCCCCGGCCTTGGTGCAGGCGGCAACGACACCCGTGGTGCGCCCGCGAATGCGCAGGGGAAAGCTCTCCGCCGTATAGGGCAACAGCATCGCGATGAGGCCGTTGGTCCCGATGATCAGAAGGGCAACGGGAAGAACCGGGCTGCCAGCTCCGGTAAGCTCGAGCCAGAGCACCCCGGCAAGGCCGGCAAGAGTCACCACGAGCGATCCGGCAAGCGACCACTTCGTACTCCAGCCGCTGTAGAGGTAAGCGACCACGAACACCGTCGGAAACGCAATGAGAGCAGATTCTGCGAGGAGCTTGCTGGACACTCCGACGCTGTAGCCCTTCGCGATGAGGTCCGCCGGGAGCCACAGCAGAAGACCGAAATTGATAAGGCTGAAGCAGATGGCGGCGAGGCTGAGGGCGAGAAGCTTGCCGAAGAAAGCCCGGCCGGTGAGCGTGACCGATGGGCCACGTTCGAGCGCGAGCTGCTCGGCGACGCGGGCCTGGCGTGCTTTCGAACCGAAGCGCTCCATGACGCGCCGGGCCTCCTCCCTCCTGCCGCGCGCGAGTAGGAACTTGGCCGATTCAGGGATGAACGCGCCGAGGAGGACGAGCGAGAGGCCCGTCGGCAAGTTCAGTACCCAGAGAATCCGCCAGCCGAAGAACGGTTGGAGGAGCGCTGAGAAAGTGCTCGCCGCGAAATACCCGCCGACCGCTCCCAGCCCTCCGACCAGCACCAGGCTCCAGCCGCGGTGCTTGCTCGGCATCATCTCGGCGAGAAGCGCGTAGGTGACGGGAAGCATTCCCCCTGCGGCAACGCCCATCATGAAGCACATTCCAACGTTCCACGCGAGCGACGGCATCGCGCCGCAGATCGACGTCCCGACGAACATCACCGCCGAGAGCAGGATCGTCGCCTTGCGCCCGTAGACGTCGGCAAGAACACCCCAGATGATCGAGCCGATGACGGTCCCCGTAAGTGCCGAGAAGGGGAACGAGGACACTGTCGCCTTGCTGACCTGATACTCGCTCATCATGCCCGGGAGCGTGAAGCCGAGCGTCGCCGGCTTCATGATGTCGATGATGAGGGCAATGACGAGGACGGACATCAGCATCCAGTGAGCTCGGCTGAGCGGCGCGTCCTCAGGCGGCGAGACGATGATTTCCTGCGAAGCTGTGAGCTGGCGCGCGATGTCCCTCGGGAGGAGCCCATAAGCGGCGATGCCGCAGCCGGCGACGATCGCGGCCATGCCGAGGATCATGTCCCAGCCGATCGGCATGCCGTAGAGGATGAAATGGTTGTGACGGCCCATCAGGAACATCGGCGCGTGCATCACGACGCCGCCCGTCACCATGATGACGCCAAGGACGAACGCCCAGATCCCGCGCCGGTCCGATAGAGTGCTCGTGCTTACCATTCGTCGTTCGAAATAGCAGCACAGCGGGTGCTGTCACCCTTATCGAGGGTCAGGAGCGGTTTTCGGCGCGTTCGCGCGGCTGCGAAGGTTGCGGGGGCGAGTCTGCAATGCTAACTCAGGTTTCGATCTCCGGCGTCCGCCGGGGAATTCATGCCGCGGACGGTGCGACGCACCGCGGCTCCACGAGGTTGAAGCTCGAATGACGCCACAGACTGCCCTTCATCCGCTCTTCGGTGAAGCGGCGCCCCCCGCGAAGGGTCGCGGGATGGCCGTTCGAGCAGACGCGCTTTCCAGTCATCCTGCCATCGCAGCCCGCCAGTACGCGGCGCCCGAGGCCCCAATCACCGCGCGACGGAGCGTTCCAACGCTGAACCGACGCGCCTGGAGAATTTTCAATGTCCATGCGCATGCTTATCGATGCGCGCCACCCGGAGGAAACCCGGGTCGCGGTCGTCAAAGGGAACCGGATCGAGGAGTTTGACTTCGAATCCGTTGAGCACAAACAGCTCAAAGGCAATATCTATCTAGCCAAGGTCACCAGGGTCGAACCGTCGCTCCAAGCGGCGTTCATCGATTATGGCGGTAACCGCCACGGCTTCCTCGCCTTCAGTGAAATCCACCCCGACTATTACCAGATCCCCAAGGCGGATCGCGAGGCATTGCTGCGCGAAGTAGCCGAGCACGCCGCGGTAGAGGAGCGTCTGCGCTCCGCCGAGTTCGACGCGGCCGAGGACGACGGCCGG
>JBJMVK010000006.1:0-7666 GCA_045810725.1 Sphingomonas sp. | reverse complement strand
GCTCTTCCGATCTGAAGGCTAGAGGATCCCCATGGCCGAAGTCATTCGAATCGCCGAGTCTGCGTCCGACACGACCCAGGTCCTCCCGCAAAATGTCGAAGCCGAGGCGGCGCTCCTCGGCGCCCTGATGGTCGACAACCGCCTGGTCGAGGACATCCAGCTCAAGCTCAAGCCGTACCACTTTTTCGAACCTCTCCATGGGCGCATCTACGAGGCGATCTTGAAGATGACGGATGCGAACCGGGTGGCGAACCCGGTAACTTTGCGTCCACTGTTCGAGAGTGACGAGAATATAAAAGAGGTTGGCGGCGTCGCATATTTGGCGCAATTAACGGGATCGGGCGCGGCCGTGATTGGGGCTCGGGACTTCGCCGAACAGATCTACGATCTGGCGTTGCTCCGTGCACTGATAGGCGTTGGTCGCGACCTGGTGGAAGGCGCGCTCGACACGAGTGAGGATGTTGCCCCCCTCGCTCAAATCGAGCGCGCCGAATCCGCGCTCTACTCGGTGGCCGAGGAAGGGGGAGTCGAGGGCAGGGCCAAGTCCTTCTCCGACGCCACCAAGGAAGCGCTCGAAGTCGCCGAGCGCGCACTCAACAGCGGCGGGCATCTTTCGGGGTTCACGACCGGTCTCGAGAGCCTCAACGCCAAGATCGGCGGCCTTCACAAGTCCGACTTGATGATCATCGCCGGGCGTCCCGGCATGGGCAAGAGCGCGCTCGGAACGAACATCGCCTTTGCCGCCGCCCAGCGTTTCATCCGCGATGTCGAGGACGGGATCGAGCCCGAAAAGTCGGCCGGAGCACCGGTCGCATTGTTCAGCCTCGAAATGTCGTCCGACCAGCTGGCGACCCGCATTCTCGCCGAGGAGTCGGGGATCAGCTCCGAGAACCTTCGGATGGGCAAGATCAGCCAGCAGGAGTTCCGCCAGCTCGCCCGCGCAGCCGCCGAACTTCAGAACCTTCCTTTGTACATCGACGATACCCCTGGCCTGACGATCGCCGCGCTCCGAACGCGGGCGCGGCGGCTCAAGCGGCAGAAGGGCATTGGAATCCTCGTCGTCGATTATCTCCAGCTGCTGCAGGGCAGCGGCAGGGGCAGCTCGGGTGACAACCGGGTCCAGGAAATCTCGGAGATCAGCCGGGGCCTGAAGCAGCTCGCCAAGGAATTGAACGTCCCCGTGATCGCGCTTTCGCAGCTCAGTCGCGCGGTCGAGCAGCGCGAGGACAAGAGGCCGCAGCTGTCGGACTTGAGGGAATCGGGCTCGATCGAGCAGGACGCCGACATGGTGCTCTTCATCTACCGCGAGGACTATTACCTCGGCGCCAAGCAACCCGCGGACGACCACCCGGATTTCGCGGCCTGGCAGGAAGAAATGGCGCGGGCCTACGGGCGTGCCGAAGTGATCGTCGCCAAGCAGCGTCACGGCGCAACCGGCAAGATTCGCCTCAAGTTCGACAGCCGCATCACCAAGTTCAGCGACGCCGTCGACGACGGATACCTGCCAGAAATTCGAAGTTAGCGGCTCGGCCGCTCTGGGGAGGGGGGATGAGGGCGCCGGCTTCGGCCGGCGCCCTCTTTCTTTTTACGGCCCGACGTCGCCGCTCTGCTGGACGGGTAGCCAGGTCACGCCCTTGATGAGGCCGAGCGCGGCCGCGACCGGATTGTCCCAGCCGTAGACATCAGGCCTGAACTGAACCCGCGAGCCGTCCCAGAAGGCGGTGTGGTAGAAAATGCGCACGGGAATCTGGCTCGGCAGCTTTATCCACTTTTCCTGCTGCGCCGACATCGCCTGCTGGAACTTGTCGCCGACACCCTCCTCGGTCGCGATTGCGTTTGCAAAGGCGACGGCGTCCTGCACTCGAACGCAGCCGTGGCTGCGGTGCCTGTCGGGGGTTCCGAACAGCGCCTTGGCGGGCGTGTCGTGGAGATAGATCGCCTGCTTGTCGTTCATGTCGAACTTGACGATTCCGAGCGAATTCTTGGGCCCGGACTCCTGCACGAACTTGCCGTCCTCCATCGCGAAATTGTTTTCCTTGAGCCAGCCCTGGCCCTTCTTCGACAATTCGTCGCTCGCGATCGAGTCGGGCACGCGCCACTTCGGATAGGCGACGAGATTGACGATCGGTGCCTGGATCTGGGGGGTCTGCTTGTCGGGTTCGCCAGCCACGACCTCGCGCCTGTCGATGTGCTGGCCATCACGCCAATAATCGAGGAACGTCGCTGCGCTGTTGACGTCGATCCGGGTTTGCGGGGGGTCGCGTTGAAGCCAGCGCAGCCGCTCCATTGCAATCGCGCATTCCCGAGCGAGCCCGGCGGGACCCATGTTGATGGCTGCGAGCGTGTTTCCGCCGATGATGCCGTCAGTCTTGAGACCAAAATCGGCCTGCAGCTGCTTCACCGCAGCGACGAGATCCGGCGAGAGGCGGGCCCGGGTCGGCGTCGGCGCGGCCCCTTGTTGCCCTTGCGCCGGCGCCGCTACGTAGCCCATCGCCTGAAGGGCAGCTGCAACCGCCGCGACGCGGCTGTCGTGGCTCCCGGGGCTGATCGGCTTGCCCTCTGGCACCGGCTGGAAGTTCGTCGTCTTGGAGGCGAGCCCCAAATATTTAAGGTGGGCCTGGCTGAGCGCTTTATATTCGTCGGTCTGGGGAACCAGCGAATTGAACCAGCCCAGAAGATCGCCCTTTTGCGCAGCCTCCATGAAGCCTTGCCGAACATCGGCCGACGCGCGCGGGATCTCATAGACCTCCGAGACCTTCTTCGGGTCGACATAGCCATGGGCAAGAGCCTCGGCATATTTGAGCGCGGCCTCGGTAAGCTCAGCGCCGTGCTGGCCATCGCCCTTGAGGAAGAGCTCGGGCTTGAGGCCATTGGCGGGTGCGGCGGCAATCGCGTCGCGCACCTGCTTTTCCAGGTTTGAGTTCCACTGCACTTGGCCGTCTTCAGGCGCCGCGGCATTGGAGGCCTGTTGGTTGGAAGAATTCTCGCCCTGGGAGCAGGCGGGCAAGAGGGCGGTGCACAGGGCAAGGCCGATGGCCGTGCCGATCCATTTACTTTTTGTCACAGGGTCTTGAACGCGAGGATCGGCGGAAGCGATCCATGGCCGTTCAAATCATTTGCCTCGCCAGCGTGCCGAGCGCGGCAGGAGCAATGCAATGCCCGCTCGGCCATCCCTCGAGGGATGCCGTCCTAGTCCTCCTGCATGTTCGGATCGCGCAGACCCTCGCCGATCGCCGCCCGCGCGCGGTCCGCCTCGCTGCTCGTCACCGGATAGGCGCAATAATCGGCGGCATAAAAGGCGCTTGGGCGGTGATTGCCCGACGTGCCGATGCCTCCGAACGGCGCATTGGAGGGCGCGCCGTTGGTGGGCTTGTTCCAGTTTATGACGCCGGCACGCACGTTGGCCCAAAATTTGTCGTACATCTCGGGGCTTCCACCAATGAGACTGGCAGCGAGGCCGAAACGGGTGTTGTTGGCTTCATCGATCGCCGCGTCGAAATCCTTCACTCGGATGATCTGGAGCACGGGACCGAAAATCTCTTCGTCGGGCCGATCCTTGGCATCCGTCACATCGATCAGAGCGGGCGTTAGATAGGGCCGCTCCGCGAACGGGCGGTCGAGGCGGCGCAGGGGCTTGGCGCCCTTCATCATGAGGTTCAGCCATTGCTCCTGCACGTGGTCGGCAGCGGCATTGTCGATCACTGGGCCCATGAAGGGCTGCGGATCGGCAAATGGCTGATCGACGATCAGCCTATCGGCCAGGCTGGTGATCGCATCGATGAGCGGCCCTTCCTCGCCATCCTCGACGATGAGGCGGCGCGCGGCGGTGCAGCGCTGGCCCGCCGTCAAGTAAGCGGACTGGACGGCAATGACGGCCGCTGCCTCGACGTCCTTCGTGCGCCATACGACCAGCGGGTTGTTCCCGCCGAGCTCGAGCGCGAGGATCTTGTGCGGAGTATCAGCGAACTGCTTGTGGAGCGCGGAACCGGCGCGTGCCGAGCCCGTGAAGAGAAGGCCGTCGATTCCGGGCTGCCCGGCAAGAGCGCGCCCCTCGTCGGGACCGCCGATCAGCAGCCGCAGCGCGCCCTCCGGAACTCCGGCCTCGTGGAAGCAGCGGACGAGAAACTCGCCCGTCCCGGGCGTTTTCTCCGACGGCTTGAATACCAGGCTGTTGCCCGCGATCAGCGCCGGGACGATGTGTCCGTTGGGGAGGTGCGCTGGGAAATTATAAGGCCCGAGAACCGCGAGCACGCCGTGCTGTTTGTGTCGGACCGCGACGCGATTTCCGAGCGCCGCCTCCATTTTCCGCGATGGCGTACGCTCGGCATAAGCGTCGACCGAAATCTGGACCTTGTTGATGACTGCGCCGACCTCGGTCCGCGCCTCCCAGAGGGGCTTGCCCGTCTCGCGCGCGATGAGCTCGGCGAAATCGTTCTCCTTGGCGCGGACGACATTGGCGAAGCGGCGCACCGCCTCGATCCGGAAGGCATGCGAATGCGCCGCCCAGGCCGGCCAGGCCGCGCGCGCCGCGGCGACTTCGGCCGCCGCGTCGCCGGAGGTCCCCGACCAGACCTCCTCTCCAGTCGCAGGGTTAATGGAAACAACCTTATTAACCATGGTTGCGCGCTCCACTACCCGCGTCGGTTCGTCAAGCTGCCGGTGCATCTTGCTCGATCGCTTCGCCCATTCGCCTGATGGCGGCGATCTTGTCCTCGAACGGTTGCCAGTCATCGCGCTTCGCAATCGCAGACCAGATCTCTTCCACCTCGTCGATGTGCATCGAGCAGGGTTCCGGGTCCGACCAATAAGGATGAGACCGCGGACTTTCGCGACCCTTCAGCAGCCGCGCGAGCTCGCGGAATTCCTCGCTCGGATAGGCTCCGTCACCAGGATCGCGCCCGCCGCGCCAATCGAAGAAAACCCGGTCGATCGGCTGAGCGCGCGTGGCAAGTGCCTTGATGAGGGCGGCGGCGAGCTCGCGATCGTTCGTTTCAGCCGCAACGCCCAAGCGACGAAGCATGGCCTCGACGAGCTCTTGCTCGAAGCGCGCGCTCCACCCGGCGAGAAGGTCCGAAAGGGGCGGCGCTTCGCTGACGAGTGACAGGCATCCCGCGAGTTGAGCTAGATCCCAATGGATTGCTTCGCCCTGCCGGCCGAACGCGTAGAGGCCATAATGGTCGAAATAAGCGGCGGTGAAATCGAGGTCCCACTCGGGAGTGAAGCGCCACGGACCATAATCGAAGCTCTCGCCGGTGATGTTGATATTGTCGCTGTTGAGCACTCCGTGGACGAACCCCGCGGCCATGTAGCTCGCTGCGAGCCTCGCCGTCGCCGCGGCTGCAAGGTCGAAAAGGTGCAGCCCGTTTTCGGCGTCGTTCGCCGCCGCATCCATCCCGTACAGATTGCGAAGGCAATAACGGACCAGTCGATTGATGTTCTCGACCTCGCCCAAAAAGGCGAGGCGCTGGAACGTCCCGATTCGGATGTGCCCATGGCTGAGCCGCGTGAGGACAGAGGAGCGGGTCGGGGAGGGCTCGTCTCCGCGCTCGAGCGCTTCCCCCGTTTCGAACAGTGCGAAGCTCTTCGACGTATTGACGCCCAAGGCCTCGAGCATCTCCGTCGCGAGCACTTCGCGAACGCCGCCCTTCAGCGTCAGCCGGCCATCCGCGTGGCGGCTGTAGGGAGTCTGGCCCGAGCCCTTGGTCCCAAGGTCAAGGAGGCGGCCGCGATCGTCGCGCAGCTGCGCAAACGTGAACCCGCGTCCGTCGCCGATCTCAGGATTGTACACCCGGAACTGGTGGCCGTGATAGCGAAGCGCCAGCCGCTCATCGAGGTTTCGAGTTAGCGGCTCGAAGCGACAGAAATGCGCGCTCCATTCCCCGTCGGACAAATCGAGGCTGACGCGCTTGGCCCAGCGGAGGTTCAGGAATCGCGGGGTGCAGGCGGGGAAGCGTGCAGGCTCGACCGCATCATAAAATTCCGGTCCGAGCGAGAGGATCAAGGGATCAGGGCTGGTCATCGCCGCTGAAGCGGTACGGGGCTTTCCTGGTTCCACGCTTCACGCCCCCAGCTTTTTCAGTTTGGCGAGCGCGTCCTGGTCCGCCTCGTCGGGCGCGATGGTGCTCTCGAACTTGCCCTCGCGGTCGAACAGCAGCACCGTTGCGGTATGGGCCATCTGTTCGCCCATGGGCGCGTTCGGCACCGGCTCGGCGTAAATGCCATATTGAGCCTTAACGCGATCGATCTGCGCCGAGGAGCCGGTCAGGCCGATGATCGGCGAGTTGAACAGCTGCGCATATTGGCCGACCTCTTTCGGGCCGTCGTTGGAGGGATCGATGGTTATGAAGACGATCGCGAAGGCGCTCTCCCCGCCCGCCTCTTGGCGCAGCTTCACCATTCGCGAGAGCGTCGTCGGACAAACGTCGCCGCACCGAGTGAACCCGAAATAGAGCGCATAGGGCTTGCCGTTGAGCTTCGAGCTCGAAAAGGCTTTTCCGTCTGAGCCGATGAGGGTGAATGGTCCGCCGAAGCTGGACCGGGCCGTCGATGCGCCACGGTCCGGCGTGACCGGGCGACTTCGGATTGCAAGCAGCGCGACCGTTCCCAGGGCGGCGAGGGCAATGAGGATCCAGAGGAGCAGGCGCACCCGCTTGAGGGTCGATCGAGGCGGAGTCTTCTGGGTCACTTGTCTTAAATCCCGGGCAGTCACAAAGGGGTGATCGAGGGGCTATAGGGCCGTGCGAGTTCTTTGGAGAATCAAGTTTTGCGTTCGTTCCTGATGCGCCTCGCGCCGGCGCTTTGCCTTCTTGCAGCTGCTCCGGTGCCGGCTGCGCCCGCGCCCCGGCCCAAGCTCATCATCGCTATTTCGGTCGATCAGTTCGCCTCCTCCGTCTACCGCCGCTACCGGAGCGATTACACCGGCGGCTTGAAGAGACTGTCGGACGGAATTGCTTTTCCGGTCGGCTATCAATCACATGCCGCGACCGAGACTTGCCCGGGCCATTCGACCCTGCTTACCGGTGATCATCCCTCGCACACGGGGATAATCGCAAACAATTGGTTCGATCGCCGAGCAGGGACGAGCGTCTATTGCGTCGCCGTCGCTTCGGACGGTGATCCGTTCGCCCGAGGTCCCCAAAAGCTCAAGGCGACGACACTCGGCGATTGGCTGAAGAAGGCCCATCCCACCGCGCGCGTCGTCTCCATCTCGGGCAAGGACCGGGCCGCGATCATGATGGCCGGGCACCATGCCGACCTCGTCGCATGGTGGATGGACGGTTTTGTCGACAATCAGAGCGTGTTCGGGTTCAGGACATCGCACTTCGCAGGACCCGCGGGTCCCGATATCCAGGCCCTCCTCGAGCGGCATGACGATTCCATCGCCGAAAGATGGCGCAAGACGCCGCCGCAGCTCTGGCCAACGGTCGTTCCAGCCCAATGCCAGGCGCTTCAGAAAGCGCATCGTTTTGGAGACGTCGAGATCAGCGGAACGGTCCCGCCTTCAGCCGCGGTCAAGGCGACAGCCGAGCCTGGATTCGCCCGCCGTGCGGACTTCCTCGCCGAGTTTCACGCATCGCCGCTCTATGATTCCCTGGCCCTGGATTTCGCTGCGCAAATCGCGAAACGCTGGCGGCTCGGCACCCGCGCGGCGCCCGACCTCCTCGCG
>JBJMVK010000005.1:0-17519 GCA_045810725.1 Sphingomonas sp. | reverse complement strand
CGCTTGCTCTCGTTGGAGACGGGACGCTCAGCGCAATTTTGGATTGGGAACTTGCCACTCTCGGCGACCCCCTAGCCGATTTCTCCTATCTCGCGATGCAATGGGCGATGCCGGCCGACGGTGGAGCCGGCCTCGGGGGGCTCGATCTTCCATCGCTCGGCATCCCGACAATGAACGAGATCGTCGATCGTTATTCGCGTCATTCCGGCGTGGCAGTTGCGGCGAAGCTGGACTGGTATTTCGCTTATAATCTCTTCCGCCTTGCCGGCATCGTCCAAGGCATCAAAAAGCGTGCCAGGGACGGTACCGCGTCGCATTCCGACGCCGCGGAAATGGCCAAACGCGTGCCGATGCTCGCGCAGGCGGCATGGCGCTTCGCCCAAGAGGCGGGCGCCTGAGCTAGACGCGGCCTAGCAGCACCAGGATGACGAGGATGATGAGGATCAGGCCGAGCAGGCCCGATGGGCCATAGCCCCAGCCGCTGCTGTAGCCCCAGCGAGGGAGCGCTCCGACCAGTAATAGGATCAACAAGATGATGAGGATGGTGCCAAGCACATTTGCCTCCTGTTCCTTATTCGGGAGGCGAAACGAGCAGGACGGGCGAGAGTTTCAGGCCGAGCTTTACTTGTCTTCGAGAACGGCACGGCCACCGAAGCCACGGCAGATGCCGGCCATGGCGCTTCTGCGCTCTCGCGGCCGATCGGCTGGCTCAACGATCCTTCGAAATCTCTAAGGGAATGCCGTCCCGAAGCGAATTTCCGATGGTGGTATCGACTTTGGCGCGCTCGATGAGCTCGGATGGGTCCGCTCCGTCGGCAAGACTGCACTCGACTTTCATGCTTGCTTCGCGCGCTCTCACCGGCGCTCCGGCGAAATCCACCGAAACGTTCACCCGCAGGTCGACAATCGCGAGGCCCATCTCGTGGGCAATCGCCTGCATGTCGTTGCAGAAGCAGCCGCCGATCGCGAGCGCGAGTAGCTCACCGCCGTTGAAGCCGAGTCCCATGCCGCCGAACATGCCGTCCGGCCGATCTGCAATGACGCTGTGATTTCCCGACCGGCCCACCGCGGCGCGCGTTCCGGGTAGGAGGCGAAATACGATCGTCGTGGTTCCCACGGCCTCATAGCGCCTTGCGATAGGGCGCGAGGCCAAGGCCCGGAGCCGGTGCTCGCTGGACCCGCTGCATCATCGCGGGGGCAATGGCATTGCCGAGTATGAAATGTCCGATCGTGTCGACGAGGAGGAGCCCATTGCGCATCGTCACCGGCGGGCCCTTCATGGTCGAGAGAGCTTTCTCCATCTCCGCGAGATGCCCAGCATATAAAGCAAGGCCTGCGTCGCTTGGACCGAAGCGGGCCCACGTGCCGGACCACGCCATGACGAAGCGGTCGACGAGGGCGAGGACTTCCTCGCGGCCGGCCTGCTCGTCCGTCCAATCGCTGATATAGGTGACGTGCGCCTTCATCTCCCACGGCGACATGATGGCAGGCGCGTTGATTTGCTCGAAGCCCATTGGACGTAGCATCGTCTGTCCCGGCTCGATCAGCTGTTCTTCGGCATTCTGGGCACGCGCCGCGTGGACGAGGTCCCACAAATAGGCGCTTCCAACGGTATCGAGCACGAGGTGTATGCGCGTTTGAGTGCCGCGATTGGCGACCGAATGGGGGAAGAAAGAGTCGAGGATCCAGCACTCGCCGGCAGCCATGTGGACGGCCTCGCCAGCGCCTGTAAAGGCAACGTCGGGATTGGTGATCACCGGGATGTGAACTCGAAGGTGGGTTCGCCAATAGTAATGAACGTCGACGTGCTCCGGCACCTGCGCTCCAGCGCTGAGACCCATGAGGCGGCTGCGACCCCAGGTGCAATCGAGCGCCTGCATGATCTCGAGAATGTACCGGCAATGGCCGAGCCAGGGCGTGGGTCCCATCGGTCCGAACGCATCGTTGGTGAGCGCTCCGCGCGGACTTACGAGCGGCACCGCGATGTTCCCGTCGAGCTTCGCCGGGTGATCCATCCAGGCGTTTGCAGGCAGAGCCGATACTTCGCGCGCAAGCGCGTCACCCGAAAAGCGGACGGGCAGCTTCAAGAGAGGACGGCCGATGCGCATTTGTCTCGATCCCTCAGCTCTCTGGGCGAGCTGTTTCGAGCGCCGCGAGCCAGTCCGGTTCGGGCTGATTGATATCGTAATATTCAAAGATCAGGTGGATCCGGTCTGTCGAGCCCTCGTTGCGAACCGCGTGCGGACCCATGTTGTTCACCTCGACAGCCTCGCCCTCCGCGAAATGATGGGGAACCTGGTTCACGAAGAAGACGACGCCCGGGTTAGTGAGCAGCGGAACGTGGATCTTGTGCGGCCACTTCGCAGCAAGGTTTGAATCGAAATGCGGTCGGATGACGCCGCCGGGCGCCATTCGTGCCAGCATCACCCTCGGGAAAGCGGCATTGGTGTAATCGTACTGAGCGGTAGCGGCCTCGAGCACGGGCTCGAGCAGGGGTCGCCATTCATCCCACAAGGGACGGTCTTGCGAGCTCCGCCAGTCGAGGAAGTTCGAGGAGACCATCCGGAAGATGATGTGTTGAGTCGTGTCGAGGGTGTCAAAGCGGTTCGGCTTCCTGGAATCCTCTTCCTCCCAAACCGAGTTCGGGATCGCTAGAACCGCTTCCCTCAACCGCGAGATATCCACGGTGCCGAGATACCGGACGCTGGTAGTCTTGCGAGGGTTGGGCGATGCGCCTTTAAAATTCATAGCCGAACAGTTCCAGGTCGCGAGCATAGAGCCTGGCCACCCCGTCCACCAGCGGCGGCGTATAGTAGCTGCGATAGTCGCCTCGCTTCGAGCTGTTCACCTTGGCGAGTTGAGCGCTCGGAATGCCAATCCGATGCGCGATCTCGTCATAGCATTGCTGCATGTCCTCGACGCGCCCGACATAGTCGGTCAGCAGCTCGCCGTCGGGATCGGCGAGGAAGCTGTGCTGCGGCCAAAATAGCACGTGCTGCCTCGGCGGGTTCTGGAGGAAATGGGCCATGACGCGTCCCGGAGCTGCGAGGAACTCTCCCTGAAAGCGGGTCATGAACGAGCAATAGGAAACGAAGCGGTCGAACGGGTTTCGCACAAAGGCGAACTTGAAGAACCCGTCGAATTGGTCGGTGCGGAGATGCGGCCGAAGCTGTTGCAGGCTGATATGCCCGTGCTGGAGTGCCGCAAGCTCTGGGATCGGGAACTTCTTTTGGACGAACAGGCCAACCTGCTCGATGTCTCCGGGCGCAAGGTGCGCGCGAAGCGCCTGCCTCACCGCGTGTGTTCCAGTCTTTGGAACGGCCGTGAAAACGAATTTGTGCTCGAAGGAAATGATCATCGGCCGGTGAAGGTCGGCTTGCGCTTCTCCAGGAAGGCGGCGACGCCCTCGCGATAATCCGCAGTGAAGCCGAGGCGCCGCATCGCGCCAGCCTGCCGCTCGAGCTCCTCGTCGAGGCTGTACTCCCAGCTGGTCCTTATCATGTCCTTGATGGCCGCAAGTCCAAGCGGCGGCAGCGAAGCGAGCCTGTTGGCGATGGCGTCGACCTCGAGGTCGAGCGCTTCGTCGTCCACCGCCTTCCAGATAAGGCCCCATTCGGCGGCCTGCTGCGCCGGGAGCGGATCGCCTGTAAGCGCAAGGCCTAGCGCCCGCGCCTGGCCCACAAGGCGCGGCAGTGCCCAGGTGCCACCGCTGTCAGGGATCAGTCCGATCGCCGAGAAGCTCTGGATGAACTTTGCCGAATTCGCCGCGACCACGACGTCGCAGGCAAGAGCGACGTTGGCTCCGGCTCCGGCGGCGACCCCGTTCACCCGCGCGATGACAGGCTGCGGAAGAGTGGTGAGCCTGCGGATTAGGGGGTTCCAGCACTGGGTCACCGTCTCTCCGAGGTCGACGGCTTTATCCGGGCTCACCGCGCGGTCGTTGAGGTCCTGGCCAGCGCAAAAGGCCCTTCCGGCGCCCGTCAGGACCACGACACGCGCGTCGCGCAAATCTCCGAGCGCATCCCGAAGCTCCTCGTGCATTCGCACGGTGAAGCTGTTGAGCCGTTCGGGCCGGTTGAGCGTGATGCGCGCGACAGCGCCCTCCGCCTTGAAGTCGATCGTCTCGTAAGTCATGCCAAGCGCCTAGCGAAGGAGGGCCCGTGGACGCAAACGAACTTGCCGGTCGCGTGGCTCGGGCAATGCTTTTGCGCGAGGGGACAGGTCCTGCATGGGGGATAGAGGTCGAGGAGGCACGCGAGCATTATGTGCGCATATCGATGACCGTGCGCGCCGACATGCTCAACAGCCACCAGATAGCGCACGGCGGGATGATCTTCGCGCTTGCCGACACCGCCTTCGCTTACGTTTGCAACGGCGCCAACCACGCTACTGTAGCCGCGCAGGCCTCGATCGTTTTCCTGGACAAGGTAAGGGAGGGCGAGACCCTGATCGCTGAAGCTGTGGAGGTCGCGCGCGAGGGCCGCGCAGGAGTAACGCGCGTCACCATCCAGACCGCAGATGGCCGGACCGTGGCCGAATTCACCGGCTATTCGCGAACGCTGGGCGGTGCCGTTATTTAGCGAGGCTTCTTAGCCGGAACGCCAAAACCACGAGCACGATTCCGGTTGCCAAGGCATAGATGGCGATCAGCCATGCGGCTGAAAGCATCGTGACGGCGGGATTTCTCAGCACGAAATAGACTATCGCGCAGCCCAGAAGAATCGAGAAGAGACCAGACAAGAACATCAGGAACTCGCCCTCGATTTCCTTCCTCAACCGGACCGCCGCCGCGATCTCGAAAATTCCAGACAAGACCGACCAGAAGGCGAGGAGAACGATCGTCACCCAGGCGTAAGTGAAGGTCGAGACAAGCGGCATCGCGACGAAGATGACGCCGACGGCAATCCCGAGGATGCCCTGAAACACGAGGCCGGTGCGGCGCTCACCAGCGCTTCCGCCCTGGAGCCCCCCGATCAAGGAGGCGAGACCGTCGACGAAGGCGTAAGCTGCAAACAGCAAGGTGAAGGCGAAGAGCGTCCCCAAGGGCCATTTGAATGCCAGCACGCCGAGGACCAACGCGAGAATTCCGCGAGCGAGGATCCAGCCCCACAAGTGACCTGTCGCGCGAGCGCCCAAGATCGTAGCCATGTTGTTCCCCCCGTGGTTGTGGGCTCGCGGGGCTGTGGGACGGATACGGGAACAGGCCTGTTGGAGCCGAGCAGCGTTCCTATCAGAAAAACAGCAATCGCGCGATTTGAACCGCGTCCCCGCAGGGACTACATCGGCCCGCATGTACACGACCGAGCTTCAGAAGACGGCCAAGATCGAGAACCTCGAGGACCCCAAGCTCCTCGACGCGTTCGAAGCGCGGGTTGCGGCCGATGATTTCATCGAGCCCAAGGATTGGATGCCGGAGGCGTATCGAAGGACGCTCACCCGGCAGATCAGCCAGCATGCCCATTCGGAGATCGTTGGCATGTTGCCGGAGGGTAATTGGATTACTCGGGCGCCGTCGCTCCGGCGCAAGGCAATTCTACTCGCCAAGGTGCAGGACGAGGCAGGGCACGGACTGTATCTCTATTGCGCGGCGGAGACGCTGGGGACGAGCCGCGAACAAATGATCGAGGCGCTGCACTCCGGGAAAGCCAAATATTCCACCATTTTCAACTATCCGACACTCACCTGGGCCGACATTGGCGCGATCGGCTGGCTGGTGGATGGTGCGGCGATCATGAACCAGGTGCCGCTGCAACGCACGTCCTATGGACCCTACGCCCGCGCGATGGTGCGGATCTGCAAGGAAGAGAGCTTCCACCAGCGCCAAGGCTACGAGATCATGATCGCGATGGCGAACGGCACGCCGGCCCAGAAGCGAATGGCACAAGACGCGCTCAATCGCTGGTGGTGGCCGTCGCTGATGATGTTTGGGCCACCCGACGACAATTCACCCAACACTGCGCAATCCATGCGCTGGCGCATCAAGCGCGAGACCAATGACGAGCTTCGCCAGAAGTTCGTCGACATCACGGTGCCGCAGGCCGACTTTCTCGGACTGGAGGTTCCCGATCCCGACCTCGAGTGGAACGAGGAAAAGGGCGGCTATGACTTCGGCGTAATCGACTGGGACGAATTTTATGCGGTTGTTCGCGGCGAAGGTCCCGTAGCAAAGGAGCGGATGAAAGCTCGCCGAGAGGCTTGGGAAAATGGTGCGTGGGTCCGCGAAGCCGCGGCTGCGCACGAAGCGAAGCGCCGAGCGAGCAAGGCGGCATGACAGGTGACTGGCCGCTCTGGGAAGTCTTCGTCCGCGCCAAGGGCGGTCTTTCGCATCGCCACGTTGGTAGTGTTCATGCTCCTGACGCGGAGCTCGCGCTCGCCCACGCCCGCGATACCTACACGCGGCGCCTCGAAGGAGTGAGCCTATGGGTCGTGCCCTCGGCCGAGATTGTCGCGAGCGACCCTGAGCGGTCAGGCGAGCTGTTCGAGCCTGCCGAAAGCAAGATTTACCGCCATCCAACCTTTTACGAAATCCCCGATGAGGTGAAGCACATCTGATGGCGAGCGCTTCGCCGGTCACCGACGTGGACGCGCTCCACGGCTATCAGCTGCGCCTCGGCGACGATGCGCTGGTCCTTGGCCAGCGCCTCAGTGAATGGTGCGGGCAGGGGCCGGTGCTCGAGGTCGACATAAGCCTTGCAAACCTCGCCCTCGATCTGGTCGGCCAGGCGAGCTTACTCCTCGGCGAGGCGGGCGATGGCGACCAGCTCGCCTTTCACCGCGATGTCTTGGATTTTCGCAATTGCCTGTTGGTCGAGCAGCCCAACGGTGACTTTGCGCAAACAATCGCGCGCCACCTCCTTTATACGACGTGGCAGCATATGCTGCTCCAGCGTCTGCAGCAATCGAGCGACCGCTTCCTCTGCGAATTCGCGCACAAGGCGGTGAAGGAAGTGGCCTACCACCGCGAACTCGCGTCCGAATGGACCATTCGCCTCGGCGACGGGACGGAGGAAAGCGCGCTCAGGATGGCTCAAGGGCTCGATTGGAACTGGCGATTCGTTCCGGAGCTGTTCGAAGTGGATCCGTGCCTTCAGGCGGCGATTGACGCTGGCATCGCGCCCGATCCTTGCGAGTTCGAGGATGAATATCGCTCCGCGATCGCCCGAGTGCTCGCCGAGGGGAAGCTCGAAGCGCCGGCTGACCAGCGGCCAATCCTTGGTGGGCGCAGCGGGCATCACAGCGAGCACCTCGGTCACTTGCTCGCAGTGATGCAGTTTCTGCCACGCACCTATCCGGACGCCAAGTGGTAGGTTAACGCCAAGCATGGCCGAGCATTTCCACGCGCTCCGCGTCGCCGAGATCGTTCCCGAGACCAGCGAAGCCAATTCGATCCGCTTCGACATACCCGGCGAGCTGCGCGATCGATTCGCGTTCCGGGCCGGCCAGCATCTGACGCTACGAGCGACCATCGATGGTGCGGAGGTGCGGCGCAACTATTCGCTCTGCACGGCACCTGATGAGCAGGACTGGATGGTCACCGTCAAGCGTATCGGCGGCGGACTCTTTTCCAACTGGGTGGGTGACCAGTTGAAGCCGGGCGACATGCTCGACGTCATGCCGCCACACGGCAGCTTCACGACCGAGTTCGAACCTTCGAGGTCACGCCACCTCGTGGGGATCGGCGGCGGCTCTGGGATCACGCCCCTCATGTCGCTGATCAAGAGCACGCTCAAATATGAGCCGAACAGCCGCTTCACCTTGCTTTACGGTAACCGGGACAGTTCGTCGGTGATCTTCCTCGAGGCCCTGGCCGGTCTCAAGGATAAGAACATCCGCCGGTTCGAGATCTACCATTTCCTGGACCAGGAAGAGCAGGACATCGAGCTGTTCAACGGCATGTTGGATCGCGACCGCTTGGAGGATGCCATCCCCGCGCTTGTGCCGGACGCCGCGGAGGTCGAGGGCTGGTTCATCTGCGGGCCGGGCCCGATGATGGACTCGGCCGAGGGCGTGCTGCTCGATCGCAACATTGTCAAAGACCGGATCCACATCGAGCGTTTCACCGCAAATCGTCCGGCCGAAGCCGTTGCGCGCGAAATGGCGCAGCTGCAGACCCAGGCGGAAGGGACCACTGTTGCTGTCACGCTCGACGGGCGCACCCGGCGTATTGCTTTCACTGCCGGCAACATCCTCGACAGCGCCAGGGCCGCCGGGCTTGCTGCACCTTTCGCCTGCAAGGCCGGTGTGTGTGCAACATGCCGGGCCAAGGTAACCAGCGGCAACGTCGAGATGGCAGCGCGCTACGGCCTCACCGACGAGGAGGTTGGCTCTGGCTATGTCCTCACCTGCCAGTCCGTACCGCTCGGGGACGGCGTTGCTGTGGATTACGACGCGTAACTTGGCTAATCGCCCTTCAATGCTGACCCGCACCGACGAGAAGGCAAGGGGGCTTGCCGACCTTCCGCCCTACCAGGCCGATTCGCTCATTGCGCTGATCGCGCTGGTCAACTCCGATCCGAGACCCGACAAGATCGATGTCGGCGTCGGCGTGTTCCGCGACGGCGCGGGCAATACGCCAATCCTCAAAGTCATCAAGGAGGCCGAGCGGCGCCTCAACGAAACGCAGGAGAGCAAGTCCTACCTCGGCAGCGCCGGCGATAAGAGGTACGCGGAGCTCTTGCGTCCGATCCTGCTCGGTCAGCATGCCGGCGATGAGCGCATAGCGGGATTTCAGACTCCGGGGGGATGCGGCGCACTCCGCCTCGGTTTCGAGCTTCTCGCGGCGGCTAACCCGCGGGCCCGCGTCTTCGTCGGTGCTCCGACTTGGCCGAACCATCCGCCCATCATCGGTGCTGCCGGCCTCGAAGCCGTCGATTACCCATTCTACGAGCGCGGCCAGGGCGCGGTCCGTTTCGACGACATGCTCGAGGCACTCCGATCAGGCGAGCCGGGCGATATCGCGCTTCTTCATGGCTGCTGCCACAATCCGACCGGCGCCGACCTCGACGAAGCCCAGTGGCGAGAGGTCGTTCAGGTCGTGAGCGAGCGGGGCCTCATCCCGTTCATCGACATCGCCTACCAGGGCTTTGGTCGCGGGCTCGATGAGGACGCTTTTGGCGTGCGGCTGACACTCGACAGCTGCGACGAGGTGATCATCGCCCACAGTTGTGACAAGAATTTCAGCGTCTACCGTGACCGGGTCGGGTCGCTGTGGATCAAGAGTCCATCGCGCGAGGTGACGACGAACGCAGTGGGCCTCGTTTTCCAAATTGCGCGCGAGATGTGGTCGATGCCGCCGGACCATGGCGCTGCGGCGGTTCGCATTGTCCTCGACGATCCCGGGCTAAGCGAGGACTGGCGCGTCGAGCTCGCCGAGATGCGCGATCGAATCAATTCGGTTCGCAGACGCATAGCTGCCGCCGACCCGCGCCTCGGTTTCATTGGCAGGCAGTACGGCATGTTCTCGATGCTCCCGCTCTCGAAGGAGCAGGTACTGAAGCTTCGCGAGGACCACGCGATCTACATGGCTGAGTCGGGCCGCTTCAACATTGTCGGCATGGGTGACGGCCAGATCGATCGATTTATCGCCGCCGTGGTCGAGGCAATGGACGCCTGACCATGGCTGATCGCGACCCCGGCAAGGTGTCCCTGGACGTGAACTGGCGCGAGGTCGCAAGGCTGGTCCTCACCAGCCGAGAGATGGACCGGGTCGAGGAGCAGGAGCTCGTTCCAGCCAAGAAGGTTCTCTACCAGTTCAGTGCGCGCGGACACGATATGGCGCAGGTGCTGCTGGGTCTGCAGCTGAAGGACGGCGACGGCGTCTTCGGCTATTACCGCTCACGGCCGGTGCTGCTTGCATTGGGAGTACCGCTCGCCGACGCGATTGGCTCGGGGATGGGGCTCGCGGGCGGCTATTCGAACGGCCGCGATATTGGCGTTGTCTTCAACTATCCCAACACGGGCGGAGCGCACGCGCTGCCGATGGCAGGGGGCGTGGGAGCGCAATATACTCCTGCGGCGGGCTGGGCTCAGGCAATCGCCTACAAGCAGCACGTCCTCAACGAAGGGCCGCTCGATGCAATCTCGGTCGTGCTCGGCGGGGATGCGAGCTGCGCCACCGGCGGGTTTTGGTCGGCGCTAACTATTGCGACGACGCAACGTTTGCCATTACTCATCTACATCGAGGACAATGGCTACGGCATCTCGGTTCCATCGGAATATCAAACGCCGGGAGGGGATATCGCGGCGAACCTCGCGAGCTTCACGGGGTTGACCATCTTCAACGGCGACGGAACCGATCCCGCACAAGCCGCCACACTCATCGACCGCGCGGTCGGCCATGTCCGCCAGCATCAGGCGCCTGTACTTCTGCGGCTCACCGTTCCGCGGCTCGAGGGGCACAGCGCCCAGGATACGCAGGCATACAAGAGTGATGAACAGATTGCTGCCGAATGGGCACGGGACCCGCTGCCGAAGCTGAAGAATCACGTGTCGAGATTCCAGATCGGTGAGGAACGATGGGCCGATCTCGAGCGCGAAGCGGCCTGGCAAGTCCAGGCCGCGGTCGCCGAAGCTGAGGCTCGTGGGGTCTCGTCGGCGGACGAGGTTACCAACAACGTCTTTTACGAGGCGGAGATGCAGCAGGTCGGCGGCCTGTGGAACAGCGGCTTCGAGGCGAGGCCTTCTACCGACGAACCGGCAAGCGCTGGTCAACGCATCAACATGGTGACGGCGATCCGCCGAGTGCTCGAGCAGGAGCTTGAAGCGAACCCGCGCGTGCTAGTCTTCGGCGAGGACGTAGGGCCCAAGGGCGGGGTCCACGCAGTGACCCTCGGACTCCAGGAGAAGTTCGGCCGCGAGCGGGTATTCGACACCAGCCTCAACGAAGAAGGAATCGTCGGCCGCGCGGTCGGGATGGCGCTGTCGGGGCTGATGCCGGTGCCGGAAATCCAATTCCGCAAATACGCCGAGCCCGCGACCGAGCAGATCCATGATTGCGGGACGATGCGCTGGCGCACCCACAACCGCTTCGCTGCGCCGATGGTGCTTCGCGTGCCCGGCGGCTTTTTCAAGTGCGGCGACCCATGGCATTCGATGACCAACGAGGTCGAGTTCGTGCATAATCCGGGCTGGAAGGTCGCCGTCCCCTCCAACGCAGAAGATGCGGTGGGCCTTCTGCGTGGCAGCCTTCGCGGCAACGACCCCGTGTTGTTCTTCGAGCATCGCGCGATGCTCGACGATAGCTGGGCGCGGCGGCCATGGCCCGGCGACGATTACGTCCTTCCGTTCGGCCGAGCGAAGAGCACTCGCGTCGGAGACACGATCACGATTGTCACCTGGGGTGCGATGGTGCCTCGCTGCGAGGCCGCAGCAGAGGGCGTCGACGCGGACGTCATCGACCTTCGGACGCTGCAGCCCTGGGATAAGGAGATGGTTCTCGAAAGCGTGCGGCGAACCCGCCGCTGCCTGATCGTACATGAGGACCTGCGGACCGGCGGCTTCGGCGCGGAAATCGCCGCGGTAGTGGCCGACGAAGCATTTCTGGATCTCGACGCACCCGTGGCCCGCGTGACGATGCCGGACATCCCCAGTCCCCATCATCCCAAGCTGCTCGAATGGGCCGTGCCATCGCCGCAGCGCATTCGCGAGGAAATCGACCGGTTGGTGGGGTTCTAGAGTTGATCGAAGTCCGGGTCCCTGACGAGCAGGAGGGTACGAAGGCCGTGGTCCGCGCCTGGCTGAGGCAGGTCGGGGACCTCGTGTTCGAGAATGAACCTTTGGTCGAGCTAGAGACCGACAAGGTCACGCAAGAAGTACCGGCGCCCGCGGCGGGCGTTCTCGCAGAGATCGTGCTCGACACGGATGCGGAAGCGGTTCCGGGCGCTCTGCTGGCCCGGATCGAGGCCGACGGCGCGGTCCACGCTGATTGCGAGGCGAAGGCGGGAGAGAAAGTTCAGGAGGAGGCGCCTGTGGCTCCCGCGCAGGTCGCCGACGGATCCGCTCCTGCGCCGGGGGACGGGGAAATCGAGACGCGCCTCTCGCCCTCCGTTCGCCGTGCATGCCTGCAGCACGGGATTGACGCGAGCCGCGTTCGAGGGACCGGGCGCAACGGGCGAGTGACCCGCGAAGACATCGATCGAGCAATCGCTTCCGCCACAATCGTAAGCGTCGGCGATGCTGCCACTGCCCAACCGCGACTGTTCAGCGCGCAGGACCTCCCCCACGACCGCATGCGGCTGACCATTGCCCACAACATGGCTCGAGCGGTCGCCGAGCAACCGCACGTCACGGCAGTATTCGAGGCAGATTTTTCTGCAGTCACTGCGCACAAGACGGCGATGGCGGCGCGAGGCCTGAAGCTCAGTTACACGGCCTACATCGTAAAAGCCGCCGCAGAGGCGATGGCTGTCGCTCCGGCAATCAACGGTCGCTGGGAGAAGGAGCGGATAGCCATTGGACCCACGATCGATGTTGGCGTCGGTACCGCGCTTGGTGAGAAGGGCCTCGTGGTCCCCGTCGTAAAGGACGCTGGCAAGCTTAGCCTTGAACAGCTTGGAGCGAAGCTCGACGATTTGACCCGCCGGGCACGCGAAGGAAAGCTAGACCGCTCAGACGTTTCGGGCGGTAGCTTTACCATCTCGAACCACGGCGTATCGGGCTCGCTGCTCGCAGCGCCGATCATCCTCCACCAGGGGCAGGCGGCAATCCTTGGAGTTGGCAAGCTCGAAAAGCGCGTGGTCGTGCGCGAATTGGACGGCGAGGACGCGATCCTCGTTCGGCCGATGGCCTATGTCACCCTGACGATCGACCATCGCGTTGTCGACGGCCACCAGACCAACGCGTGGCTGGGCCGTTTCGTCGAGATCATCGAAAATTGGCAACAACCATAGGAACTTGCAACAACCGCTCCAGTTGACGTCCGCACGCGACGGAGGAGTTCCATGGCGGACGAATGGCCCCAGTCTAAGGCTGGCAGCAAGGCGCTGATCGGCGCTGGGATTGCAACAGTTGCAGCGGGCGCTGCGGCAGCGTTTCTAATCGGAAAACGTACCGGTAGCGGCGGCACGCCGATCGAGAATGTCAGCGATGCGCCCGACCATGTTTGGCGCCGTGGCACTGACCGCTTCGAGCCGAACATCCTCGGCAACACGGTCACCGTCGGACGATCAGCGCAGGAGCTATATGACGAGTGGCGTGACTTCACGCACTTTCCCCGGTTCATGGAGAATGTCGAAAAGATCGAGGATCTAGGTGGCAAACGGTCGCGCTGGACGATCAAGGCGCCGCTTGGCTCTTCGGTCGAGCTCGTAACGCGGATCACGGGCGAACTGCCGGGAAAATTGATCGCCTGGGCGAGCGAGCCCGAGTCTGACATCGAAACCGAAGGCCGGGTCGAATTCATCGAGGCTCCGCCCGGCCGCGGCACCTTCGTCCGGCTTACACAGCGCTACTCTCCGCCCGCTGGGCCATTAGGAAAGGGCATTGCCAAGCTTTTGCAGCGAGAGCCCAAGATCCAGGCGCGCCGCGATCTCCAGCGCTTCAAGCAGCTGATGGAAACAGGTGAAGTCTCGACCAATGCCTCACCCTCGGGCCGAAGGTCGGAAACTCCGACTGAGCCCAGGATCTAGGAGAGTTCCATGCGTGCATTGACTTGGCATGGCCGCCACGACGTCCGGGTCGAGACGGTTCCTGATCCTCAAATCGTGAATCCGCGAGATGCAATTCTTCGAGTGACATCGACGGCGATCTGCGGCTCCGACCTGCACCTTTACGACGGCTACATCCCGACAATGCGCGCCGGCGACATCCTCGGCCACGAGTTCATGGGAGAGGTCGTCGAAGTCGGTTCCAAGAGCACGCTGAAGAAGGGACAGCGCGTAGTCGTCCCATTCACGATCAGCTGCGGCGACTGCTTCTTCTGCAAGAAGCAGCAGTTCAGCGCATGCGACAACAGCAACCCGGCCGAGACATTCGACGCATCCCGGCTTCTCATGGGACATCCCATGGGCGCTGCCTTCGGCTACGCGCACCTGACTGGTGGCTATGCCGGCGGGCAGGCGGAATATGTGCGCGTTCCTTTTTCCGACGTCGGTCCGATCGTCGTGCCGGACCACCTCGAGGACGACAAGGTGCTGTTCCTTTCCGACATCCTCCCGACCGGCTGGATGGGAGCGGAGAATGCACAGATCGAGGAAGGCGACACGATTGCCATATGGGGGTGCGGGCCCGTCGGCCTTTTCGCCATTCAATCGGCGAAAATCATGGGCGCACACCGCGTTATCGCGATTGATCATTACCCGCACCGCCTCGAACTAGCGAAGCAAATGGGCGCCGAGATCTTGGACTATCGCGAAGTCGACGTTCGCGAGGCGCTCGACGAGATGACGGGCGGCATCGGACCGGACGCGTGCATCGACTGCGTCGGAATGGAGAGCCACGGCCTAACGCTCGACAATGTCGTGGACACGCTAAAGGCGCACACTTTCCTCGGCACCGAGCGGCCGCATGCTCTTCGTCAGATGATCGTTTCATGCCGCAAGGGCGGCCGAATTTCGATCCCCGGTGTCTATGGCGGGTTCGCCGACAAGTTCCCGTTGGGCCAATTGATGGAGAAGGGCCTCAGCGTGAAGTCCGGCCAGACCCACGTGCAGAAATTCACCTCGAAGTTGCTCGAGATGATCGAGCAGGGCAGGATCGACACCACCTTCCTCATCTCGCACCACGCGCCGCTCGAGCAGGCCGCCGAGATGTACAAGCACTGGCACGACGAACAGGACCAATACACCAAGATCGTCTTGAAGACCGAAATGGCCAGTCCTCCGAGCACACAGAAGGAGCTAAGCCATGAGCTCGCGTAAACTTGCGCTTGTCACCGGAGCCTCGAGCGGCATTGGACTGGAAATCGCCAAACTCGCCGCGCGCGACGGTTACGACCTGATCGTCGCCGCGGACACGCCCTTCGTCGAGGCGACGCCGGCATTGAAAGAGTTCGGAGTCGCGGTCCATGAGGTCGAGGCGGACCTCGCCACCAAGCACGGAGTCGACCAGCTGCTCTCAGTCGTTGGAGACCGTTCCGTCGACGTGCTTGTCGCCAATGCTGGTCACGGCTTGGGCCACGGTTTCCTCGATCAAGCCGCGGATGAGTGGCTTCACGTCATCAACACTGACATCACCGGAACCCTCCTCCTTATCCAGCCGATCGTGAAGCGAATGGTGGAGCGCGGTGAGGGCAAGGTGCTGATCACGGGCTCGATCGCCGGTCATCTCGCAGGCGCTTTCCAGGCAGTTTACAACGGTTCGAAAGCCTTCATTGACAGCTTCGCCGCGGCGCTCAACGAAGAAATCAAGGACAGCGGCGTGACCGTCACCTGCCTTAAACCCGGAGCGACCGAGACCGCTTTCTTCCACCGGGCCGAACTCGACGACACCAAGGTCGGCCAAGCCAAGAAAGACGACCCGGCCGACGTTGCCAAGACAGGCTGGGACGCGATGAACAAGGGCGAGCCCGCAGTGATTCACGGCATCAAGAATAAGCTCCAGGTTGCCGCCGCGGACGTCATGACGGATGCTCAAACTGCGAAGATGCACCGGGCCCAGGCAGAACCGGGAAGCGGCTCCGAATAGGTCCTTCTGGAACGCTTCGGGGGCGAGTGCGCTAGTCCGCCGTGGCGGAACCGAGAGAAGCGAGCGATCAGACGGTCGTCCGGCGAGCATTGATCGTCATAGGCCTTGCCGCTGTCGCAGTTCTTCTGTGGGAGCTTCGGACGGTGCTCGTCCTGCTGTTTGGCGCGGTCGTGATGGGCACCATCATCCGCGCCATCGCGGAACCCCTGACCAAGCACCTGCACCTTCCTGACGCGGTCGCCGTTCTGACATCCGTACTGCTTCTCGTCGCCGTCCTGGTCGGGATTGGCTGGATGCTTGGGCGGCAGATCATGGCGCAGACCGACGCCCTCGCGCAAACCCTGCCTCAGGCGCTCGCGCAGGTAGACAATTGGCTCGGTACGTTCGGGCTCGCGCATCCCTTCCAGACTTGGCTCTCCCAGCTCCACAACAGCGGCGGGACCCTGGTTTCCCGGTTCGGCAACTGGCTGACTACAGCCAGCAACGCCGCGGCCAATTTCCTCATCGTCTTCTTCGGCGGAGTGTTCCTTGCCTCGGAACCGCGCTTCTACCGAACGGGCGCGATCAAGTTGATCCCAGAAGCGCGGCGTGGCCTCGTTTCCCAGGCGTTTGACGAATCCGAGCACGCGTTACGGCTATGGCTCAAGGGGGAGCTCATCGCCATGTTGGTCATCGGCGCAATGACGGGCGTCGGGCTTTGGCTGCTCGGAGTTCAGTCCTGGCTCGTGCTCGGAATCCTCGCCGGATTTTTCGAATTCATTCCCTTTGCCGGCCCGATCCTGTCGGCAATTCCAGGGATCCTGATTGCATTGGTGCAAAGCCCCGAGCTCGCGCTCTGGACGACGATCATGTACATCTTCGTCCAGCATTCCGAGGCATATCTAATTCAGCCGATCATCCAGCAATATGCAGTCGACGTGCCGGCTGTGGTGTTGCTTTTCTCCCTCCTCGCGTTCGCGGTACTTTTCGGACCGATCGGCATTCTCTTCGCGGCGCCGCTTTGCGTTGTCAGTTACGTTCTGGTGAAGCGGCTCTACGTCATAGAAGCGCTCGACACGGCGACTCCCATTCCGGGGCAGGGCAAACCCTAGATTTCGAGGACGGTGTACTCTTTGCCGAAGAGCGGCTTCAGAACGAACTGGGCGACATTGTAGACCGGCTTGCCGAGCGGCGTCCGGCCTTCGAACGTGCCATGATGTGCGTGCCCATGGACGACCGCCTTCACATGATCGAAGCGGTCGATCGGTTCGCAGAGGCGCTGCGAGCCCAAGTACTGCAAAATCGCAGGCGGCTCGCCTTCGATGGTGCCGAGGATCGGCGCGTAATGGAGCACGGCGACGCTTCGGTCGGTGCGGATCGTCCGGAGCTGATTTTCGAGCTTGCGCGATTCGTTCAGAGCCTCGTCGACGAACGCCTTGACGATCGGCTCACCAAAGGGCGCGAGCTCGCCTCGCCCGAAGCCGCCGAGGAAGCCCTTCACGCCGGCGAAGCCCACGCCCTCTATTTCGTGGGCCTGCTCATCGAGTACGATCATTCCCGCGTCGTGAAGGATGGAACACACGACTTCCGGCTGTCCGCACTCGTAATCGTGATTGCCGAGCACACCGAGGACCGGGATCGAACATGCGCGAATGTCTTCGGCGAGAATCTCCGCCTCGCTCGTCTTACCGAAGTTAGTGAGATCACCACACAACACCAGCACGTCCGCGTTATTCGCTATTTCGGTGAACAGCTCACGGTAAGGCGCGACGCTGTTCTCCATCACGTGGAGGTCGCCGATCGCTGCTACTCGAAGCTTGCCGTCAGTCGTTGGCATATTGCTCTTCGAGATTTCCGACCGCCTCCGAAAAGCCCCACTGTTCGACGTCGATCGAATAGTCCCGCGGGGAGAAGATGCG
>JBJMVK010000004.1:0-7497 GCA_045810725.1 Sphingomonas sp. | reverse complement strand
GTCCTGACCCTCGTCGACCGGTTCGTTCGGGACGGCGGAACTTATATGAAGGGCGCCGCGCTTGCGCCGGGCGCGACGAGCGCTCGGCTGGATGAGCTTTGGCTCTCGTCCGGTGAGCGGGTTGCCGCTGATCGCTTCGTTTATGCGCTCGGCCCATGGCTCCCGAAGATCTTCCCCGACGTCGTCGGCCCGAGGATCCTGCCTACGCGACAGGAGGTGTTCTATTTTGCGACGCCCGCTGGCGATCGCCGCTTTCTCCCGGCGACGATGCCGGGATGGGCGGACTTCAACGGCGGCGACATTTTCTACGGCTTCCCGGACCTAGAGACCCGAGGCGTCAAGTTCGCACACGACCAGCACGGCGTTGCGGTTGATCCCGACACGCAGGACCGTCTGCCGACCTCGAGCGCCCTTGCCGAGGTCGTCGCCTTTCGAGATCACCGTTTTCCTGCGCTCAAGGGCGCGCAGCTCGTCGGCGCTGAAGTGTGCCAGTACGAGAACAGCTCCAACGGCGACTTCCTGATCGACTTCCATCCGCGCTTCGAAAACGTGCTGCTGGTCGGCGGCGGCTCGGGCCACGGCTTTAAGCATGGCCCCGAGGTCGGCCGTTATTCCGCTGGGCGGCTTCTCGGCTTAGTGAAGGCTGAACCTCGGTTCAGCCTCGCCACCAAGAGCGAGGCGCACCACCGCGAAGTGCATTAACCAGGCTTTTTCGCGACGGCGACGAGCGCTGGTCGAAGCAAGCGGTCCTTCATCATGTAGCCCGCCTGCATTTCCTCGACGATAGTGCCCGGCTTGGCGTCGGTCGTTGGCATTTCCATCATCGCCTGGTGGCGGTGCGGATCGAGCGGCTCGCCGATGGCCTTCACGCGTTCGATACCGTTGCGGTGGAAGACCGACTCCAGTTCGCGGGCCGTCGATTCGATGCCCGCGAGGAACTGGCTCGCCGTCTTGTCTGCCCTCAAGTCCTCGCCGACCGCGCTAAGGGCGCGATCAAGGTGGTCTTTGATCGCCAGCATGTCGCGAGCGAAGTTCGCCGTCGAATAAGAACGCGCGTCCGAAACTTCCTTTTCCATGCGGCGACGAACGTTCTGGATTTCGGCCGCTGCATAAAGCGCGTTCGCCCGGGCTTCCTCCAGCTGTTTCTCGAGCTCAGCTACGTGATCGTGCTCGGCGACCTCGGGCGCGCCCTGCGCCGTCTCCTTGCGAAGCTCCTCGGCTTCGTCGTGCATCTCGTCTTCGTCCTTCCCGGCCATCATCCCATCAATCTCGTCAGTGCTTTCGCTGTGAAATCCACCATGGGGACCACGCGGGCATAGTTCAACCGCGTGGGACCGATCACGCCGACAACGCCGACGACCTCGCCTTGGCTCCCACGGTAGGGTGCGGCGATCACGGAAGATCCGGATAGAGAGAACATCCGGTTTTCAGAGCCGATGAAAATGCGGCATCCAGGCGCATCACGAGCGCCTTCGAGCAGCCGCGCGATCTCCTGCGCTTCCTCGAGTTCATCAAGCAGCCTTCGGACCCGTTCGAGGTCCTCGGCTGCGCCCGTATCGAGCAGGTTGGCGTGGCCACGAACGATGAGCACGGGTCGGCGGGCGTGGTCCTGGCTCCATGCGGCGAGTCCCGAAGCGACGAGCTCGGCCGCGGCGGCATCGACCAGCTCCTTGCGCTCGAGAATTTCGGCCCGCAGCCCCGCTTCCGCTTCCGCCAGAGTCAGGCCGCCAAGGCGCGCATTGATGAAGTTGCTGACCTCGCCGAGCGCGTGTGCCGTGGTGCCTCCATCGAGCGAGACGATACGGTTCTCGACGCTTCCATCAGTCCCGACCAGAACGGCGAGCGCGCGGGCTGGGCTTAGTTGCACGAAGTTCAGCTGCCTAAGCCTCAATTCACGCTTCGGCGCGAGAACCACGCCGGCCGCGTGGCTAAGACCCGACAGGGCGGCGGACGCGGCGGCGAGCGCGTCCTCGATGGGCTGGTCGCGAACGATCTGCCGCTCGATCTCGCGCCTCTCGCGCGCGTCAGGTGACGCGGCCTGCATGATACCGTCGACGAAGAGGCGAAGGCCACTTTCGGTCGGGATGCGTCCGGCGGAGGTGTGGGGATGGGTAAGGAGTCCCCGCTCTTCGAGCTCCTGCATTACGCCGCGAATCGATGCCGGAGAGAGGCTGACGGAGCCCGCGAGCACCTTCGAGCCCACTGGCAGGCCCCGGGCGAGATAGGATTCGACCACGAGGCCGAATATCTCGCGCATACGGTCAGTGAGTTCGCCGATCGGCTGGGTCATGCCGACCCATCTAGGATTGGCAGCAACAGCGGTCTAGGGACGCGCCGAACCAGTACCAGGAGAACAGCCCCTATGCGCCCATCCGGACGCGCCCCCGATCAAATGCGTGAACTAGGGTTCGAACCCGGCTTCACCCGGCATGCCGAAGGTTCCTGCCTCGTCAGCTTCGGCGACACGCGGGTGCTTTGCACCGCCAGCGTCGAAGAGAAAGTGCCGCCGTTTCTGCGCGGTAAGGCGCAGGGCTGGGTCACGGCTGAATATGGAATGCTTCCGAGGGCGACTCACACGCGCGGGAATCGCGAGGCCGCCAAGGGGAAGCAGTCAGGACGCACGCAGGAAATACAGCGGCTGATCGGCCGTTCGCTGCGCGCCGTCGTCGACCTGCCGAAGCTCGGCGAGCGACAGGTCGTCGTCGACTGCGACGTCATCCAGGCCGACGGTGGGACGCGCACCGCGTCGATCTCCGGCGGCTGGGTCGCGCTGCGGATTGCGATCGACAAGCTAGTTGAAGCGAAGGCTGTCCCGGTTGATCCCATCCGCACTCAGGTTGCTGCCGTAAGCTGCGGCATTCACAACGGTGCAGCAGTACTGGACCTCGATTATGAGGAGGACAGCAAGGCAGGCTGCGACGGCAACTTCGTGCTCACCGCGGACGGTGCAATCGTAGAGGCACAGGTCACAGCCGAAGGCGAATGCTATGACGAGGAAGGTCTTTTGAGACTTCTCCGGCTCGCGCGCATCGGCTGCTCGGACATTTTCCAGGCCCAGCTCAAGGCTGTCGGAAGGTGAGGCCAGTCGGCGAGCGGCTGGTTATCGCGACGCACAACGCGGGCAAGCTGCGCGAGATCGCATCGCTCGTTCAGCCACTCGGCATCTCCTGCGTAGGCGCGGAGGAGCTTGGACTGCCGGAACCCGAGGAAATCGGCAACAGCTTCGCCGACAATGCCGATCTCAAGGCGCGCGAGGCAGCGGACCTTTCCGGCTTTCCGGCGCTCGCCGACGACAGCGGGCTTTGCGTCGACGCGCTGCATGGCCGTCCAGGGATTTTCTCGGCCCGCTGGGCCGAGGATTCCCAAGGCAATCGCAACTGGCTGCGAGCGATGGAAAAAGTCTGGCGCGAGGTGGAAGCGACGGAGCCTGACGCCGCGCCTGCAGCGCACTTCGCCTGCTCGCTCGCCATCGCCTGGCCGAACGACGGCCAGGCCGAGACCTTCGATGGCCGGGTCGACGGCATCCTCGTATGGCCGCCCCGCGGAAACCGGGGCTTCGGCTATGACCCGATGTTCGTGCCCGTCGGCCACCAAGAGACTTTCGGCGAGCTTGATCCACAGCTTAAGCACGAGATCAGTCACCGCGCCGATGCATTTCGCAAACTCGTGGCGGCGCTGAAAGAATGAGCTCCGAACCGCTCGCGCTCTACGTCCACTGGCCGTTCTGCGTAAGCAAATGCCCCTATTGCGATTTCAATAGCCATGTCCGGGCGAGCATTGACCAGGACGTGTGGCGGGACGCTCTCCTGGCCGACATCGCGCACGAGGCGCGGCTCCTGCCTGGGCGTCAGCTGACCTCGATCTTCTTCGGCGGTGGAACACCATCGCTGATGGACCCAGCGACGGTCGATTCAATTATCGTCGCCGCAGCAAGCCATTGGAAGCCGGCTTCGGACATCGAGATCACCTTGGAAGCGAACCCGAACTCGGTCGAGGCGGAGCGTTTCACTGATCTTGCGCATGCCGGCGTCAATCGACTTTCGCTGGGCCTGCAGAGTTTCGACGAGGGGGCGCTGCGCTTTCTCGGCCGCGCTCACTCGGCCCGGGATGGCTTTCGCGCTCTCGAAACTGCGCAGAGGTGCTTCCGCCGAGTGAGCTTCGATCTCATCTACGCACTTCCCACCGACACCGAGACGAGTTGGTCGGCAATCCTTGCGCAGGCGCTTTCACTCGGCACCAGGCACCTCTCGCTCTATCAACTGACGATCGAGCCAGGCACACGCTTCGCGGGCATGGTCGCGAAGGACCAGTTCCAGCCGCTTGGTTCCGATGCCGCGGCGGCACTTTACGAGCTAACCGACGCCATGACGTCGCAAGCCCGAATGCCGGCTTACGAGATCAGCAATTATGCAAGGTCCGGCCAGGAAAGCAGGCACAACCTGACCTACTGGCGTTATGGCGATTATGCCGGCGCCGGTCCCGGGGCTCATGGGCGTCGGTTGGGGATGCGCACCACGCGCCATCGGAAGCCCGAAAACTTCCTCTCGTCGATCGCGCGCAACGGCCACGGTATTGCCGAGGAGGCGCCCTTGTCCCGTCTCGAAGGCGCCGATGAAGCGCTCGTCATGGGGCTCCGACTGCGCGAAGGCATCGATGCTGGAGCTATAGCCGAGCGGTTCGAACTGGCCTCGATCGTAGATTGGGAGCGGGTTGAGCGGTTGGTCGCCTCGGGACACGTCCAGCGCGAGGGCGATCGAATCCGTTTGACTGCGGCCGGGCGGCTTCTGCTCGATCACATCCTCGGCGAAATCGCCGCGGTGAAGCCCAAGGTTCTCGCTATTGCGGGCTAGTCGGCTGCGCGGCCGGGGTCACCGCCGGAGCAGCAGCAGGCTGCGGTTTAGCCGGCGCGTTCTGCTGGGCGAGGAATTTGTAATTGTCCGCGGGCGTTGCGACATAATCCTCGATCGTCATCTCGGCGTCGTCGGCCGCGGCTTTTTTCGTCATTCCGTTTTTCATGCGGAACGCGACCAGCGCGCCCTTCAGGGTTCCCATCTGGACCGTGCAAGCATTGCGCAGGTAGGTTTCAATGGTGTCCCCGCTGACCTTTTCATTCGTGGCCTTGGCCGCCGCTTCGTGAAGACAGCCCCTAAATGCGCTCGTTGGCGCCGCGATCGAGGCCTGAAGCGCCGCCAAGACGAGCGCAGAAGCGCCCAATAATGCAATCATCCAACCTCTCCCCAGGTCGAACACCAGATTTAGCGACGATGACTCTTTTCCGCTTCAATTGGAAGAGGTTAATCGATTCACATGGATGAGCCGCTCGCGCCGGGCCTGCACATTGTTGCAACCCCCATTGGAAATCTCGGCGACTTGTCGCCACGCGCTGCCGAGACGCTGCGAAAGGCCGACCGGATTCTCGCCGAGGACACCCGGGTCAGCGCCCGGCTGCTGCAGCACATCGGAGCGAAGGTGCCCATGGCACGCTACGATGATCATTCGAGCGAGCAGGCTCGAGACGCTATTGTCGGTCAACTCGCCGACCATGCGATCGCGCTCGTCAGCGATGCTGGAACGCCGCTCATCTCCGACCCCGGATACAAGCTCGTTCGCGCCGCGCGGGCCGCTGGTCATCAGGTGCATACGGTTCCTGGGCCATCGGCCGCGATCGCGGCACTGACGCTCGCCGGAATTCCAACTGACCGTTTTCTTTTCCTCGGTTTCCTGCCCACCAAGGCGAAGGCGCGCCAGGATGCGATCGAAGAGGTCGCCGGCATCCGTGCAACACTCGTCATCTACGAGAGCGGTCCGCGGTTGGGCGATGCCCTTGCGGCGCTGTCGCAGAGCCTGGGTGCTCGAGATGCAGCCATTGTTCGGGAGATCAGCAAACTTCACGAGGAGTGCGTGACCGGATCGCTGCAAGATCTCGCCGAACGCTATTGCGAGACGACGCCCAAAGGGGAGATCGTGATCGTGATCGGGCCACCTGCGCAAACCGCCCCGGCCAGCGACGAGGAACTCGATGAAGCGCTCGACGAGGCGCTTCGCCGCCTGTCGCCCTCCCGCGCGGCAGCGGAGGTAGCGGAGCGCCTCGGATTGCCGCGCAGGCGGGCCTACGCCCGTGCGCTCGAGCGATCGAAGTGACCTGCGTGAGCGAGGTCAGCGACGGCGCGGCGGGCTCGTTCCCTCCGGGCCACGGCTTCTCATTGCCGCCGGGGCCGCCGCAAGGTGACAGGGGCCGGCGTGCTTACTAGAGGCGCTTTCATATGAGCCTTCGCGTCGCCGTGCAGATGGACCCGCTCGATCGGATCAACATCACGGGCGATTCCACCTTCGCCATCATGCTCAAGGCGCAGGACCTTGGGTACGAGCTCTATTGGTATGCGCCCGACGACCTGAGCTTCGCCCAAGGCCGTCTATGGACGATGGGCTACCCGGTTAGTGTCCGGCAGGTAGAGGGGAATCACTTCAGCTTCGGCGAGCCGCGGATCCTCGATCTCGCTAAAGATGTCGACGTGGTGCTGATGCGCCAGGACCCGCCGTTCGATCTCGGCTACATCACTGCAACCCACCTGCTCGAGCGGATCGGCAACGCGACCCTCGTGGTCAACGACCCGGCGAGCGTCCGCAACGCGCCCGAAAAACTGTGGGTTCTCGATTATCCGCAGTTCATGCCGCCAACCGCAGTCACGCGCTCGCTCGGGCTCGCGCGAACGTTCCTCGCCGAGCAGGGAGAGATTGTCGTCAAGCCCCTCCACGGCTTCGCCGGCGGCTCGGTATTCCGGATCGGAGCCGACGCCCGCAACCTCGCGTCGCTGATGGAAGTGTTCAATCGGACCTATCGCGAGCCCCATGTCCTCCAGAAATTTATCCCGGAGATCGCCGAGGGCGACAAGCGCATCGTGCTTGTAGATGGCGAGGTTGCAGGAGCGATCAATCGCGTTCCTGGCGCGGGGGAGATCCGTTCGAACCTCGCCGTTGGCGGGAAGGCTGCGAAAACCGAGCTGACAGCGCGCGAGGAAGAAATCTGCGCGCTCCTCGGCCCAGAGTGCAGAAAACGCGGCCTAGTTTTCGTGGGCATCGACGTCATCGGCGGCAAATGGCTGACCGAGATCAACGTCACCTCGCCGACCGGGATTGTCGCTGTCGATACGTTCAATGGCACCGATACGCCAGGCCTCATCTGGCAAGCGATCGATCGCCGACTGGCCGAACGCCGGAATTAGGCTCCCTTTGCGCGCGTGCGCATCGGGGCATGCGTGAAATCGCTTAAATTGGCTCCCCGCGCGAAGTCGCATCGCCTACTATGTTCAGGCGCGAGGGTGGGCGTTGCGGTAGACGTCGAGCAGGCGCGCTGCGTCGACCGCGGCGTAGATCTGGGTCGAGGAGAGGCTCGCGTGGCCAAGCAGTTCCTGGAGTGCCCTCAAGTCGGCGCCGCGGGCAAGCAAATGCGTTGCGAAGCTATGGCGCAGCGCGTGGGGCGTCAGCGTGTCCGGAAGT
>JBJMVK010000003.1:0-13807 GCA_045810725.1 Sphingomonas sp. | reverse complement strand
GCCTGGGTAATCAATGATCTCAACCGCGGCTCGGCCCGGTTCGGACTTGGGTGGCGGCGGGGAGACCGGATTGATCGTGAAGAGGAGCCGTTCGAATTACGGCTGGCGGTCGGCTCCAAATTCGCGGCGCTGCCGGTGGGCATTTTCATGATCTGGTTCGCACTGAGCACGTTCACGTCATGAGCATCTACAGCGCGACGATCCGCTGGAATCGAACAGACGAGGGCGACTTCGCCAAGGGGCAGTACAGCCGAGCGCACAAGTGGGAGTTCGACGGCGGCCTCATTGTTCCCGCGAGCCCCAGCCCGCATGTCGTTCCACAGCCGTGGAGCGACCTCCACGCCGTCGATCCCGAGGAGGCGTTCGTCGCCTCCCTTTCGTCCTGCCACATGCTGTTCTTCATCGACTTCGCTCGACGAGCGGGGTTCGTCGTCGACGCCTATGTCGATGAAGCGCAAGGCGTGCTCGAGAAGCGTTCCGACGGGAAGTTTGCGATGACCCGTGTCACTCTTCGCCCACGCCTCACGTGGGCCGGCAGTCCGCCACTCGAGAGCCAGGTCGCCGACCTCCACCACCGCGCCCACGAGGCCTGCTTCATCGCTAACAGCGTCACGACGCAAGTGGCGGTGGAGGAAAGCGGCACCTAAGTCGCGATCAACTCTACATTATTGCAAACCAGGTCAATGCGGAGGTAACGCTCGCGACCTGACGACTCGCGCCGGCCTAAAAACAAGAGGAGGCCGAATTGAAACGTCTTGTTCTTGCACTGCTCCTCGTCGGCGCCGCACCGCCGCCGGCCGAGCACAAGGTCAATGCGGCATTCCGAGCTGCATTCGGCAATCCCGACAGCGCCGTGCTCAAGAAGCAGGGGCAGCTCAAGGAAGACGTGAAGTACACGCCCGGTGACCTCGTCGATACGCCGTTCGGACCGGTGCTGCTTAGTCCCGGCGAGGTCCAGAAACCCTCGCACGTCAACTCGGGCAAGCTCGCGATCGTCTACTTGAAGCCCTCCGCCAAGGGCTACGATGTCGTCAAGAAGTTCGTGCCCGCCGCCGAGACGGGCTCGTTCGGCAAGATCGTCGACTGGAGCGTCAGCAAGAGCTTCGGCGACAATCCCGTCGTCAGCGTCAACGGCGCCGGCAATTGGCAGGGCTATCAGTGCAGCACGACGACGCTGGTCGAGCTCACTCCGCAGGGGCCCAAAGAGCTGGTCACTATCCCGATGACCTATGACGATTCGGGTGCCGCGGCGGGCAAGAAGGCAACCCAGATCACCGGGAGCATCGACAACATCCAACCGGGCAAATCGTTCGAGGTCGCCTACATGGGCTTCGGGCTGAGGGACTTCACCGACCGTTACGTCCTGAGGGACGGCGCCTACGTCCTCGCGGCCACCGGCAAGAGCAAGATGCAGACCTGCTAGTCGGCCGATCAGTCATTGCTTCGCCGCCGCGCTGCTCGCAATGACGGCCCATGGAGAATCCAATGAAACTCGGCCGCCTCAATCACGTCGGCGTGGCGACGCCGTCGATCGAGGAGAGCCTCGAAACTTATCGCACCATGTTCGGCGCCGAGCCACACGGACCTGCCTTCGACCTGCCGGCGCAGGGCGTGCGCGTGTGCTTCGTCGATACGCCCAACAGCCAGATCGAGCTGATCGAGCCGTTGGGCGAAACGTCGCCGATCGTGAAGTTCCTTGAGAAGAGCCCGGCGGGCGGCCAGCACCACGTCTGTTTCGAGACACAAGACATAGAAGAGGCGCGCAGCTGGTTCGAAGGGAAGGGCGCGCGGATTTTGGGACCCACGCGCATCGGGGCGCACGGGACGCCGGTCTTCTTCATCCACCCCAAGGACATGGGCGGCGTTCTCACCGAGATCATGGAGATGCCAAAGGTCGCTCGCTGATTGGATTTGGCGGGGGAGGACGCTAAGCCCACGCCGTGACCGACAAGCCTTCAAAATCCGACTGGCAAGCTCTCGCTGGCAAGGAGTCTCGCGGGAAGGACCTATCGCGCGAGACCTTCGAGGGCATCAAGCTCGATACCGTCTATGGGCCCGAGGACGACGTCGGCATCGACAGCGGTTTTCCCGGGCTTTCGCCGTTCACGCGCGGGCCTTACGCGACCATGTACGCGGGCCGGCCTTGGACCATCCGGCAATATGCCGGCTTCTCGACCGCGGAAGAATCGAACGCATTCTATCGGCGCAACCTCGCCGCGGGGCAGAAGGGCTTGTCTGTCGCCTTCGATCTCGCCACCCACCGCGGCTACGACAGCGACAACCCGCGTGTCGCCGGCGACGTCGGAATGGCGGGCGTCGCGATCGACACGGTCGAGGACATGAAGCTGCTCTTTGAGGGCATCCCCCTGGGCGAGATGTCCGTCAGCATGACCATGAACGGCGCGGTTCTTCCGGTCATGGCCTTCTTCATCGTCGCAGGCGAGGAGCAAGGCGTTCCGCACGCGAAGCTCACCGGCACGATCCAGAACGACATCCTGAAAGAGTTCGCGGTCCGGAACACCTACATCTACCCGCCCGAACCCTCGATGCGGATTGTCTCGGACATCATCGCTTATTGCGCGGCGGAGATGCCGAAGTTCAACTCGATCTCGATCAGCGGCTATCACATGCACGAGGCCGGGGCGACGGCCGTCCAGGAGCTCGCCTATACGCTCGCTGACGGCATGGAATATGTCCGGTGCGCGATGGCGGACGACCTCGACATCGACGATTTCGCGCCCCGGCTCAGCTTCTTTTTCGGCATCGGAATGAACCTCTTCATGGAGGTCGCCAAGCTTCGCGCCGCGCGAACGCTGTGGCACCGGATCATGACCGATCTCGGCGCGATGAAGGAGAATTCGAAGCGGCTTCGAACACACTGTCAGACATCGGGCGTGAGCCTCACCGAGCAGGACCCTTACAACAATATCATCCGAACCACGGTCGAGGCTCTGGCGGCGGTGCTTGGCGGCACCCAGTCGCTCCACACCAACAGTTTCGACGAGGCGATCGCGCTTCCAACGGATTTCAGCGCGCGGATCGCGCGCAATACGCAGCTGATCCTCGCCGAGGAAAGCGGAGTGACCACGGTCGCGGATCCGCTGGGTGGCAGCTGGTACGTCGAGAAACTGACTCGCGAACTCGAGCAAAAGGCCTGGCAGCTGATCCAGGAGGTCGAAGCGCATGGCGGGATGACGAAGGCCGTCGCCGAGGGTCTCCCGAAGCACCGCATCGAGGAAGCCGCAGCGGCCCGCGCGGCGAAGGTCGACACGGGCGAAACGGTGATCGTCGGGGTTAATCGCTACCGCCTCGAAAACGAGCCTTCAGTCGACATCCTCGAGGTCGACAATGCGAAGGTGCGCTCGTCGCAAGTCGAGAAGATCGAAAAGGTGCGCGCATCGCGCGACGAGGCCCGAGCCCGGGCCGCCCTCGACGCGCTCGAAAAGGGTGCTCGGAACGACCAGAATTTGCTCGCGCTCAGCATCGAGGCTGCGCGCGTTCGCTGCACCCTCGGTGAAATTTCGGATGCGCTGGAGCGCGCGTTCGGCCGCTATGGAACGAAGCCGGAGCCAGTGCGCGGAATATACGGGAAGGCGCGTCAGGACGGCCGGTGGAAGCTTGCCGAAGAAGGCACGCGATCCGTGACGGATCGGCTTGGCCGAAAGCCACGGCTCATGGTCGCGAAGATGGGCCAGGACGGGCACGATCGCGGCGCGAACCTGGTCTCGTCGGCGTTCACCGACCTGGGGTTCGAGGTCGTCGCCGGACCTTTATTTCAGACACCCCGCGAGACGGCCGAGATGGCTGTCGCCAATGACGTCGACGTGGTCGGCGCAAGCTCGCTTGCGGCGGGCCACAGAACGCTCATCCCGGAGATGATCGAAGCTTTGAAGGAGATGGGCCGCGCTGACATCAAAGTCGTCGCGGGCGGGGTCATCCCGTCGCAGGACTATGCGATGCTGCGCGCCGCGGGCGTGCAGGCGATATTCGGGCCCGGGACCAATCTTGCCGATGCGGCCGACGAGGTGCTTCGCCTGCTTGGCCATAACCGCCCGCCGCTCGACGAGGCGGCGGAGTGACCATCGAGCTCGGCGTAATGCTCTTCCTTACAGCGCTCGCGTGGTCACTCATCACGCTTCGAAGCCTTTTGGTTGGTACTCTTCCTGATTGCCTCGGAAATTCTCATTGCGCAGCTCAGAAGGATTTCTTCCGACGAGTAATTCGGGGATCTACATTATCGTCCTGCATTGTCGTCGCGGCTCTGGTCGTTCGAAGTGGTGAGGGTCGCAACTAGTGTTCAAGAAAATCCTGATCGCCAATCGCGGGGAGATCGCGTGCCGCGTCATCCGTACCGCGCAGCGGATGGGCATCAAGACCGTCGCGGTCTATTCGGACGCCGACGCGCGCGCTCCCCATGTGAAGATGGCCGACGAGACGGTGCGGCTGGGTCCTCCGGCGGCGAGCGAGTCCTACCTCAAGGCCGAGCTCATCATCGATGCGTGCAAATCGACTGGGGCCGAGGCTGTCCACCCCGGATACGGCTTCCTCTCCGAACGCGAGAGCTTCGCAAGGGCGCTCGACAAAGCCGGGATCACCTTCATCGGACCGCCGCCCAAGGCGATCGCCGAGATGGGCGACAAGATCGAATCGAAGAAGCTCGCAGCAAAGGCCGGCGTGAACGTCGTGCCGGGCTATCTCGGCGATATTCCCACCACCGACGAAGCGGTCAGAATCGCTTCCGACGTCGGTTTTCCCGTGATGATGAAGGCCTCGGCGGGAGGCGGCGGCAAGGGCATGCGCCTCGCGTGGAACGCGAAGGACGTGCGCGAGGGCTTCGAAAGCGTGAAGCGCGAGGGCCTCAACAGCTTCGGCGACGACCGGGTATTCATCGAGAAATTCATCGAGGCGCCGCGCCACATCGAGATCCAGCTGCTCGGCGACAAGCACGGCAACATCCTCTACCTGAACGAGCGCGAATGCTCGATCCAGCGTCGAAACCAGAAAGTGGTCGAGGAGGCCCCGTCGCCGTTCGTCTCGCCCGAGATGCGCAAGGCAATGGGGGAGCAGGCCGTCGCCCTCGCACGCGCTGTCGGATATTACTCTGCCGGAACCGTCGAGCTGATCGTCAACGGCGCGGACCCGAGCGGGCAAAGCTTCTACTTCCTCGAGATGAACACCAGGCTTCAGGTCGAGCATCCGGTGACCGAGGAAATCACCGGTCTCGATCTCGTCGAGCAGATGATCCGTGTGGCCGCCGGCGAGAAGCTCAAGTTCAGCCAAGAAGACATAGGCATCAACGGCTGGTCCGTTGAAACGCGCGTCTATGCGGAAGACCCATACCGCAGCTTCCTGCCGAGCACCGGGCGCCTGGTGCGCTACTGGCCATCCATTCAGAAACGCGATGACGATCTCGTTATTCGAGTCGATGACGGCGTCGCCGACGGCGGCGAAGTCAGCATGTTCTACGACCCGATGATCGCCAAGCTGGTGACCTGGGCACCGTCGCGCGAGAAGGCGATCGACGCGCAGGTCGACGCGCTCGATCAGTTCGTGATCGACGGGATAAACGACAATGTGGATTTCCTGTCCGCCCTGATGCAGCACCCGCGCTTTCGCGAAGGCAATCTTGCAACCGACTTCATCGCCGACGAATATCCCGACGGTTTCGACGGCGCGCCCGCAGACGAGCAATTGATCGCAGATCTGACCGCGATCGCGGGGATGGTCGCGGTGACGATGGACACCCGCGCGGCCGAAATCAGCGACCAACTCGGCGACCGGCCCTATGTCCCATGCGAGCGGATCGTGCGCGTCGACGGCGGCGTCACTCACCGCGTGAGGATCAAGACCTATAAGGGTGGAACGCTCGCCGTGAGCGACGAAGGCGATCTCGTCGATATCGTCGGGCGCTGGACTCCGGGGCAGCGGCTGCTGACGGTGCTCATCGACGGACGCAAGCGCACGGTCCAGGTCCGCCGCGCCGGCCGCGGATGGGAGCTCCAGACTCGCGGCGCAACCCACAAGGTGCAGGTGTTCGACCCGCACGTCGCCGAGCTCTCGAAACATATGATCGAGAAGCCCGCGCCCGACCTGTCGCGGCTGCTCCTGGCGCCGATGCCGGGTCTCCTCACGAAGCTCGACGTCGCGGTCGGCGACGAGGTCGAGCCCGGCCAGCCGGTGGCGGTCATGGAAGCGATGAAGATGGAAAATATCCTGCGCGCGCCCAAGGCCGCGAGGGTCAAGGCGACGCCGGCAAAAGCAGGCGACAGCCTCGCCGTGGACCAGGTGATCGTCGAATTCGAGTGAGGGCGGCTGCGCTGCCGCTCCCTATCGCGGTGGTAACTTCTCCAGGAGGTAGGCATCGGTCGCTCGCCAGACTTTCTGCCAGTCGGCATGACGGATGAAATCATGGGCTTCGCCCGGAAGGATCAGCGCCCGAACCTCGACACCCCGTTCGCGCAGGCGCTGTGCGAGATCGACGGTTTCGACGACGTCGACGTTCATGTCCTCATCGCCATGGATCAGAAGCACCGGCGATCGCCAGCTGCCGAGATGGCCCATCGGCGATGAGGCGCGCGCCTGGTCGCGGTCCTTCTCGTCGACCCCGAAATAGGTGCTTGGAGAGAGGTGGCCCCTGATCGGCGAAGGCCAACTCCAGTCGTAGACCCCGTGGATTGCGACCCCGGCCTTGAACAGGTCCGAGTTGCGCGCCAGCGCCTGGCCGGTGAGGAGCCCGCCGTAGGATCCGCCCCAGATGCCGATCTTGTCGGGGTCGACATTTCGCTGCGAGGCCAGCCAGCGTCCTGCTGCGAGCACGTCCTGATATTCACTTGCGCTCCGCCACGCGCGACCGGCGGCGTCGCGGAACGCGCGGCCGTAGCCGATGCCGGAGCGGTAGTTGATCGCAAGGACCGCATAGCCCTGCTCGGCGAGGCGGCGGTTCACGGCGTAGTCGCTCGAATAATAGCCCATGTAGTGGAACGACGGGAACATCTGCCGTTGAGGCCCGCCGTGAACGTAGATGAGGCCAGGATGCGGTCCCGGTCCGGCCGGGGTGAACAGCTGGCCGCTGTAGGCGAGGCCGTCGAGCGACGTCAGGTGCACTTCAACCGGCGGCGCTCCTTCGAGCGGAGACGTGTAGCCGTAAGACGCATAGGTCTCGTTGAGCTTGGGCCTCCCGGTTGCAAGATCGATGATCCTGACGAGCGGTGCCTGGGCCGGATTGGCGGCGATAATCGCAGCAAACTTCCCGGCTCCCCGAGCACCGGCGAGCACCGGATCTGGCTGGATGAGCGCGCGCGCTGCGCCCGTCGCGGGATCGAACAGGGACAGCTGGCGCGTGTCGTGGTCGGCGCAATTGTGGACGACCAGGAGACCCGCATCGGTCTTCTCGCTTTCCGCGACTTCGCAATCCGGCGGCGTGATCGCGCGGCGCGTGCCTCCGCTGCGCGCCAGCGCGTAAAGCCGCCCCCAGCCGTCGTCCTCGGAATAGAATATGAGCATGTCGTTCGACGCCCAGCGAAGCGCCCCCTCGGGATCGTCGTCGCCCAGCGTCAGTGCCGGCCCTCGAGTGCTCCAGATCGTGTGCACCGACCCGCTCGCAAGATCGATGACATCGATCGAGAAGGGCTCGGCCTCTGTCTGGTCCGGAGTGACGCTGTGCTTGAGACCTGGGAGCCTCAGGACCGCGACGGCATCGCCTTCTGGCGAGAGGACCGGAACTGCGAGGCGGTCGACACCGGTCTCGAGCCAATCGACTTCGCTCGCGCCGGGCCGAAACCGGCCGAGGAAGGAATAGCCGCGGCGGTCCTCGATAAAGATCAGGTCGCCGTTCTTGGTCCAGGCAAACTGCGACCAGTCCCCTCCGCCCTTGGCGAAGAGCTTCGGCTTGGACGTTGGTTGACGCATGTCGATCGAAAAAAGATCGCCCTCCCGTTTGAAGAGCAAAGTGCGGCCATCGTCCGAGAAGCTCGGGTCCGATGCTGTTCCAAGGTCGACAGGCTTTGCTCCCGCAGTCGTCGCGAGCAGCCAAAGATTGACCTTCGGAGCGGGCACTTCGCTCCCGGGATTGAACGGTTCGCCCGGGCGCGGGACGCCGGTCAGGTAGGCAAGATGAGCCCCGTCGGGCGACAGCTGGACCTGGCTGATGGGATCACCTTTATCGTCCGATCTCGATGCCAGTTCGATCCGGCGAAAACTGGGCGCTGCCGCAAAGAAGATCGTCGATTTGTCCGCCTGCCGGCTGAGCCATGCGAACGCAGGCGCCTTCGCTGCGCTGATGGAGTCGACGTAAGGAAAATCGAGGAACTGCGTGTCGGAAGCGCCTTCTGCAGGCGAGACGGCAGAACTGAGAAGGATTGCGGCGAAAGCGAAAGGACGGATGCACATCACGGCAGGCTATGTCGGAGAAACAGCGGTAACAAGCGCGCCGTTCATCGAAAAAATATGCGATGTTGCGCCCAGCGGTTTGCCTCAAGCGGAACGACCGTTAAGGTCTCGCTCCAGCCCACTGATTAGCCGGAGATTTCAAGCTGATGCGTAAACTCAGCAAGCTCGCCCTGCTCGCCGCCGCGACGATCCTGACACCTCAGGCGGGCGTTGCCGCCGAGCTTCCGCAGGGCGTTCCGGTCTCCGCGCTCGTCAAAGACGTGTCGATCCCTTATTCGACCTTCACTCTCAAGAACGGCCTCAAGGTCGTCGTCCATGAGGACCGCAAGGCTCCCGTCGTGGCGCTGTCGGTCTGGTACCATGTCGGCTCGAAGGACGAGCCCGCCGGGCGCACCGGCTTCGCGCACCTTTTCGAACACCTGATGTTCGGTGGTTCGGAGCATAGCGACACGAGCTGGTTCGGACCGATGCAGTCGATGGGCGCGACCGATCTCAACGGCACGACCAATTACGACCGCACCAACTATTTCGAGACGGTGCCCAAGGCCGCGCTCGAGCGTGCCTTGTTCATGGAGAGCGACCGCATGGGCCACCTGCTCCCGGCGGTCACTCAGCAGAAGCTCGATATCCAGCGCGGCGTCGTCCAGAACGAGAAGAGGGGCGATGACAACGAGCCCGGCGGACTGCTTCAATATTCGATACAGCAGACGCTCTATCCGGCGAGCAATCCCTATCATCACACGGTGATCGGATCGATGACCGACCTCGACCAGGCGAGCCTTGAGGTCGTGAAGAACTGGTTCCGAACTCACTATGGCCCGAACAACGCCGTGCTGGTCCTCGCCGGTGATATCAGTGCCGCTGAGGCAAAGCCGCTCGTCGAGAAATATTTCGGCGATATTCCGGCGGGCCCCAAGTCGAGCCCTGCCGCGGCGATCGTTCCGACGCTGAAAGCCCCGGTTAGCAAGACCTTCCACGACGAGGTCGCGAACACGACCATCTACCGGACGTGGGCCGTTCCTGGCGTCATGGCGAAGGACACGAGCGCGCTCGACATGGCCGCGAGCGTTCTTGGCGGGCTCGCGAGCTCGCGCCTCGACAACGAGCTGGTGCGCGAGAAGAAGACCTCGGTCGGCGTCTCCGCCTATCTCGATCCGCACGAGCGGGTGGGCGAGTTCACCATCGAAGCAACGGTGAAGCCCGGCGTCGATCCGGCGGTTGTCGGAAAGCAGGTCGATGCGATCGTCGCCGAGTTCATCAAGAACGGTCCGACCGCCGACGAGCTGAAGCGCGCGAAGACGCAGGACATCGCGGGAACGATTCGCGGCCTCGAGTCGGTTGGTGGGTTCGGCGGCAAGGCGGTGACCCTGGCGCGCGGCGCCGTCTTTGCCAACGATCCCGGCTTCTACAAGAAGGAGCTGAACGAAGAAGCGGCGCTGACCCCTGCGCAGGTGCAGGCGGCTGCGAAGAAATGGCTCTCGCGCCCGGTTTTCGCGTTCACGCTCGAACCGGGCAAACGCGACGCTTACGAGGAAACGAAGCTCACCAGCGACACCGCCGCTGGAGGCGCAGGAGCAAAGGTCACAGCCGCGCCCAAGGCGGCGGCCGAGACCACGACCTCGGGCGTGGATCGTTCGAAGATGCCGACGATCGGCCAGATCGCCGACCTCGATTTCCCGACCGTCGAACATGCGGCCCTCTCGAACGGGATCCCGGTGCTCTTCGCGCATCGAAGCGGTGTTCCGGTGGTCCGGGTCGCCGTGGATTTCGACGCCGGCAATGCGTCCGATCCAAAGACCGCTCTTGGCACGCAGGCCTTCATGCTCGGCATGCTCGACGAGGGAACCGACAAGTATAATTCGGTCGAGATCGCGCGCGCCAAGGAGAATCTCGGTGCCGGGATTTCCGCATCTCCAAGCATGGACCGGTCCGGTGTCTATCTATCGGCACTCACTCCGAACCTGCCGCAATCACTGGACCTGATGGCCGACATCGTCAGGCACCCGGCATTCGCGGCGGCGGAGGTCGAGCGCGTCAGGGGCCAGCAGCTGGCCTCGATTGCCGAGGAAGCGAAGCAGCCCGTCGGAATGGCGCTAAGGACCCTGCCGCCCCTCATCTACGGCAAGGATCACCCTTATGGCGTTCCGTTCACCGGGAGCGGTGATCCCGCCGCGGTCGCGAAGTTCACGCCCGCTGACCTCACGTCGTTCCACGACCAGTGGATGAGGCCCGACAATGCGACGATCCTCGTCGTTGGGGACACGACCCTCGCCGAAGTCATGCCTCTCCTCGAAAGGAGCTTCGGAGACTGGCGCTCGACGGGTCCCAAGCCCGCAAAGAACTTCGCTGTTCCGACCGCAGCGCAGGCCGGACGGATCATGCTCATCGATCGGCCGAACACGCCGCAGTCGCTGATTTTCGGCGGCCAGGTGCTTCCGGTGAAGGGCACCGACGACATCACTGCTCTTCTCGAAGCGAATGACGTGATCGGGGGGTCGTTCCTCTCGAGGCTCAACTCGGACCTTCGCGAGACAAGGCACTGGTCCTATGGAGTCTCGGGCTTCATCAGCCGCGTCCAGAACCAGGTTCCCTATCTCATTTACGCGCCCGTCCAGACGAACGAGACGGGACCCTCCATCGCTGCAATACGTGACGACCTCAACGCCTTCTTCAATGGGAAAGGCGTGACGCCGGAGGAGCTTGACCGGACAGTGAACGGCGCGGTCCGCGAGCTTCCCGGCCAGTTCGAGACGGCGGCTGCGGTCATGGGCGGAATGGAGGCCAACGTCCTCTATCACCGCCCGGATAATTATTACGAGACCCTCGCCAGTCGCTATCGAGCGTTGACCGGGCCGATCCTCGACGCGGCCGCAAAGGCCGCGATCGATCCTTCCAAGCTCACCTGGGTCGTGATCGGCGACGCTTCCAAGGTGAAGCCCCAGCTCGATGCCCTTGGGATGCCGGTTGAGGTCGTGCAGTCGCAGTAAAGGGATTCGCCGGGATCAAGCGCCCGGCGAAGGGCTCAGGCTTTGACGCGCGTGACATGGCCCATCTTGCGGCCCGGGCGAACCTCGGCCTTGCCGTAGATGTGGACGTGGAGGTCGGGCTCGCTGACGAGCTCTTCCCAGCGGTTCACGTCGTCGCCGATGAGATTGTCCATCACCGCGCCTTTGGCGACGAGGTCAGTGGAACCCATGGGCAGGTCGCAGATCGCGCGGATGTGCTGCTCGAACTGCGACGTCACGGCGCCTTCGATCGTCCAGTGCCCGCTGTTGTGGACCCTCGGCGCGATCTCGTTGACGACGGGTCCGTCCTGGCTCGCGAAGAACTCGACGGTGAGGACCCCGACATGCCCGAGCGCCTCGGCGACATGGATCGCGGCTTCGCGCGCTTCGGCGACCTGCAGCGCCACCATCTCGCTCGCTGGCACGCTCGAGCGGCGAAGAATACCCTCGCCATGCTGGTTCTCCGCGCTTTCCCAGAAGGCGTGTCGGCCGTCAGCCCAGCGTGCGACGATGACTGAGAATTCGGCGGAAAACTCCACTCCGGCTTCCGCGATCGCAGGGCCATCGCCGACGGCGTTCCACGCGCTCTGCGCTTCCGCAGCCGATCGAATCCAGGCCTGGCCCTTTCCGTCATAGCCGTAGCGCCTGGTCTTCAGCACGATCGGCAAGCCAAGGGCCGCCGCGGCGTTCCTGACGTCGTCGAGACTGTCGACCGTTCGCCATGGCGCGACTCGGCCACCGCAATCCTCGATGAACTGCTTTTCGACGGCGCGGTCCTGCGCGACTGCGAGTGAGCGGGTGCCCGGCCGCAACTTTTCGGCGAGCATCTTCAACGGCTGCACCGGCAAGTTCTCGAATTCGTAGGTCGCGACGTCGACCTTTGCAGCAAATGCCTGAAGCGCATCGGCATCGTCGAACCGCGCGCGCGTGAAGGCAGCGGCGACGTCGGCCGCGCATGGATGCTCGCTCGGATCGAAAATGTGGCATTTGTAGCCAAGCCGCGCTGCCGCGATCGCGAGCATCCGGCCGAGCTGGCCGCCGCCGATAATTCCAATGGTGGAGCCGGGCTGGATCGTCATTCGGGCGTTTCGGCTACCGATCCAGTCTGCCTATCGCGCCATTCCTCGAGCCGTGCTGCAAGCGCCTCGTCCACGCTCGCGAGCATTGCTGCCGCGAGGAGCGCGGCATTGATGGCGCCCGCCTTCCCGATCGCAAGTGTGCCCACCGGTACGCCGGCGGGCATCTGGACGATCGAGAGGAGGCTATCCATTCCTTTCAGCGCCTGGCTTTCGATCGGCACCCCGAGCACTGGAAGCGGGGTCATCGAGGCCGTCATTCCAGGCAGGTGCGCGGCGCCGCCGGCGCCCGCAATAACGACCTTCAGGCCTCGCTCCTTGGCGGAATGGGCATAGTCATAGAGACGCTTCGGGGTTCGATGAGCAGAGACGATTTTCGTCTCGTGCGGGACGCCGAGCTCGTCGAGCGCGTCCGCCGCGTGGCGCATCGTCTCCCAGTCGGAGCTGCTCCCCATGATGATGCCGACCAGCGGCTTTAGCATTGTCCCGCCTTGAACCACTTGAAATGAGCCGGCTCGTTTAGGGTGACGATTCCCGCTAGGCAATCGGCGCTTGGCGCGGCGATTAATTCGGCAGACGGATGCCGCGGCCAAGTTCCTGCATTTTCAAGGCTTTGGAATCGCGCTATGACATCCGCCACAGACAAGAGCAGAGGCTCGGGGGCAATGTCTGAACAAGTAACGGACGTCACGGACGTCGAGCAGCTTATTGCGGAGATCAGCGGACTGCGCGGCAGGATTGCGCAGCTGCAGGAACGCGTCGAGCAGCTCGACATGCTAGCTCACGAGGACAGCCTCGTGGAGCTGCCGAATCGGCGCGGCTTCATCCGCGCGCTCGATCGGCTCATCGACCGAGTGAACCGCTACAATGAGCAGGCGGCGCTGCTGTTCGTCGATCTCGACGGGCTGAAGCTCATCAACGACACCTGCGGGCACCTTGCTGGAGACGCCGCGCTTATCCAGGTCGCACGATTGCTCGTCGGGGGAGTGCGCAAGAGCGATATCGTCGCGCGAATCGGTGGCGATGAATTCGCTGTCCTCCTCGTGCATTCGGACGAACAATCGGCGCACGAGACCGCCAAGCGCCTCATCGACCTCATCGCGGGCTCCGAATTTACTCATGGCGGGCAGTCGCTCCCGTTGAGCGTCGCGATTGGCGCCGGCGCAATCGATGCAGCAGACACAGCGGAAACGGCGTTGGCCCGCGCAGACCGGGAAATGTATCGAAGGAAAGCGGCAGCTTAGTCGCCGTAGCGACGTCCGGGCTGCCGCTGCAGCTTAGTCGCCGTAGCGACGTCCGGGCTGCCGCTGCAGCTTAGTCGCCGTAGCGACGTCCGGG
>JBJMVK010000002.1:0-14527 GCA_045810725.1 Sphingomonas sp. | reverse complement strand
TCGTTACGCTCTTCGTCGGGATCGCATTGGCGCTCGCTCGCTGGATCGGCCCGCTCGCGGGTGCAGTCGTTTCGACCCTGCTCGCTGGTGCCGTCGCCGGAACCCTGGCCTGGCTCGCGTTGCGCGACTTGAAGGAGGAGGAATGAGCGACGACGACGTCCGCGCCGCGGAGTTCGAGGTCGATCGAGCCCGATCGAAGCTCATTGCGACCCTTCAGGAGCTTTCACAGCAATTCCAGCCCCACCGGCTGATGCAAGAAGCGTGGGAGAAAGCCAAGGACAAGGGCGCCGACCTTGCAGAAGAGGCCGTGGACGCGGTGTCACGAAGGCCAGTCGCCGCGAGTGCCGTGGTTGCCGGAATCGTCGCTTTCCTGGCTCGCGAGCCGTTGATGGATCTCGCAGGAAAGCTCGTAGACGGCGCAAAATCGAAGACAAGGAAGCGCCGCCGCGCGGCGCCGCAGAAAAGCAAAACGGAGGCAGCCGAATGACTGACGACACGAACACTCCGACGGCGCAAGAGGAAATGGGCACCCGCCAGCGCGCCATCGAAGCTTATGAGAGCGCTCGTGAGCGCGCTGTGGACACGCTCGGCGAAGCGCCCCTCCTGGTGCTCGCCGGCGGGATCGCCGCTGGAGCGCTCATCGCCGCACTCCTCCCGCGGAGCGACGCAGAGACGCGCGCCATCCGGCCCGCCGCGCGCCGGGTGAAGGACACGGCAAGAGCTGCGTTCAATGCCGCGAGGAACACCGGGGGCCAGCGCCTCGACGACCTCGGCTTGAACCGGGACAAGGGCGAGGAGACGATCCGAAGCCTGCTCTCAGGCCTCACCGACGCGGCCAAGGCGTCCGCCGGCGCTGCCCTCGAAGCGGCACGCAACGCCGACAAAAGCTGACGATGCGCTGCAAACCCGATAGCGAGAGGGCATGAGCAAGCTTCACCTGGTGTTCGGTGGGCGGGTCAAGGACCCGCGTACCGTCGATTTCGACCTGAACACGATCGATCTCGTCGGCATCTATGACAGCTACGCGGCAGCGGAAGACGCGTGGCGCGGCGCGGCGCAACGAACGGTCGACGATGCAGAGATGAAATATGTCGTGGTACACCTTCACCGGCTGCTGGAGCCGGATCTCGAGGGAATGGTGACCGGGTTGGCTCGACCAAAACAGTCCGCAGGCTAGGCCTTACGGTATCGCCACAGGAGCAGCGGTCGCTGGAGGAGCAGGCCGAGGGCGAAGCCCCCGACATGCGCTGGCGTTGCCAGCAGGTAACCCTGCCCGCCTGCGAGCCACCCCATCATCAGCTGCAGCACGACCCAGGCCGCCAATAGCCACGCGACATTGATCCACCGGTTCACCCGCAGGCTGCTTGTGAACGCCCTGGCGCGCCCGAAGCTCAGGGCGAATGCCCCCATCACGGCACTGATTGCGCCGCTCGCACCCACCATCGGCACCGTTCCCGCGGGATCAAGTGCCCATTGGGCAAGGGCCGCCGCATAGGCCCCCATGAGATAGAGGACGAGGAGGCCACTCTTGCCGAGCACCCGCTCGACGGCGCTCCCGCACCACACGAAAATCAGCAGGTTAAAACCGAGATGGATCATCCCGGCATGAACGAGCGTCGCTGTTAGCGGCGTCAGCAGTGTCGGAACGGCAGCCCACGGCACCAGCTCGCCACTCAGCCGGGCGGGGATGAAGCCCATAGCCAGCGCAGCCTGATCGGAATTGCCGCTGACGACTGCGATCACCCACGCGAGCGCGGTGATCGCGGCAATCAGGTTTGTCGCGCTGCTGGTGAGCCGCTTCATCGGCGGGCTCAGACGAACTCGATCTTCTTGATCTCGTAATAACGATCGCCCGAGGGCGTGGAGACCTCCACCTCTTCGCCCTTCTGCCGGCCGATTAGCGCCCGGCCAAGAGGCGAATTGTAGCTGATCCGTCCCTGCCCGGCGTCTGCTTCGGCCTGGCCGACGAGCTGGTATCTCACCTTCTTTTCTCCCTCGTCGAGCAACGTGACGGTCGCGCCGAACACGACCTTGTCACCAGAGAGAGTCGTTGGGTCGATCACCATCGCCCGGCTCAAACGGTCTTCCAAATCGGCGATCATCGCTTCGATGTGGCCCTGGCGCTCCTTGGCGGCATGGTACTCGGCATTCTCGCTGAGGTCGCCGTGGGCGCGTGCCGCCTCGATCGCCTCGACGATCTCGGGACGCTCGTTACGAAGCCGCCTCAGCTCGTCGTTGAGCTTGCGGTGGCCCTCGGCCAGCATCGGCACCTTGTCGGCACTCGCCATTTGTAAGAACCCTTTTCAATGATCTGCCGGTGCGCGGCGCGAAGGTAGAAGCGCGCGAAACCAGTACAGAATGTCGGTGAGCTGTCTCTAAGCCGCCGAATAATAGGATTGGAGCGAGGCGACTTCAAGCGCGTGACCCCGAACCGCCTCGATGGAGCGCGCGACGGCGAGGCTCGCTGCCGCCGTCGTGAAATAGGGCACCTTGCGATTGAGAGCGGTCGCCCGGATCGAATGGCTGTCCTTCAACGACTGCCATCCTTCGGTCGTGTTGAAGACCAGGTCGACATCGCCATCGAGGAGCTTGTCGACAATATGAGGGCGTCCCTGAGCCACCTTGTTTACAACCTCTACGGGAAGACCGTTCGATTGGAGATGCGCTGCCGTGCCGCTGGTCGCGATGATCGAAAAGCCGAGCTCAACGAGCTTCTCGACGGCCGGTAAGATATTGTCCTTGTCCGCGTCCTTCACCGACACGAACGCGGTTCCACCCTGGGGCAGGATCATCCCCGCACCGAGCAGTGACTTGGCAAAAGCGACGTCAAAATCCTTATCGATTCCCATCACTTCGCCGGTGCTCTTCATTTCCGGCCCAAGCACCGGATCGGTGCCGGGAAAGCGCGCGAACGGAAAGACGGATTCCTTCACTGCAATATAGCGGCTGATTCGGCGGACTTCGCCGACGTTGCTCAGAGGCTCGCCTACCATGACTCGCGCGGCCATTTTCGCGAAGGGAGTGCCAACGGCCTTGGCCACGAACGGCACAGTCCGGCTTGCACGCGGGTTCACCTCGATGAGGTAGACTTCACCGTCCTTCACCGCGAACTGCACGTTTATGAGACCCCGGACCTTCAGCGCCAGGGCCAGTTCCCTCGTCTGCCGTTCGATCTCCTTTACGACGTCAGCGGAAAGGCTGTGCGGTGGAATGGCGCAGGCGCTGTCGCCCGAATGCACGCCCGCTTCCTCGATGTGCTGAAGGACGCCGCAGACCGCGACGTCCACCCCGTCGCAGATCGCGTCGACGTCGACTTCGATCGCATCGCGCAGATACCGATCGATCAGCACCGGGCTTCGGCCCGACACCTGAACTGCTGTGGCGATGTAATATTCGAGCTGCTGTGGCCCATCGACCACTTCCATGCCGCGGCCGCCGAGTACGTACGAGGGTCTAAGAAGGACTGGATATCCGATCCGCTCCGCGACGCGCAGCGCCTCCTCCCGGCTTCTCGCGATCCCGTTCGCGGGCTGCTTGAGGTCGAGCCTCTGCACCAGTGCGGCAAAGCGCTCGCGATCCTCGGCAAGGTCGATGCTGTCCGGCGAAGTGCCCAGGACCGGGACGCCAGCTGCCTGCAACTCTTCCGCCAGCCTGAGCGGCGTCTGCCCGCCAAGCTGCACGATAACACCCAGGAGCTCGCCCCTTTCCTGCTCGCGCCGCACGATCTCGAGTACGTCCTCGGCGGTCAACGGCTCGAAATAGAGACGATCGGAGGTGTCGGGGTCTGTCGACACCGTCTCGGGGTTGCAGTTGACCATGACCACCTCGAATCCCGCGCCGGTCTGGCCGTTGCGATCACGGCCGAGTGCGAAGGCGGCGTGGCAGCAGCAATAGTCGAACTCGATGCCCTGCCCGATCCGGTTCGGCCCGCCGCCTAGGATCATGACCTTTCGCCGGTCGGAGACCTCTGCCTCGTCCACTGGCTCACCGAACAAGGGTGCTTCGTACGTCGAGTAGAGATAGGGCGTCGCGGCATCGAACTCCGCCGCGCAGCTGTCGATCCGCTTGAAAACAGGCCTCACGCCGAGCCGCAGCCGGTGCGTGCGCACCTCGCTTTCGGTGATCCCACCGGTCATTCCCGCCATCGCGCTGTGCACCACTCCGGAACCACCAGCGGCGACCGCTTCGCTCATGCCGCGTTCAACGTGCGCCGAACGAAGCGACAGTTGGGCAAGCCGAGCATCGGAAAACCCCATGGCCTTGAGACGCCGCATGCCCTGCGCATCGCTTGGAAGCCCGTTCATTCGAACTTCTTCTTCGGCGTGGACGATCTCTTCCAAACGCCTCAAAAACCACGGGTCGAAGCTCGCGATCTCGTTAATGCGCTCGACGGTGAAGCCTTGGCGAAGCGCCTCCGCGGCTACCAGCAGGCGGTCCGGAGTGGGCTTCGCGAGCGCGTTCTCAATTGCCGCTGGATCAGCATTCTCAAGGTCACGAATGCGATCGAGCCCGGTGAGACCCGTCTCGAGGCCCCGAAGTGCCTTCTGCAGGCTCTCCGCGAAGCTTCTTCCGATGGCCATCACCTCGCCTACGGACTTCATCGAGGTCGTCAGGATCGCGTCCGCGCCGCGGAATTTTTCGAACGCGAAGCGCGGGATCTTCGTCACGACGTAATCAATGGTCGGTTCGAAGCTCGCCGGTGTCGCTCCACCCGTGATGTCGTTCGCGATTTCGTCCAGCGTGTAACCAACCGCCAACCGCGCCGCGACTTTCGCGATCGGGAAGCCCGTTGCCTTAGAGGCCAGCGCCGATGACCGCGACACGCGCGGGTTCATCTCTATGACAACCATCCGCCCCGTCTTTGGATCTACCGCGAACTGAACGTTTGAACCTCCTGTTTCCACGCCGATTTCTCTAAGCACGGCGATCGACGCCGAGCGCATCCTCTGGTATTCCTTGTCCGTTAGCGTCAGCGCGGGGGCGACCGTGATGCTGTCGCCCGTGTGGACTCCCATTGGATCCACATTCTCTATCGAGCAGATGATGATGGCGTTGTCGGCGCGATCACGCACCACCTCCATCTCGAATTCCTTCCACCCGAGCACGGACTCCTCGATCAGCACTTCGGCGGTCGGACTCGCCTCGAGGCCACCGCTGACGATCTGGACGAACTCGTCACGATTGTAGGCAATTCCCCCGCCGGTCCCGCCGAGCGTGAAACTCGGCCGGATGATTGCCGGTAACCCGATGTGCTCGAGCCCGGCGAGTGCCTCGCCGAGGCTATGCGCGATGGCCGATCGCGGGCTCTCCAGCCCGATCTTGTCCATCGCTTCGCGGAATTTCAGCCGGTCCTCTGCCTTCTCGATCGCTTCCGCGTTCGCCCCGATCAGCTGCACCCCGAGGCGGTCGAGCGTGCCGTCCTTGAAGAGTGCAAGAGCGGTGTTGAGCGCCGTCTGGCCGCCCATGGTAGGAAGCAGTGCGTCGGGCCGCTCCTTCTCAAGGATCTTGGCGACGATCGATGGTGTGATCGGCTCGATGTAGGTGGCGTCCGCGAGTTCCGGGTCAGTCATGATCGTCGCCGGGTTCGAATTCACGACGATGACCCGATAACCCTCGGCTTTCAGGGCTTTGACCGCCTGGCTTCCCGAATAATCGAACTCCGCCGCCTGGCCGATGACGATGGGCCCGGCCCCGATAATCAGGATCGACGAGATGTCAGTGCGCTTGGGCATTCAGCCTTCCGGGAATTGCATGTTGACGAACACGGTCTTGAGACCGTTCCTGCGCGCCCAGCGTGCAACGCACGCGCGTTGGTTGGGGCTTGGGTCGTGGCGGATCATCAGGAGCAGCCGTCTCTCGCTGTCGTCCTGCATGAGCTCTCCCATTGCGATTCCGCAGCCTGTTGCCACCTCGTTCAGCTGGGCTTCGCTATGCATCCTCGCAGGTGTGGCGCAGGCAGAGACGGCGAGAAACGCAGGAAGGACAACAGGCCTTGCGCTCATTTGTCCTTCCTTGCCGGGAACATCGACGCAACGTTGATGTTCGCGACCGCCGGTGCGGTCACCTTGCAGCTCTTCGCTGCACCTTTGACGACCTGAGACATTTGCTTTTCGACCTTGCTGCGCGAGTAGCGACCCGGCGATTTGCTGGTCTCGAGCTCACTGAACGCAACGGGGGCACAGTTGCGAAAGCCAGCCATTATGCGGACCCAACCCTTGCTGTGCTCTACGCTGAGCACGAGGTCCCCCGACGTGAAGCCGGCTTCGCACTGATCGTCGCTGCAAGGCGCTGAACCCTCCCAGAGGTGCTGCGCGTAATGCCATTGGTTCGGGGCCAGCTCGAACAGATCGTCAGGGCGGTAGACCGACGGCGCCTTGCTGGCCTCGATTTTCTCAATGTGCTGCGCAAGGGCAGGGCTCGAAGCCATTGAGATCGAAAGGAGAACGATCTTTTCGAGACGCATGGTCACACCTCCCTCGCTATTTGGTTCACAAACTTCTCGAACAGATAGAAGCTGTCCTGAGGACCCGGTGAGGCCTCGGGATGATACTGCACGCTGAACGCCGGCCGGTCAGTCAGTTCAATCCCGCAATTGGAGTTGTCGAAAAGCGAGATGTGCGTCTCGCGGACGTTTTCTGGCAGGCCGTCCCGTTCGACGGCGAAGCCGTGGTTCATGCTGGTGATTTCGACACGGCCATCGGACAGGCGCTTCACCGGGTGGTTGGCGCCGCGGTGACCCTGGAACATCTTGCTCGTCTTCCCGCCTACGGCGAGCGCCAGCATCTGGTGACCAAGACAGATCCCGAACAGGGGCTTTTTCGTCTCGAGCATTTTGCGGATGACCGGCACGGCATATTGTCCGGTCGCCGCCGGATCGCCGGGCCCATTGGAGAGGAAAAACCCGTCCGGCTCGTGCGCCATGATCTCCTCGAAGGTCGCGGTCGCGGGAACGACGGTTACACGCGCTCCCGCCTCAACGAGGCTGCGGAAGATATTGCGTTTGTTACCGTAATCCACGGCAACGACGTGCGGGCGGTGCTCCTCACCGCCGCCGATCTCATAGCCCTGCCCCCACTGCCATTTGCCACCGCTCCAACGCTCGACCTGGAGGCGGCTCACGTCCTTCGCGAGATCCATTCCCTCGAGGCCCGGCCATTCAGCCGCCATCCGCTGCAGCCTCTCGAGATCGAACTGCCCATCCTCGCGATGTCCGATCGCGATATTTGGCGGTCCTTCCTCGCGTACCAGCCTCGTCAACGCGCGCGTATCGACCCCAGCGATGCCGATGCGCCCCCACTTACGCATCCAGTCGGCGAATCCCTGGTTGGCCCGGTAATTGCTCGGCTCTGTCACCACCTCGCGGACAAGGCACCCCAGGGCATGCGCCTCTGCTGCCTCGACGTCCTCGTCGTTCGCACCGACATTGCCGATATGTGGGAACGTGAAGGCGATGACCTGCTTGGCGTAGGATGGATCGGTCATCACTTCCTGGTAACCGGTCATCGCCGTGTTGAAGCACAGCTCGCCGACTGCCTCCCCGGTGGCGCCGAACCCCTGCCCCCACACGGTGCGGCCGTCGGCAAACACGACGACTCCCGTCGCGCCCACTGGCTGGGACGCGTGCAGAGGTCGTACGTCGGCCATGGGCGAAAGTGCCTTCCGTTAGGTTTTCCAGCGATGTCGCTAAGGCACTCCCGCTATGCGCATTATGGCGGCTGGTCAACGCTGGTCAGCGTGAAAATCCATCGTTAGGGCAGGCCGATGATCCGGGACGCTATCAAGGCTGCAACGATCGCTGCAATGAAAGGTGGCGACAAGCAGACAACGGCTACGCTTCGGCTGGTTTCAGCATCGATCAAGAACCGCGACATCGAGGCGCGGACCGGGGGCGCTCCCAAGGACGATGACTTGCTCGTCACCGAGGTCCTCCAGAAGATGGTGAAGCAGCGCCGCGAATCCGCCGAGCTTTATCGCAAGGGCGGGCGCGAGGATCGTGCAATTGCCGAGGAGACGGAGATCACGGTCATCGAGCGGTTCCTACCGACCCAATTGAGCGACGCTGACGCCGAGGCGCAGATCCGCGCGATCATTGCTGAGACCGGGGCCAGCTCGATGAAGGACATGGGCCGGGTCATGTCGGTGGTGAAGGAGCGTCTCGGAGCATCCGTGGAGCCGGCCCGGGCGAGCGGGTTGGTGAAGGCGGCGCTCTCCTGAGAACTTCGCACGTGAAAAGAGGCCCCGCCGCGCAAACGGCGGAGCCGAAATACACAATCTTCTATTCCGCCGCTACCGCTGCCGCTCTCGTGTTTACGCCGCCAGTGACCCCCGTCAGCCCTTCGGCCACGAGGTGGTAAAGGTAGATGGCGATCGCACTGGCGAGCGCACCAGCAACGCCGATCTGAAGGTTGCCCGCCATGGCGGTGAGCTGAGCGCCGATTGTCGGAATGTTGCCGAGTGCAACTCCCACCGCCGGTAAAGCGATCACCGTCGCCGCAGCGAGAACCATTCTTTCCTTCGGCATCGTGATGCCGGCGAGCAGGCCGAGTATCACGAGCACCAACGCGACATTCATCATGCCGAGGGCAACAAATCCGGTGACTACCGCGAGCAAGATATAGAAAGCGCGGGCAAGCCCGCTGATCTTCTTCAGCATAACCCCCTCCTTTTATTCCGCTCAGCGATCTTCCGCCGCTCTGTGTCGGAACCGTAACAGTCTACCCGCAATCGACTCGGGTTACTCCGTCAAATGTTCGCGCGGAGATTTGAGAAGCTGACCTGTGGATAACTTTGGTTCGCCGTCTTGCGAGGCGGTGATTCGCGCATAGGGTCGAATCGTGACCCTCTCTCCGCAATGGCTTGATGAACTACGCGCGCGGACGATGCTGAGTGCAGTCATTTCACCCAGCGTGAAGCTTATCCGTGCCGGCCGCGAGTGGAAGGCTTGCTGCCCGTTCCACAATGAAAAGACGCCAAGCTTTACCGTCAACGACGACAAGGGCTTCTACCATTGCTTCGGATGCGGGGCCCACGGGGACTCGATCCGTTTTTTGACGGATCACGGCGGAATGCAGTTCATGGACGCGGTAAAGGAGCTCGCGGCCAAGGCGGGCATGGAGGTTCCTGCGCCCGACAGGCAAGCGAAGGATCGCGCCGATCACGCCGCGTCGCTCACCGACCTCATGGCAGAGGTCGCGAGATGGTACGCCGAGCAGCTGAATGGACTTAGCGGCGTCGAAGCGCGCGATTACCTCAAAGGTCGCGGAATCCAGCTCGGAACGATCGAGCGCTTCGGGCTCGGCTTTGCCCCGGACAGCCGCTCCGGCCTCAAGCGCGCGCTCGAAAGGCTCGGCGAGGACAGGCTGATCGAGACCGGGATGCTGATCAAACCCGAGGACGGCGGCGAGACTTACGACCGCTTCCGCGGGCGGCTCATGTTCCCCATTCGCGATGCCCGGGGCCGCGTGATCGGGTTTGGCGGGCGTATCCTCGGTGCCGGCGAGCCCAAGTACCTCAACTCGCCCGACACCCCGCTCTTCGACAAGGGACGCACTCTTTACAACATCGACCGCGCCTCACCCGCCAGCCGCTCTGCGAAGCGCCTTATCGTTGTCGAGGGTTACATGGACGTTATCGCGCTGGACCGGGCCGGCGTCTCAGAAGCCGTCGCTCCCAACGGCACCGCGGTCACCGAGGCCCAGCTCGAACGCATGTGGCGACTCGATCCGGCGCCAATCCTCTGCTTCGACGGCGATTCCGCCGGCCGGAAGGCCGCGATCCGAACGGCGACACGCGCGCTTCCGCACATCACACCCGAGCGAACGCTGCGCTTCGTCGAGCTTCCGGCGGGACAGGATCCCGACGATGTGATCCGCAGCGGGGGGCGCGAAGCCTTCGAGGAGCTGGTCGAGAACTTCGAGCCTCTCGACGCGCGCCTCTGGCGCCACGAACTCGAAGCGCAGCCGCTGAGCACGCCGGAAGCCTGGGCCGCGCTCAAGCAGCGGCTTATCGCACACGCGGCGACGATCGGGCATCTGGACCTCGGCCGCATGTACCGCGAGGATTGGCTCAGTCGCTTCTATGACCTGCGGCGCCCCGCGATGCCCTCGCCATTCTCGTCCACTGAGCGCCGCGGCACGTTCAAGAACGGCCGTTTCACGGCTCCACCCCAGCCCGTCGACCGGGACGCCCGGGCGATCGCTTCTTCGGGGATTGATGAGCGCACCGCTCGAGCACTCATCCTCGGGTTCGCAAACTACCCGGAAGAATTGCCTGCCCATTGCGAGCAGCTCGCGGCCCTGGATATCACCGACAAAATGACAGCCAAGATGCGCGACGAGCTCGTTAGCGCGGCGTTTTCGGGCGCCACGCTTGATCGGCAGGGCGCCGCCACCATATTGCGCCACGATGGAGCGACAGGCGCGAAAGCCTCAAGCACCATGGGCTTTTCCTTCACCCGCCGCGACAGCGACCCGGATCGCGCCCGAAGCGATCTGGCCGCAGCCGTGGAGATCATCGCCGCGGCTGAGGAAGTGGACAAGGCCCTTGAGAATGCAACGGAACGGCTGAAGCGGGATATGACCGACGAGGCCCTGGAGGAGCAGCAGCGCCTGATTGCGGCGCTGCATGGTTTAAGGCAGAGGCTGGCACAGCTTGCCGGCACCGACTAAGCAGCGGAACTTATGGCGAAAAACGAAGCAACTGAAGTTGACATGGGTGAAGCGGGCGATGCACCGCTGCTGGATCTCAACGACGCATCGGTCAAGAAGCTCATCGCCCGTGCGAAGAAGCGCGGCATCATTACGGTCGATGAGCTGAACGAAGCCCTGCCGTCCGACCAGATGTCGCCCGACCAGATCGAGGACGTCATGTCGGCGCTCAACGAAATGGGCGTCCAGGTCGTGGAGAGCGCGGAAAGCACCGACGAGGAAGAGGAGGAAGACTCCCAGCCGGAGGCCAGCGCCGAAGACGAGGTCGATCCGCTCGACGACGGGGGCCCCCGGCCCGCCGCGGCGACCAAGAAAGAGCCGACGGACCGAACCGACGATCCCGTGCGCATGTACTTGCGCGAGATGGGCGCAGTGGAGCTCCTCTCCCGCGAGGGCGAAATTGCGATCGCTAAGCGGATCGAGGCAGGTCGCGACACGATGATCTGGGGCCTTTGCGAAAGCCCCATCACCTTCAATGCCATTATCGAATGGTCGAATGCCCTCAACGAGGGCCGCATGCAGCTGCGCGAGATCATGGACCTCGAGGCGATGCTCTCGAAGGGGCCGACGGCCGAGCAGCTGAACGAGACCGAGCAGGGCGGCGAAGCCGCCGAGGGAGAGATCAGCGAAAAGGTCGCGGGCCCTTCGATCAAGGAAGAGGAAGAGGTCGAGGACGAACCCGAGGCCCAGCCCGGCGACGAAGAAGACGACATGGTCGAGCGTCGTGCGCGTCCGCAGGCGGAGGACGACGACGAGGACAACACCCTCTCACTGGCGCAAATGGAAGAGACGCTGAAACCGTCAGCACTCGAGAAATTCGCCGAGATCACCTCAATCTACAAGAAATTCTCCAAGGTCCAGGCTCACCGCATGGAAGCGCTGCAGTCGGGCCAGGACTTCGCTGCCAGCGAGGAGAAGAAGTACCAGAAATTCCGCGAGCAGCTCACGGCAGAGGTCGAGAGCGTCCAGTTCCACGGATCCAAGATCGAATATCTGGTCGAAGCGCTCTACGCCTACAACAAGCGCTTGATGGGTCTGGGCGGACAGATGCTCCGCCTCGCCGAGCGCCATCGCGTCCCGCGCAAGGGCTTTCTTGACGCCTATACCGGCCATGAACTCGACGAGAACTGGCTTCCTGACGTCGCGAAGCTCGACAAGAAGTGGGCTGCTTTCGCGCAGGCCGAGAAGGACACGGTCGAACGCATCCGATCCGATATCGCCGACATTGCACAGTCGACCGGCACCTCGCTGACGGAGTTCCGCCGTATCGTCAACATGGTGCAGAAGGGTGAACGCGAGGCCCGGATTGCCAAGAAGGAGATGGTAGAGGCCAACCTTCGCCTAGTTATCTCCATCGCCAAAAAATATACCAATCGCGGGCTGCAGTTCCTCGACCTTATCCAGGAGGGGAACATCGGGCTCATGAAAGCGGTCGATAAGTTCGAATACCGGCGCGGCTACAAATTCTCGACCTATGCCACTTGGTGGATCCGTCAGGCGATCACGCGCTCAATCGCTGATCAGGCGCGCACCATCCGGATCCCGGTGCACATGATCGAAACAATCAACAAGCTTGTTCGCACGGGGCGCCAGTTTCTGCACGAAACGGGCCGCGAAGCGACCCCGGAGGAGCTCGCCGAGCGCCTCTCAATGCCGCTTGAGAAGGTTCGCAAGGTCCTCAAGATCGCAAAAGAGCCGATCAGCCTCGAAACGCCGATCGGCGATGAGGAAGACAGCCATCTCGGCGACTTCATCGAGGACAAGAACGCTGTCATCCCAGTTGATGCCGCGATCCAGTCGAACCTCAAGGAAACGGTCACACGAGTGCTGGCGTCCCTCACTCCTCGCGAAGAGCGCGTACTGCGCATGCGCTTCGGCATCGGCATGAACACCGATCACACCCTGGAGGAAGTCGGCCAGCAGTTCAGCGTCACCCGCGAACGCATCCGACAGATCGAGGCGAAGGCGCTCAGGAAGCTGAAGCACCCCTCCCGCTCGCGCAAGATGAGATCCTTCCTGGATCAATAAGCGGGGGGGCGCTACTGCCAGTTCTGTGACGCTCGAGCGGCTGTTCGAACGCGCAGCATGCGATCGGGCGCCGCCTCGAAGGAAGTTCCGGCCTGCTCTGGCCGTGCGCAGTGAAACAAGCCTCGCCTGGCCGCCGGTCAGTCCGCATCATAGGGTGCGAATTGCGGAGACTCACCACTCACGGGTGGGAAAATGCTCGCCCCTAACACTGGTTATGGAATGGCAGGCCAATCTAACCCATTGTTTCCGCGATGTTTTCGTCAGCTGTCGGAACCCAGGGGTGGGGAATGAACTTGAGATCGAACGGTGATTATTACCGCGCTCGCCTACGTGCCGAGCGTGAAGCAACCGAGCTCGCGACTTGTGCCGAGGCACGCGCGGCGCACCAAACCTTGGCCAACCATTATGCGCAGCTGCTCTCTGCTATGCCCGACCAGCCGAGGTCACCGGCGCTGGCAGTCGTTCGAGATCTGCCCGCCGATCGCTGAGCCATAAGGCGCGAGTGGCCTGTCAACCGCGCCGCTTAGGCCTTTTTGCGGGCGGCGAGCGCATGGAGACGATCGGCGACAGCGCTTTGGAGGTCTGGATCATCCGGATCGACCTCGACCACCACGCCGGCAAGTGCCTCGTAGCCCGCCGCCAGCTCCAGCAGGGATTGCCGGGTCGCAGCATGCGCGGTCCGCGCGGCTTCGATGCGGCAAATTCGCGCCCATCGATCAGCGTCAGTTATCGGCACGGCAGTGAGGCATGGCGCCGACATTGCAACGCGCCTTGATATCGATTGGCTGTGATCACGCCCTCCGAGCAAGAAGCGGGCCGGGAGTGAACTCTCGGCCCGCGAGATTCGAGCTGTCAGCTGTCCTGGTCTGTAAGCACCTTCGCGAGTGCCGCGCGGCGGACGCGCTGACGACGCTTGGCCGTCCCGAACATCGCCGCCTTTCCAACGGAGCCCAGAGCGTCAGTTTCCTCGTCATCAATATCGAAGGCCTCCTCGCCTTCATCATCACGACGTTCGCCGAGGAGCTTGGCGAGCACCAGTCGGCGAAGCTTGGCACCGCGCACAGCGCGCCGGCCCATCAGGAACTTGATGAGACGGTGGTCCTCACTGCTATCATCGACCTCATCGCCTTGATCGTCATTTTCGCCGCGTTCAGCCAGCAGCTTGGCTAGTACGAGACGGCGTAGCTTTGCTTTGCGGGCGACGCGCCGGCCGACGAGGAAGCGCATCAACTGACGGTCCTCGCTGGTACCGTCGTCTTGCTCGAAGTCGTCGCTGTCGTCCTCGTCGCCTCCCCGCTCACCGATCAGCTTGGCGAAAAGCAGCTTGCGCAGCTTGCGGCGGCGAATGGAGCTTCCGACAAGTATCTTAGCGAGCCGATGGTCCTCGCTGCCGGTGTCCTCGTCCTCAAAATCATCACCCGTGTCCGTCTCTTCCGTCCGGCTGTCACGGATGAGCTTGGCCAGCAACAATCGGCGCAATCGATTGCGCCGGGCGCGCCGTCCGACGAGCAGCTTGATCAGCTCCTCATTGTCACCGCCCAAGATGGCGGGATCGTCAGAGGTGGTCGAATAGGCCATGGGGCATCCTTCCATGCTTTCGGACATCGCTGCCCGATTGGCGCGCGTGGGGGATAGCCGCCGCGCCCCGCGGCTTGGGCACACTCGGCGTTGTCGCCTACTTCACCGCGTGGGTGATCAGGGTATCGATTACGGTGCGATCGAGCGCATCGCCCTTGAGTAACTCTTTCGCCTTACTGCTGCCCTCAATCATTGTCTGGAGCAGCTTGCCACTG
>JBJMVK010000001.1:0-23837 GCA_045810725.1 Sphingomonas sp. | reverse complement strand
CGACCAGCGATGGGCCCCGCTCATAGAGAATATCGACGATCTGCCGTTCGCGGGGTGGTAACTTGCTGAGCATTGGCCAAAAATCCTGTTTCGACGCGACAGACTCGTCGCGCTACATTTGTAGAGTGCTACATTTGTAGCGTGAATGCAAGCCCAATGTCTACCGCTGGCCAAAGCTCCCGGGGCCGGTTTCGATGAACGGCAGGATTGACGCTGCAGGCGGCTCGTCCGGAAGGAGCCGCGATCGCGCTTAGTTTCGGCAAACAGGCCATCACCGCGCTGGTTGCGGCGATATGCTTGCGTTTTCGGCCGGGTCTCCAAGGGCACGCCGCTTGGCGACATGCTCGACGGCGTGAAGATGATCGACGACAGTCAGCAACGCCTGGGCGTCAGAAGCCCCAGCGCCTAAACGGCGGTTTCGACGTCTTTCAACTTCTTAGAAAGCCTCAAGGGCGCGTCCAGAAGGCAGCGTATCTCGTAGGCGCTTGCGAGCTCCTCGTGCCGCTCCCGCGCCTCGGCGGAGGTCGAGTTCCGAGCCGCGTCCTGCTCCTCAAGCGTCAGCCGGAGGTAATAAGCTCGCGCATCCATGCGTCCCGAGACATCAGAATTGTGCCGCGCCGGCAATACGGATTGATACCTAGGTGGGCCTCAGCTTCGGACCCGACGCTTGGGTCCATGACTTGCAGCTCGTCTCCCTCAAAAGGCAGCCCGTGGGTGACGATCTAAGCCTGATCATGCGGCGACCAGACTGGAGGCCGATCGTTTCGTAACCCACGTTATCTTGTCTTATGCCCAAACGGCGTACGGGGTGACTCATCGCCGCGGGTAGCTTCGGCGCAGCGGCGACTGAGAGCGTGGTGCTCCCGCTGAGTAGGAGTACGCTTATGTCCAACGTTCCGAAGCTCTATCGGGTTTACTGCTTCGACATTGAACGGAGGACCGTTAGCACCGACTTCCTCAAAGCGGCGAATGACGAGGAGGCGATCGCCAAGATCCAGAAGACCGATTTCGGATCGAAGTGCGAGATCTGGGACGAGCGCAGCTTGGTTGCGCGGCTCGAAAACGATCGCAGACAAGGCCCTGGAGCCCAACGAGGATCAGAGGCAATTCTTCCTGCGGGGAGATGAACATGATTGGAGGCAGTCTCGCAACTGGGACGCTTCGCAGAATCGAACGTCCAGAACTACTCAGATCACGTGGCGCAGAGCTTCGCGGCCTCGTCGCGGCAAGGCAAACGGCCAGCGCCGCCTCCTTTCGCGACTTTTGGCAGTGTTCCAAGACACAGGCTGCAAAACGTTCCGTCACCCAGGTCTCGAGAACGTACAACACTCTGGGTGGCGGATGGGGTGTCTGTATAATAAAAAGCGCTATCAACTTGATTTATTTTGATTGTTTTTCAGGTATATTTTGGTCACCCCACATTTAACCCCACAGTCTAAGCGCGCGAGCCCATCGATAGGGCGCCCTTCACCAGCATTGGGCCAATGGCAGCCATCGACCCATTCCCTGCCATTAAGGTCTGCGGCAATCTGCGGAAGGTGAACAGGTCGGTGCTAACCCAATTCTGATGGGAGCCACTCACGCTTGCTGGGTTAGTGTCAGCCCAGCGGAGCGTTCCAGCCAAACAAAATCGAAGCCCAGCCCGTAGAAGAAGGTCCGAAAACAGCCAGCCTTGGGCGCAGGTGTGATGCGCTAGACACAGTTGCGATCAGAAACGACCTATTACCGAAAGTTATGTGAGCGTTACCAAGTTGTCGGCTTGCATGAGAAGGCGACGGGCCGCTACCCACGTACGCGGGGAGGGACCGTGTCGGCCCTTTTTTTTGTCCAAATTGCCGCGCCCGCGGCCACAGGGGAACTCTGTCAAATGAAGATTTCGAATAAGCGTATCGCGTTGCTCACGAGCGCGTCTGTTGCTGTCCTCGGTTCTGCCGCTCCGGCTTATGCGGCCACGGTAACGAGTCCGGGAATTTTCCATTCCACCACCGATGCCGGCCCGGTGAACGACACGATCACGCTCTGCGATATCGGAGACACCTGTCACTATACCGGGCCGGTTTCCCAATACGGCGACTCCGGAGCGGACACCAATCTGACGATCCTGAATCACGGCAATGCCGACATCGGGGCGCATCAAACGGTCACGGCCACAACTGGCGCTGCGTTCGCGTTCGCTGACAATAATTATGCGATCTTTCAGGAGGCATATGCTGCCGGCGCCGCCAGTGTTGCGATCGACAATGATGGCGTTTTGCTCATCGACGTGGGTGCGAAAGCGGTTGCGAACACCGGCGCTGCGCTAGCCCTCGCGGACAATGGTGGCATTTATCAGCTTGCGTTTGGAAACACCGGCGAGGCCGCCTTCACAAATGCTGGGACGCTCACGATCAGTGCGAGTGCGAATGCCAATGGGTTGCTCCAGGCACAGGCAAACGCAAACGTCGGGGAGGGGGTATACGAGCAGGCACTTGCTTACAGCGGCACGCTCGACATTTCGCTGAACAACAGTGGCAATCTCAATGTCGCTGCCAGCGCCGATGCGACCTCGAAGGGGTCCTCGAATGCACGTGCGGGTGCGAGGGGAATCTTCCAAGAAGGGCTTGCGTTCGGCACCGGCGGCACTGCAGCGCTTTCCTTCTCCAACTCGGGCGACATCGAAGTTTCAGCTCTCGCAGTGGCGAACGGCACGTTTGCGTCGGCTAATGCAGGGGCGAACGGTGTTGTTGGTTTGCTGAACGCCAACGTCGGAAAAGCCACAATCGACTCCACGAACTCAGGCACAATCCACGTCGTGGGAAGCGGTTCGGCAGTCGCAACGGGCACCGGTATCGGCTTTGCCGGGCAGGCCTACGCGTTGGGGCACGCGGCCGGGGGCATCGGACAGCAGGTGGGAGCGGAAACCGCCTCCGCCGTTCTGACGAACAGCGGGACGGTCGAGCTCGACGGAATTGCAAATGCTTCGGGCGTCGGCGCGTTTGCGAGCGCAGGTGCTGCCGACGGAATCTATCAGTACATGTTGGGCACCGTGGTGAACGGCACCGAAGATAACAGCGGTACCGTCTTGCTTAACGCCACCGCAAACGCTGTTGCTTCCCTCGGCGGAGCGCGGGCGTTCGCGAACGCCAACGACGGAATGTTCCAGAGTGCGATGGGCAAAGGGGTTTTCGGCGCTACCAGTTCCGTCAACGCGATCCTCACCAATAGCGGAACGGTTTCGCTGGAGGCTCAGGCCAATGCGAGCGGCGCGGGCTATGCCACAGCTGGCGCCGGTGCCGTTGGTGCCCTCGAGCAGCTTGTCTCCGGCCAGATTGCCGCAGCTACCCTGACCAACAGCGGTACTGTGACAGCTGACGCCCATGCAGCTGCGCTTGCGAATGGCGCAGTTTCCGGCACTGGATCCTCGGCCGTAACGGTTGGTCAGGCCAGCGCGGCGGCCTTCGCCAGAGGTGCCCGGCAGTCGGTGAGCGGCGAAACCGCGGCAGCCAATGTTACGAACAGCGGCAAGCTGAATGTCGCCGCCAGTGCGACGGCGACGGGCATCTCGCATGCTCATGCCAACGCGGAAGCAGTCGGCGTGCAGCAGACAATAAGCCTTGCCGGCACCACCCCCGCCACGGTCAATGCCAGCTTCAGCAACAGCGGAACGATCAATGTCGCCGCCAATGCGGAAGCCACGGCCGCGACAGGAACGGCGGCCGCGTCTGCGGTCGGCTATGAGACGTACAGGAATGGCTTCCCCGGCGGTTTCGATGTCGCCGTCTCTAATGACGGAGCAATGAACGTCACCGCGGAGGCGGCGGCTCCGGTGAATGCGAACGCAACAGCAGTCGGGATCCACATTCAAGCGCAGTCCGTAATTGGTTACACGCCAACGGCGAGCGGCGGACAAGTCCTTGATTTGCTTGCCCAGCCCATTACCGGTTCGATCACCAACAGCGGCTCGCTCACGGTGCTTGCCAAGGCGCTGGGAATGGGCACGACCGCTACTACACACACCAACACCACGTCCGGCGGGGCCACCACCCAGGTTGTGACGACCCATCCGCACTCGGCTGCGCATGCTACGGGCATTCGCGTCAACGGCGGCCTGCTTGGGACTGAGACGATCACGACCACCGCAAACGGTGCCGTGAACGTCAATCATCACAATGCAACGATTGCCAACAGCGGGACGATCGACGTGACGGCGATCACCGGCAAGGGCGGCGCAGCGGACGCTTACGGCATCAGGGTGACAAGCAATGGCGTATCAACGCCGGCGGGCGAAGTGCTGACCATCAACAACTCGGGCGACATCATCGTCCGTTATTCGACCGATGGAGGAACCACCTTCCATCGCGGCACGGCGATCAATGTCAGCGAAGCTGCGAACAAGAGCGTCATCAACCTGCTGAAGGGCAACGTCACCGGCGATATCAATGTCCAGACCGGCGATGCAATCAACGTCACCGGCGGCGAGACCAACTTCAACGGCGTGATCAATGCGTCCTGCTATGACGCGGCTGCGATTGCTGCTGGCGGCGACAACCCGGCGGCAAGCTCGTGCGGTGTGGGAACGCTGACTGTCAACGGCGGCGGCAACCTCCACCTCACCGTCGATCCGGTCGATGGCCCGAGCTACGTTTTCATCAACACGTTCAATATGGGCGCCGACGGGACGTTGACCTACGACCTTCCGCCTGCGACCGGCGGGACCGCAACTCCGGGCACTTACCCGCAGATCTTCGCGGACACGGCGAACCTCGACGGGACCCTGGTTGCCAACATCGCCAGCTCGAGCGGGCTTTATGACACGACGCTCTATGACAACATCATCGACGCCAATGTCCGTAACGGAACGTTCGATGCATGCGTGATCAACGGCATCCCGACGGCATCGCTGCTGCTCCATGCCGGCTGCGTCTACGACAACCAGAACAATGTTGATCTGGCGGTCACTCGGACTCCGTTCGACCAGGTTGCGGGTCTCAATGGCAACGGCGTTGCGGTCGGCACCGGGCTCGACAGCTACTTCGACGTTGGGCTGACGGGCGGGGCGGCGAACATGTTCGCTGACCTGTTCCTGATGACGGATGCTGCCAACTACAACACCGCCCTCAACATGCTGTCGGGGTCGAGTTACGCGAACTACCTGAACTCGTTCCCGAGCCTTGGTGTTCACTACAACGACCTTACCGACCATGCGACCAACTGCGAGGTCCCGGCGCTTGCCGGCTCGGTGCTCGAGTGCCGTGCCTCTTCGCCGATCCACGTCTGGGGTCAGCTCGACTACCAGACGCGCAAGGCCGACGGTGACCAGGAGGCCGGCGACAGCCGCTCCAAGCGGTTCACCGGGCTCCTTGGCATCGATGCGAGCGTCGGCAATGCCGCGATCCTCGGCATCGATGGCGGCTATGTCTCGAACAAGCTGCACGACAGCCAGTTCGGAGACTCGATCAAGGGCAATGGCTGGCAGCTCGGAGCCTATGCGGTCTACGATCCGGGCAGCTTCTTCGTGAAGGGCGTGACGACCTACAGCTCGATGAACGGAGATGCGACCCGCCACATCAACTTCTCAGGTCTGGGCACGGGAACCGGCTTTGCCGCGACCCCGACCGGAAACCCGGACGTCAAGATGTGGACCTTCGGCCTGCATGGCGGGGCACGCCTCGCGATGGGCGGGAACTCGGTCGTAACGCCGTACCTCGACTACGACTATGTCAACGCCAAGCTTGACGGGTTCGACGAGGACAATGGCAACGGCGCGGCGCTGACGGTCAGTAGCGGCAAGTCGAACCACAGCTTCCTCACCGGAGGGGTCAAGTGGGCAGGAGCGATGGGCGGAGTGGTTCCGGAAGTGAACCTTGGCTACCGCTACCGCTTCGGCGACGAGCGTTCGCAGTTCCATGGGTGGTTCACCCCGGATCCTGAGAACGACTTCGACATCGTCTCGTCGGCGCAGAAGAAGGGCACGTTCCTTGCGGGCCTTTCCGTCGGCGGGAAGGTCGGCCCGGTTGACCTGAGGATCGGCTACGAGGGCGAGTTCAACGGAAGCGTCACCAGCCACAGCGGCAACTTCAAGATCGTCCTGCCGCTGGGTGGTCACGCGGCTCCGCCGCCTCCCCCGCCGCCGCCGCCGGCTCCTCCGCCGCCGCCTCCAGCGACGCAGACCTGCGCGGATGGATCGGTGATCCTGGCGACAGAAGCGTGCCCGGCACCGCCGCCGCCGCCTCCGCCGCCGCCGCCGGCGCCGGAACGCGGAATGTAAGCAAGCTGAGAACTGGGGGGAGGTGGGCGCTCGTTCGCCCACCTCCCACTGGTGCGGTGACCGACCTGCCCCCCTGTGGGTCGGTTCGCCAGCAGGATGACCGGCCAGTCTCCTGTCGAGAAGGTCCGCTCTCCGGCACGAGGGCGGGCCTTCGTGCCAGTCTGCCAAATTGAGAAATGCTTTACTAGTCCTGGTCTTACGCCTTTTCAGGCGCCGCCGTCAGACCAACTTGGCGATGATCAGCGAGACATTGTCGGGAGCGCCTCGCTCGAGCACTGTCGCGAGCAGATTCTCGGCCGCTTCCGCTGCCGAGGCTCCCCCGAGCGCCGCGGCGAGCTCATCGTCCCTAACTACCCGGGTCAGCCCGTCGCTCGCGAGCAAGAACTGATCTCCCTCGATTGCATCGCCGCTCACAATATCGACCTCGACATTCTCGGCGACGCCGACCGCGCGCGTGATCAGATTGGCGCTCTCGTGGTTTTCGGCTTCCTCAGGCTTGATCATCCCGGCATCCACCAGATTCTGTACCAGGCTATGGTCGTGGGAGATCCGGGTGATCTCGCCGTCTCGCAGGCGATAGGCCCGGCTGTCGCCAAGCCAGAAACACCGGAATGATCCATCGGCAATGGCGAGACCCACTACCGTGGTGCCGATCGTCTGCTCGCTGCCTCCCGATCGCGCGAGGCCGATCAGGTCTCGGTTGACCTGCTGCAAGGCCTGGGCGGCGCAACGGGCGAGCTCATCGAGATCGTCCAGTGACGGTAAGGAGCGCAGCGCATCGATGACCATGCCGCTCGCGACTTCGCCCGCCTCATGGCCGCCCATTCCGTCGGCGACTACCCAGAGCCCCCGTTCCGGATCGGCGAAGAGCGAATCCTCATTGATCTTCCGCTTGAGGCCGACATGGGTCCGGCTGGCGCAGTCAAAGCGCATTCAGTTCCCCCGACAAATCGTTCGAACCACTGACTAGCATTCGGCAAAGCTTCATGCGATTTACTTTTTGATAGATCGGTCGTGGGGGCGGCGACGATGAACAAGGCCTACAGCAACAAAGCACTTCCCATGGGGACGGTGCTGCGCGAGTGGCGCATAGAAGAAGTGCTTGGGGTGGGCGGATTCGGCATCGTCTACAAGGCGCGCGGGATCTATTTCAACGAGCTCGTCGCGATTAAAGAATATTTCCCGAGCTCAATCAGCGAGCGAGATTCGGAAGACACCGTCGTCCCGATCGATTCCGAGGCCGAGGAGGTGCACGCTCTCGGTCTTAAAAACTTCGTCGAGGAGGCGAAGCTCCTCTGGAACCTGTCGACACCGACGCGCCACCCCAATATCGTCAGTGTCCGAAGTCTCTTCGAGATCCACGGCACCGCCTACATGGTAATGGATTTCGAGGACGGGCTTTCGCTCTCCAGGATGCTGAAGCAGGGGCGGCGCTTCAACGAGCGCAGCCTATGGAGCATATTGCAGCCAATCGCCGAAGGGCTCGAGCGCGCGCATCGGGTGGGTGTGCTCCACCGTGACATCAAGCCGCCGAACATCCTCATCAACGAAGACAATCGTCCCGTCCTCATCGATTTTGGCTCCGCGCGGTTCGAAGCCGCGGAAGCGACCAGCACCAAGGTGACCTTCCACACCCCGCCCTACGCCGCCATCGAGCAATATGTGAAAACCTATCCCCAGGGACCCTGGACGGACATCTACGCGCTCGGCGTCGTCATGTACGAGTGCGTGACGGGGGAGAAGCCGCCGGAGGTGCTCGAGCGGCTTCATGCCGGGCTCGGCAAGCCGCTATCCGACGGCAAGTGGCCGGGGTACAGCAAGCGGTTCCTCGCCGCGATCGACGCTGCAATGGTCGTCAAGCCAGAAGACCGGCCGCAGACCCTGACCGATTGGCTTGCGACGTTCGGAAGGCTGGCAGCCACCGAAGAGCCCGACGACGAAGCGACGCGCTTCTACGCGAAGCAGGTCGAGACCGAGGAAATCATCCCCGTTCCCCCGACCCCGAACGTCGATCCCAAAGCGCCGGTGGTCACTGGAGTGCCGAAGGATCCGAAGGCCGCCAGCTTCAAGCGGGCCGGAGAAGAAACGGGCGCGCGCAAGAAGAAAACCGAATCCCCTGAGAAACCTGCTGAGGCGACCGAGAAGGCTGCGGCCCCAAGCACGGTCGTGAGCGCGAAAGACGCTGCCGTGGTGGCGGTACCTGCCAAAGACAAAGTGGTGGCGAAGACGCCTCCCACGTCCCCGCCACACGATGAGAAGAGGAAACCCAAGCCGCTGATGCTCGCGGCGGCCGCGGCAGGCCTTCTCGGCGTGGTCGGCATCGGTGCACTCACCATGAGAGGCGGGGGCAAGCCTGAAACGGCGAACGCCGCGGCGGCCGAAAGCGCGATCGACAATTACGGGGTGCCCCTTGGCGCGACGGCCGATCAGGCGGCGCCGGCCAGCGACGCGGGTGGCGCGAACGACGTACAGAACAATGTGACGCCGGACGCGCCGGCACCGACCGACCAGTCCACCGCATCACAGGCGCTTGACGCTGAAAAAGCCAAGACAGCCGCCGCGCAGGCGCAGGTCACGGCAATGAAAAAGGCTGCTGCGAAGGCAGGGGCGGACGAGCTGACCGCTTCCAAGGCAGCATCGCTGGCGACGGCGACAAAAGGCAAGACCGGCAAGGCGGCGACAACCGAGATCATCGCGACGCCGGACGCCGGCGTTACACCCGCGACCCTGTCGCAATTCAACTCCACGGTGGATGATGCGCGCTCGATGGCGCGGGACGTCATGCGTTCGAACAATGGCCAGAGTGTCGAGCTGGCCCGGGGCTACGACAAATATCTCAAGACGCTGAAGGCCTCGATGGGCGGCATCCAGACCGAGAAGGAAGCGCAGCGTCTGCTCAAGCAGGCCCAGCAGACCCGCAATTACATCGTATTCCTAAACCGGAAGTAGGTGCGCTCGCGCTTCAGGATGTCGCCGCGAGCCGGCCTCTCGTCGCGCCTTTGCCATTGAGGTCGCTCCGGCGCCAGGCCTCTGCCCTGGTGCACACCGCGTGTTTCAACGAGATCTGGCCGAGCCGCACGACCGACCCGACCGGGAGAATGGTCGCACGGTGGACCCGTTCGTCATCGATATAGGTGCCGTTCGTTGAGTTGAGATCCGTGACCAGCAACTCGTCGTTGGCAAGTCCCACGATGCAATGCTCGCGTGAGATGCTCCTGTGCGGAAGGACGACATCGGCGGGCGCGGTGCGGCCGATGCTGACGCTCGAGGAATCGATGATGTACAGGTCGGCCGGAAGCTCACCCTGCTCGATTTCGAGGCAGTGGATTTCCTGCTCACTGTCCTCGACCGGAACCGCGTGCAGCGGCTCAGGAGCCGGCGCCTGGCGTAAGGGCCTCTCGTGTCGGATCTCGCGCGCAAGGATGACCTCGTCGTTCCCCGGGCGAAGCGGCTGGCGAGGAGGAACGGGCCCTCGGGGCGGCTCGGGCACCGCCGCGACCGGCCCCGGGCCTTCATCCCTGTGCATGAGCCGGCCGAGATCTTCGACGAAGGTGCGCCAGCGCGCGTCGGACCGGTCACCATGCCATTCGGAAAGTTCGGACGTGTGGGTCAGCTCGAAGACGATAGGACGGTCGCAGGCCTCGATGATGGCCGGCACGAGCTTGTTGCGTCGATCGGCGAGCGTGGCCTCGGCGCGAACCCAGCGCGATGCCACCGACCGTGGCGACCAGAGGACAACGACCGCTTTTGCGTCCCTTAGCTTCTGCTCTATGACTTCGTCGAAGGTTTCGCCCGAGTGAAGCGAGGCATCCCACCAGACGTTGAATCCCTCCTCGCCCAGGCACTCCGCAAAGGTGCGTGCGACTGGCCGGTCGGCTCGAGCATAAGAGAGAAAAATATCAGTTCCGGACACGTGCCCCCCGTGCCTGCGACAAAAAAACGGCATGAGTCGGCTCCGCGACTCAACCGGCGAAAGTTAACACCTTTTAACTCATTGAGCCGTTGAGGCCAATTGGAAGGCATCGGTGGCAATTGCACCATTTTCGAACAGGTCCTCAGCCGTGGAATCCCGGAGGCTCTCGGCCGCGTCGTTCGCTCCTAGAGGCGACAGCGCATTCGGCCCGGGGCTGATTGACGGCCCGTTCGGAACGCAGATAATTGCAAATCAGCAGGGCCGTTTGCGGCTGTCGACCGGGGGAATATCGATGAGCAAGGTTCGTCTAATCGCCGCCGGCGCGTGCGCGGCGGCATTGATCGGTGCAGCCTCGCCGAAGCAGGCGCAAAAAGCGCCGCCGCCGATCGCAAGCTATTGGATGGACGTAGCGACGCAGAGCGGAATGGGCGCTGGGATGGCTGGCGGCGCCCGCCCGAGCATGGCCCAGATCATGGCGATGATGAACGGCGGCGGCGGCGAAGCCATCCACACCCTCGATCTTCGCCTTGCCTCCAAGGACAAGCCGCCTGCTGCGCCAGGGGCCGAGCACCTGGTTCCACCGGGCCTACAAATGGGCCCAAGCCTTCCGCTCCTGACGCCCGTTGGCGATGAAGCGTCGGCCGAGCATTCGGCGCTCCCCGCGCAATTTCAACGACCGAAGGGGCGGATGCTGGTCTACTGGGGCTGCGGCGAGCATGTGAGCGCCGGCCAACCGACAGTCATCGATTTCTCGAAGATCGCACCTGGCCAAGTGCCCCCGGGGATGGCGGCGATGGCGAACATGGCGCACATGCAGGTTGCGCCAACGAGCGCGCCGGGCTTCGGGCGCTGGCCGAACGAGCGCGACCGACGACCGGTCCCGGCAGGGGGGTCGCTCATTGGTGCCCACAAGGTCCAGGCAAATTACGCGCCTCCGATCTCGTTCAACCTCGGTGTGGGACAGGACTTCATGCCTGCGCTCGGGCTTCGCGATGCCGGCCCCCTGGCTTCAGGAGCATCCCGGCTTGCATGGCAGCCCGCATCGGGCGCGACCGGCTATGCGCTCGCAATGTTCGGCTCAAATGGCAGCGGCGACGTCATCCTGTGGAGCTCGGCCGGCTCAGCGCAAATGCCTGCGCTCGACTTCCTTGCTCCGGGCGAGGTCAAGCGACTAGTGGCGGCGGGCTCCGTGCTTGCACCGTCTGCAAGCGAATGCGTGCTTCCAGCCGAAGTCGCAGCAGCATCACCGACCGGCATGGTGATGATGATCGGATATGGCCCTGAAGCCGACTTCGCGGACGCTCCCAAGGCCCCGAAATGGACGACCAAGGTCCGTTACAAGACAAGCGCGTCGCTGATGCGCGGTATCGGTGGTATGGGCGGCTATGCGAGCGATAAGGGGCCGGAGCCGCCGCAACAGCCGCCGAAGAAGCACCGCGGCATCGGACTTGGCGATGTTCTCGGAGCCATCCCGCACTAAGCAGACCTTCCCCCGAGAGGGTAGGGTAATTCGTCCGCTTAGGCGCTACGAACAGCGTCCATGACGACCCGGCCAGGACGCCCGCCGCACGACGACCTGCTGACCCCTTCGGAGTGGAAGGTGGCGGAGCAGGTGCGGCACGGCATGACCAACCGCCGCATCGCCGAGCGCACCGGCGTCAGCATCGATGCCGTGAAATTCCATGTCAGCAATGCGCTCGGCAAGCTTGGCTTCTCGAGCCGGGAGCAGCTGCGCCGGTGGGAGGGGATCGCGAGGGGCACTGCACTTGATCAATTGAGGAGGTCGGCGATGAATGCTGACACGGATAGCTACATGATGCTGGGCCAGGTGGCGCGTACGACGAGTAGGTTCGACGAATCCCGATCCTGGTACCGCGACATTCTCGGGCTGCCCGAGCTCTATTGCTTCGGCAATCTCGCATTTTTCGATCTTGGCGGCGTACGAATGATGCTGACCGAAGAAGAAGGCGAACTCGCCTGCGAATCAATTCTCTACCTGCGGGTCCGGGACATTCACGAGTCCAAGGCGAAGCTTGAGGGGCGCGGAGTCAGCTTCATCAATGCTCCGCACCTGATCCATCGCCACGGGGACGGGACCGAGGAGTGGATCGCGGCATTCGAGGACAATGAAGGCCGCCCGCTCCAGCTCATGATGCAGGTTCGGGCAAGCGCTTGCTAGATGGCAGTCATTCCTTGTCCGTTCTGCAGATCAGCTTGTTGATCTGCTCCGTCAGCTCTGTGTTCTGGTGCAGCACTTCATTGATCTGCTCTGTGAGCCGGACATTCTGCTTCACGAGCTTGTGCATCTCGTCATTGATCTGGAGTAGCGCCTCGGCGTCGTAATAGGTCTGTTCCAGTTGACGGTCGGACTTCGCGGCGGCGACTTTCTGCCCGACCATGATGATCGACAAGAGCACGAGCTGGAGGAAAGTCTGCGCGAACCAGGCAACCAGCGGCGCGGTGCCGGCCCTGATTGCGGCGGGGAAGCTGATAAGCGCGAGGCAGGCGAAAGCGTAGGCGCACCACATCGTTCCAACGATGTTGGTGATTTTGACTCCGAGCCGGCTGTTGAAGGAGTTGGCGCCCTGCTTAGCCCTCAAGAACGCCTCCTTGCGGTTCTCGAGGTGCGGATGCGGCATGTGCGGCATATGAAGTTCCATGGTTGTGCCCCTCCTCGCGCCGCATGAACTTATCCGAGCGCATCCTCACGTACCGGGCGCTGCGGATCAAATGACTTTTTAGACAGGCCCTAGCCGAGGAGCGCCGCTCCGATGCTGGCCAGCAAGGCTCCGCCAAGGACAAGCGCGACGCGCCGACGCAAGCCGCGCCGCCAGCGCTCGTAAGCGGGCAGGTCGAGATAATAGCGCTCAGGAGCGGTCTCGATGATCACGCCGCGGCGAACCAGCCGCGCGAGCATTCGCGCCTGCAAGCGACGCGCGGGGACAAAGGTCACCGCGCTCTCCGCGCTTACGGCATTGTTGCTCATCAGGTGTGACGTCACTCTTCGAATTGCGACGGCGACAGCTGCGCTTGCCACGATTTTCCTCCTTTATCCGCGGCTTTCGAGCGCCGCAGCCGCTTCGTCGACGAGTTCCTGGATGATCGCCGCGACGGGCTCCTCGCGGTTCACCATCCCGACCGACTGACCAGCCATCACCGACCCGGTCTCGATGTCGCCGTCGATGGCGGCGCGGCGGAGCGCGCCTGCCCAATAATGCTCGATCTGGAGCTGCGCCTCGGCCATCTCCAGTTGGCCCGTGTCGAGCAGGGTGGCGACCTCGCGCTGCTTCGCAGCGAAACGCTCGGTTTCCTTGTTCTTGAGTGCTCGAACGGGGATGACTGGAAGGCGTGGATCGATCTGGACGCTCAGCACCGCGTCGCGGGCAGAGGCACGGATGAAGGCCTTTTTGAAATTGGGATGAGCGATGCTCTCCTGGGCACAGACGAATCGGGTGCCGAGCTGCACGCCAACCGCTCCCATCTCGAGGTAAGCGGCGATGGCCTCGCCGCGGCCGATCCCGCCGGCGACGAACACCGGAATGTCTCTGCTGACGTGGGGCAGGATCTCCTGGGCGAGCACGGAGGTCGAAACCGGGCCAATATGACCGCCCGCCTCCATCCCTTCGATCACCAGCGCGTCGACGTTCGAGCGCATCAGCTTCCTTGCGAGCGCGAACGCGGGGGCGAACGCCATCAGCTTCGCGCCGCGACCCTTGATCTTGTCCATCGCCCAGCCCGGCGGAAGCCCGCCGGCGAGCACCACGTGGCCGACATCGTGTTTTGCGCAGACGTCAATGAGGTCGGCGAGCTGAGGGTGCATGGTGATGAGATTGACGCCGAACGGGCGGCTTGTGCGTGCCTTTGTCTCGGCAATCTCGACGTCGAGCAGCTCGGGAGTCATCGCGCCGCAGGCAATCACGCCGAAGCCGCCGGCGTTGGAGATTGCCGAAACGAGGTTCCGCTCGGAAACCCAGCTCATTGCGCCGCCCATGATTGCGACGTTGCAGCCGAGGAACTCGGTGCCCCGATGCATCAGTTCGGCGAGCCGCGCGTGGCCCTCGGTTTGATGAACCGGGCGCGGTTCGGCGATCAGTCCCTCGCCACTCATGCCGCCTGCTCCCCGTCGAGGCCAAAAGCGGTGTGGAGGACGCGGACTGCGAGTTCGAGCTCCTGCTCGGAGATCAGCGCGCTCACCTTGATCTCGCTCGTCGAGACGGCGTGGAGGTTGATCTGACGCTCGGCGAGCGCTTCGAACATCTTGGCTGCGAGCTGCGGATTGGAGCGAATCCCTACGCCCACGATGCTAACCTTCGCGACGGCGCCATCGCTGAGGAGTTGATCGTAGCCAATCGCGCCTTTGCGTTTCTCGATTACCGCCATGGCCTGCGCGAGGCTCGCGCGCGGAACTGTGAAGGTAAGGTCGCTCGAGCCCGTGTCGGGAGTCGCCGCATGGACGATCATGTCGACCTGGATCCCGGCCTCCGCGATCGGCCCGATGACCTGCGCAACTGTTCCCGGCTTGTCCGGCACGCCGGTGAGCGTGATCCGCGCCTCGTTCCGGTCGGCGGCGATGCCCGCGATGAGGTTTCTCTCCATCTGGTCTCCTGAAAGCTCGGCGACGATATCGGTGCCCAGCTTGTCCTCGAATGCCGAAAGAACGCGCAGCGGCAGGTTCTCGCGCATCGCTAGACCGACCGAACGAACCTGCAAGACTTTCGCCCCGACGCCCGCAAGCTCGAGCATCTCTTCAAACGTCACTTGCGTGAGCTTGCGGGCGTTCGGGACAATCCTCGGGTCGGTCGTATAGACGCCATCGACGTCCGTGTAGATGTCGCAGCGATCGGCCCTTATGCCGGCGGCGATCGCGACTGCGGAAGTATCCGAGCCGCCGCGACCCAGGGTCGCGAGGCGACCGTCGCTCGAAACACCCTGGAAGCCGGGGATCACGGCGACGGTGCCGCTCGACAAGGCTTCGTCCAGCAGCACGCTCTCGATGGCCTCGACCCTGGCATTGCCGTGGACACCAGACGCGCGAACCAATTGCCAGCCCATGAAGCTCCGTGCCTCGAGGCCCATGGCCTGCAGCGTCATCGCAAGGAGGCCGGAAGTTACCTGCTCTCCGGAGGCGACGACCACGTCATATTCGGTCGGATCGTGCAGCGGCGCAGCCTCCCGGCAGAGCTGGACCAGCCGGTCGGTCTCGCCGGCCATCGCGGAAACGACCACCAGGACCTCGTTCCCCGCCTGCGCTTCCCGCCGGACTCGCTCCGAAACGCTTCGGATTCGTTCGATGCCCGCCATCGACGTGCCACCGAATTTCATCACGATGCGGGGCAAAACGGCTCCTTGGGTCGAGGGTCGCGGACTGTTAGGAGGCGCGCATGGTCGAGACAAGCATCGTTCCCGAAGAGGCGGAGCGCTTCGGCAGACTCGCGGGCGATTGGTGGAACCCGGATGGCGCTTCGGCGATGCTCCACCAGCTGAACCCGGTTCGGCTCAAATACATCCGGGACCAGATCGATCAACATTGGCAGTGCGACGAGTGCAGCCGCAGGCCGCTCGAGGGAAAAACGGCTTTGGACGTCGGCTGCGGGGCCGGGCTGCTCGCCGAACCGCTGGCACGGCTGGGTGCCAAGGTAACCGGTATTGACGCATCGCCCGAAGTGATTGACGTTGCTCGCGAACATGCGAACGCCGCCAGGCTCTCGATCGACTATCGTGCTGGCGACGTGCAAAATCTGGGCGGCGAGTTTGACCTCATTACCTGCATGGAGGTGATCGAGCACGTCGCCGAGCCTGCAGCGTTCGTGAAGGCGCTTGCGAGGCGCCTCGGACCGCAAGGGCTCCTTATCATGTCCACGCCCAACGCGACTGGCCTGTCGAAGCTACTGATGATCACCGTCGCGGAAGGTCTGGGACGGATCCCGCGAGGAACGCACCAGTTCGAGAAATTCCTCGCGCCGGAGCGGTTCAAGCTGTTGCTGACCGACGCCGGGCTGAAATGTCTCGATGTCGAAGGCATTGCATTTTCTCCCGCCCGGGGGCTGCACCTCAGCGACGATTTGCGGCTCAATTACCTCGTCGCCGCCGTCCACGCTTAAGTACCGAACGCTTAACGATTTTCCGTTCGCCGCAGTGGCTCCACGCTTCGCGTTTAACATGGTTAACGGGGCTATCGCACGCGCGCGTTTGATCGCATTTTTCTGGCGGGATTTCGAGGGTGGGGGTTTCAGCCATGCGTTCGCCGTTCAGTTTCGGATCGCGGGGAGTCGCGATCGATCTGGGTACAGCCAACACGGTCGTCTATGTGGCCGGAGTTGGCATTGTCGCCAACGAACCGTCGGTCGTAGCGATCGAGACAAACAATGGCGTTCGCAAGGTGCGCGCGGTCGGCGACGACGCCAAGCTGATGATGGGCAAGACGCCCGAGAACCTCAAAACAATTCGTCCTCTTCGCGCCGGCGTGATCGCCGATCTCGAGGTCGCCGAGGAGATGATCAAGCATTTCATCCGAAAGGCCCATGGGGGCCCCAGCCGCTTCACGCGCGGTCCGGAAGTCGTCATCTGCATTCCCTCGGGAGCAACCAGCGTCGAACGCCGAGCCATCCGCGACGCTGTTTTGAACGCGGGCGCTGACCGAGTGTCGCTGATCGAAGAGCCGATGGCTGCAGCGATTGGCGCCGGCCTCCCCGTCGCCGATCCGATCGGTTCAATGGTCGTCGACATCGGCGGGGGTACGACCGAGGTCGGGGTGATCTCCCTTCAGGGCCTTGCCTTCTGCCGCTCGTCGCGGGTTGGTGGTGACCGGATGGATGATGCCATCTCTTCTTACGTGCGTCGCAACTTCAACTTGCTGATTGGCGAAGGAACCGCTGAGCGCGTGAAATTCGAGATCGGCTCGGCCGTGCGGCCGGGCGATGGAACTGGGCTGACGACGCCCGTACGCGGCCGCGACGTCGGCCGTGGCATGCCCGCCGAGATCATTCTTACGCAGGCGCAGGTAGCAGACGCGCTGAGCGAGCCGGTGAACCAGATCGTCGAGGTCGTTCGAACGGCTCTCGAGCACACCCAGCCGGAGATCGCGGCGGACGTGATCGATCAGGGAATCACGATGACGGGCGGCGGGTCGCTATTGCGCGGTATTGACACCGTGCTTCAGGATTCCACCGGCCTGCTCGTTCGGATCGCCGACGACCCGATGAGCTGCGTCGCTCTGGGAGCGGGACAGACGCTCGAGGACAAGATCCTCCGCGGGGCTTTGCTCGCCGCTTAGAAATCGACCTTGTCGTAGTGGCTCGGGGGCACGATCACCTCCATCCGTTCACCGAGCAACGGGCGGAAACAGGGGCGGGACTTCATCACCGCGTACCAGTCCTTGGTCTGCTTGTGGCCGCGCCAGTCGAGCGCGCCCAGATAATCGATGACGCTGAGATGCGCGGCGGCAGTGAAATCGGCGAGGCTGAGGCCGGGACCTGCGAGCCACCGGCGATGGTCGAGCAGGTAATCGAGATAATCGAGATGCTCCGACGCGGTCCGCATCGCCTCGCGCAGCACTCGTGTGTCGGGGCTTTCGCGATTGACCAGCCGCTTTCTCATTCGCTCGTTCATCATTGGCTCGACGGCCTCGCGGTAGAGCTTGATGTCGAACCATTCGGTCATGCGCCGGATCTCGGCTCGAAGCGCTGCATTTCCGTGGATCATCGGCATCCGGTCGACTGTCTCGTCGAGATATTCGACGATCGGCTGCGAGCCGATGAGCGTCACGCCCTGGTCCGGTTCCACCATCACCGGAGTCTCGCCCGCCGGGTTCAAGTCGATGAACTCATCGCGCTTTTCCCAGGGGTTCTCGCGCACGAGCTCGTGGCCGATGCTCTTCTCTGCCAGCACCAGGCGAACCTTGCGTGAAAAAGGGCAGAGCGGGAACTGGAAAAGCTGCCACATGTCAGGGCAGCTTTAGCGCAAGCGCGCGGGGCGTCTAGCGCCTCGGATAGTTTGGATCGGGCATATTTGCGATGGCGCGTTCGAGCGACCGCTGCGCCTGTACGAGGCTCTGCTGGATCGCCGGGAGCGCTTCGTTCATGGCCCTGATGCTCTGTTCGATCATCGGCTTCGCCTCGGCGATCTTCGCTTGGAGGTGATGGTCTAGGTTGGGATCGTCGCGCCGGGCGAGGTCGCGGACCGTGACGTTCTTCTCGGCCGCTGTCGCCGTGCGCCCTTCGAGCGCCGCCTGAACGGCGCCAACCTTCATGTCGAGGAGCGCCCGCGAGAGCGCCTGCATCGAATCGGCGAGCCTGTCAGCCGTCGCCGGATCAGCAAGCTCGGGCGGTAGTTGCATGACCTTCTCTTCGGAGGGCTTCGCAGGGGCCACCGACTGCGCCAGCGCGGGGGTCGCCAAAAGCGAGACCGGAAGAAGTGCAAGAGTGAGGCGCATTGGCTAAGTTCCTGATTTTGCTTCGCTAGCTTAGCGGAAGAAAGCAGGGAAATAAATCAGCGCGCGAACAACCACGCGAGCGCTGCTGCACCGACCACGATCCGGTACCATGCGAATGGGGCGAAGCCATGGCGCGAGATATAGTGAACGAAGGCGCGGACCACGACGATCGCGACCACGAAGCTGACGACGAACCCGACTGCGACCGTTCCGAAGCCGACCCCGTGTGCGCCGGCCAGAATCTCGTGGCGATGTTTCGCCAGCTCGAGTGTGGTCGCCCCGAGCATGGTTGGAATGGCAAGGAAGAAGCTGAACTCGGCTGCGGTGCGGCGCTCGACGCCCAGCGTCATGGCCCCCATGATGGTTGCTCCCGAGCGGCTGACGCCCGGGACCATCGCGAGGCACTGGGCGATGCCGATGCCGGCGGCGGTGCGCACGGGCATTTCGGCGACTCCGACGATGTCCGACCTCTTCGCCCACCGCTCGATTGCGATGATCGCGATGCCACCGAGGATGAACATGATGGCCACGACCTTGGGGGCACCGAGCAGCGCTTCGATATATTTGATCAGAAGAACTCCGAGCACGGCCGAAGGCAGGAACCCGATCAGGATGTTGCGGATGAACCTCCACGACATTGCATCGCGCCGGATCAGGCCTTCGAGGACTGACCAGAAGGTGCGCCAGTAGAGGACCACGATCGCCAGGATCGCGCCCAGCTGGATGATGACGTTGAACGCTTCCCATTTGCTGGCGTCGAAACCGAGCAGCTCGGTGGCAAGGATCAAATGGCCGGTCGAGGAGACGGGCAGGAATTCGGTGACACCCTCGACGATGCCAAGGATGATAGCGAGAAGCAGGACCGGCATCGAGTGACGTCAGCCGATCACGAGGTCGCCGTCAAATTGATTCGGCGGCCGGCGAACTTGCCGCCGCGATTGAAACGGCCAAGCCATTCGTAGCCGACGGCTGCCAGGGGTGTCGGTTCAATTCCGAACGCATCGAGACCCGGCGCGCCCTTCGACGGCACATTGTCGCGCTGGAGCATCAGCCATTGGTCGCGCGTGATCGGCGCACCTGGAAGGAAGCCGAGTTTGGCGATGAGGCCGGTTATAAAGTCGGGCATGTGGACGATCTTTGGCGACTGGGCCGTGATTTCGAGGATGGCGCGGTGAAGCTCTACCATGCTCATGATCTGGGGACCGCCGATCTGATAGGTCTTGGCCCCGAACCGGCTCGGCTCCAGCGCTGCCATAGCAATCGCCTCGGCAAGGTCGCGGACGTAGACCGGCTGGAAATTGCGCTTGGCGGCAATGACCGGAAGGAAGGGCAGCCGCGCCATCGCCGCGAAGCGATTGGTGAGGTCGTCTTCGGGGCCGAAGACTAGCGACGGGCGGATGAACGTGGCGGTCGGAAACGCCTCGCGAATCGCGTCTTCACCTTCGGCCTTCGTCCGGCCGTAATTGGACTGGGAGTTCGCATCCGCGGCAATCGCCGAGATATGGACGAGCGCTCCCGCGCCACCATCCTTGGCAGCTTCGGCGAGGTTGCGGGCGCCCTCGACGTGGACGCCATGCATCCTCCGACCGAAGACGCCGCAGAGGTTCACGACCGCAGTCGCGCTCTTCACTGCGTTTCGAACACTATGAAGGTCGGTGATGTCAGCCTGCTCGAACCCGAACTGACCGACCTGGCCGAGCGGCTGGATGAAGTAAGCGTTGCGGGGATCGCGGCTCGCGACGCGGACCCTGACACCCGCCCTGAAGAGTTGCTCGCAGACGTAGCGCCCGATGAATCCGGTGCCGCCGAACACCGTCACGAGCTGTTCGTTTCGATCGATCATGGACGGGCGCGATAGCCCCCTCCTTCCTACATTGACAAGGCGGGTCGGCGACCCCTAAGCGCCGCGGCCTGCCAACAGCGACAAGTGCCCAGGTGGCGGAATTGGTAGACGCACCAGCTTCAGGTGCTGGCGCTCGCAAGGGCGTGGAGGTTCGAGTCCTCTCCTGGGCACCATCGCCCGCGTAAGCGGGTGCGGAAATGACCTTCGCGGAAATAGAAAATCACCAAGAGTAACGGGCGATCTCGCCTCTCTGAGGAATCGTCGCAACAATCGCAGGTCGCGACGGTTCTCGGGTCCATGGCCGGAGTGTCTTCCCGAATGGCGGTGATCGTCGCCCTCGGCGGCAATTTCCTCATCGCGGTTACCAAGGGAGTTGCGGCGGCAGCGTCGGGCAGCTCGGCGATGCTCAGCGAGTCAATCCATTCCCTCGTGGACTGTGGGAACGAGGTGCTGCTCCTTTATGGGCAGCATCGCGCTTCAAAGCCTCCCGATCGGCTCCACCCGTGGGGCTATGGCCGCGAGCTGTATTTCTGGTCGTTCGTCGTCGCTTTGCTGATCTTTGCGCTAGGCGCCGGCGTGTCGATCTACGAAGGTATCGTCCACATCCGCCATTCAGAACCGATACCCCGCCCACTGATGAATTATGCAGTGTACGCGGCGTCCGCGGTCTTCGAGGGAATAAGCTGGTGGTTCGGCTGGAGCGCGTTCAAGCGCGTCCGTGGTAACCGCCCCATCCTCGCTGCGGTCGAGGCGAGCAAGGATCCGCCGAGTTTCATGGTTCTGTTCGAGGACAGCGCCGCCCTCGTCGGTCTCGCCGTAGCAGCGATCGCGACCGCGCTCAGCGTCGGCTTCGCCGTGCCGTGGATCGACGGCGTCGGCTCCATCCTGATTGGACTAGTGCTTGCACTCGTCGCCTTGCTGCTGGCGCGGGAGAGCAAGGACTTGCTAATCGGCGAGCGGGCGATGCCGGAGCTCAGCGAGGCGATCCGCGACATGGCGGAGCACGAGCCGGGCGTGCTCCGGGTCGAAGGCATCCTCACGAGCCAGATCGGGCCTCAGCAGGTGATCGCCAATATCGGAGTCGAGTTCGACGACCGGCTGCGCGCACCGGAAATTGAGCAGGTGATCGGCCATCTGGAGACCGAACTTCGGAAGAACCATCCGGAGCTATTCAGGGTTTTCGTCCGGCCGCACCCGGATCAATATCAAGGCGAGGTCGGCCTTTTGGACGTGGGGCCGGATTGACGAGGGGGCGCAGATGCCACTGTACCGGATTGGCGAGCATGAGCCGCAATTGGGCGAGTGCGCATGGGTTGCGCCGTCGGCGGACCTGATCGGTGACGTTCGGATCGGCGCGCGGGCGAGCGTCTGGTTCGGCGCAGTGCTTCGGGCAGACAATACGCCGCTAGTCCTTGGCGAGGAGAGCAACTTCCAGGACGGGGCAATCGGCCATAGCGATCCCGGCTTCCCGCTGACGATAGGCGCCCGCGTGACCGTCGGCCATCAGGCGATCCTTCACGGCTGTACCATCGAAGACGATAGCCTCGTTGGAATGGGAGCACGCATTCTCAACGGCGCAATTATCGGAACGGGAGCCATCGTGGGCGCGGGCGCGCTGGTCACAGAAGGCAAGCGTTTCGAGGCCGGCAGCCTGATCGTCGGCTCGCCCGCGCGTGTCGTCCGCATGATAACCGACGCCGAGCGGCAGCTGCTCCGAGCCTCAGCCGCTCATTATGCGGACAAGGCTCTTCGCTACTCCGAGCAAATCGGGACCCTTTGACTTGATGAGCGAATTACCTCGCGACTGGGGCCGCTCAGGCGAGGCGACATAAAGGAGCCGGCGGCTGAGCTTACGGGCCTTTTTTTCCAAAATATCCGCAGAAGGGGGCGTTCTAGTAGACGCGCTTCTTCGGCTTGATGTACGAAATATCGTCAGTGAGCGTGAATTCGTGCACGGGGCGATAGTCGATTTTCACATCGCCGCCAGCGCCGCCCCAGCCGTCGAACCAGGCTACGGTGTGCTTCATCCAGTTTTTGTCGTCCCGCTCGGGATAATCCTCTTGCATGTGCGCGCCGCGACTCTCCTTGCGGTTGTCTGCGCAATGCATCGTGACGACGGCCTGCGAGAGCAAGTTGTCGAGCTCCAGAGTCTCGACGAGGTCGCTGTTCCAGATGAGGCTCCGGTCAGTGACGCGGACATCGGCCATGCGCTTGTAGATCTTGTCGATCTTCGTGACGCCCTCGCCGAGCGTGCGATCGGTGCGGAAGACGGCGCAATCGGCCTGCATCGTGCGTTGCATCTCGAGCCGGATCTCGGCAGTCGGGCTGCCGCCCTCGGCGTGCCGGAACTTGTCGAGGCGGCTGAGCGCGAGCTCACCAGCATCATCGCGCAGTGGTTCGGGAAGGGCTCCCTTCTTCACGACTTCATTCAAGCGAATCCCCGCGGCGCGTCCGAAGACGACGAGGTCGATGAGGCTGTTCGATCCAAGGCGGTTTGCCCCGTGGACGCTGACGCACGCCGCTTCACCGACGGCGAAGAGGCCGGGTACGACCGCGTCGGGATTGCCGTCCTTCAGGGTGACGACCTCGCCATGGTAATTCGTCGGGATCCCGCCCATCGCATAATGGACCGTCGGCGCCACCGGGATCGGCTCGCGCGTGAGGTCTACACCGGCGAAGGTCTTTGCAGTCTCTGTGATGCCCGGAAGCCGCTCGTGCAGAATCTTGGGATCGATATGGTCGAGATGAAGGAAGATATGGTCCTTGTGCTCGCCGACCCCGCGGCCCTCGCGGATCTCCATTGCTTCGGAGCGTGAGACGACGTCGCGGCTGGCGAGGTCCTTCGCGCTCGGAGCATAGCGCTCCATGAAGCGCTCGCCCTCGCTGTTGGTGAGATAGCCGCCCTCCCCGCGGGCGCCTTCGGTAATGAGCACGCCGGCGCCATAGATGCCGGTCGGATGGAACTGGACGAACTCCATGTCCTGTAGCGGAAGGCCGGCGCGGAGCACCATCGCATTGCCGTCCCCGGTGCAGGTGTGAGCCGAGGTCGCGGTGAAATAGATCCGGCCGTAGCCACCCGTTGCAAGGACCACCGCCTGGCTCCGGAACCGATGGATCGATCCGTCGTCTAGGTTCAGCGCCACAACTCCGCGACAGACGCCGTCCTGCATGATGAGGTCGATCGCGAAATATTCGACGAAGAAGTCCGCATCGTGCTTGAGGCTCTGTGTATAAAGCGTGTGAAGCATCGCGTGGCCGGTGCGGTCAGCGGCCGCGCAGGTGCGGTGCGCCGTGCCGCTGCCGTAGTTCGTCGTCATGCCGCCGAACGGACGCTGGTAGATTCTTCCGTCCTCCTCGCGCCGCGAGAACGGCAGGCCCCAGTGTTCGAGCTCGTACACCGCGG